>DATDMG010000129.1:0-21708 GCA_036518955.1 Kineosporiaceae bacterium | reverse complement strand
CTTCAAGGATGCCGGGGTCTACGAGGTCGAGACCCACGAGCCGCCGCTGCGGCTCCTGCGCTTCGTGGTCCGGTGACGGCGGCGCTCCGGGCCGCCGGCCGGTCCGCGCTCGCCGCCCCGGCGCATGGCATCGGCGGCCGGGAGGACCTGCCGCTCCCCCTCGGCCTCACCGTGACGGGCGCGGCACTGGCCGTGGTGATCTCCTTCATCGCGCTCGGCCTGCTGTGGCGGGAGCAACGACTGCACGGCGCCCGGGCCGGCCGGCCGCTGCCGGCGGCCACCCGCCGGGTGCTGGACCGCCCATGGACCCGCCGGGCAGTTGCCGCGATCGGCCTGCTCGCCTTCGCCTGGACTCTGCTCGCCCTGGTCTTCGGCAGGGATGACGCCCGCAACCCGGCGCCGTGGATCGGCTACGTCCTGCTCTGGGTCGGCCTCGTCCCGGTGTCGGTGCTGATCGGGCCGCTGTGGCGGCTGGCGAACCCGATCCGCACCGGGCACGCCCTGGTGAACCGCGCGATGGGCCTTGATCCCCGGGACGGCATCCGGCCGTTGCCGGCTCGGCTCGGTTGGTGGCCGGCGGCGGCCGGGTTGCTCGCCTTCACCTGGCTGGAACTCGTCGCCCCGGACAACGCCACCCTGCCGACCCTGCGCTGGGCGATGGGGCTCTACTGCGGCACTCACCTGGTCGCCGCGCTCGTCTTCGGCAGCACCTGGTTCGATCGCGGGGACGCCTTCGAGGCCTGGTCGGGCCTCTACGGGCTGGTCGGACCCTTCGGCCGGCGGGTGGATGGCACCCTGGTCGTCCGGGCGCCGCTCGTCGGGTTGGACGCGTTGCCGCCGGCCCCCGGACTCGTCGCCACGGTGGCCGTGATGGTCGGTTCGACCGCGTACGACGGCCTGTCCGGCTCGACCGCGTGGGTGTCGTTCGTCCAGTCCCACGCCTGGCCGCGGATCGTGGTGGGCACTCTGGGCCTGGTCACGACCGTGCTGGTGATCGCGTTGCTGTTCGTCGGGTGCACGCTGGCGGCAGGCGTCGTCGGCGGCCGACCCGACCGGAGTCTCCCGGCGGCCTTCGCGCCGTCCCTGGTCCCGGTGGCGCTGGGATACGTGGTGGCCCACTACTACTCTCTGCTGGTGCTGGAAGGGCAGCGGGCGCTCGTCCGGTTGTCCGATCCGCTGGGAACCGGCGCCGACTGGCTCGGGACGGCGCACCTCACGCCGTCCAGCGCCCTCGTCGCCCCGGGGATCGTGGCCAATCTGCAGGTCGCGGCCATCGTCCTGGGACACGTCGGCGGCGTCGTCCTGGCCCACGACCGGGCGGTCGCGCTGTTCCCGGAGAAGGGGGCCGTGCGGGGCCAACTACCGCTGCTGGCCCTGATGGTCACGCTGACCTGCGTGGGCCTGCTCCTGCTCTTCTGGAGCTGACGGCCTCTTCCGGAACTGACGGCTGCCCCGTGCCGGGCGTGATGCTCGGCACCGGGCCGTCAGCGGAGCGAGGCGCCGAAGAGGATCTCCAGTTCCTCGGCCGTCGTCTCGTAGCGGGTGTGCAGCACTCCCACCATGCCGACCGCCACCGCACCGGCCACGTTGTGCGGCAGGTCGTCCACCATCACGCAGGCGGACGGCGGCAGGCCCAGTTGGGCGCAGGTGTATCGAAAGATCTCCGGTTCCGGCTTCCGCATGCCCACGCGGCCCGAGATGACGAGGGTGTCGAACATCCCGTCCCAGAGTTGCTCCGGATAGTCGTCACCCCAGGAGTTCGACAGCAGCGCAGTGCGCACCCCGGCAGCCCGCGCCCGCCTCACCAGGCCCACCATGTCGTCCTCCAGCTGCGCCAGACCCCCCAGCATGCGGCCCAGCAGCCCTTCCGCGCGTACGGGGGAGCCGCGGCGTGCGAGTTCCTCGGCGAGCGTCGTCTCGAACTCGGCCACGGACAGCTCGCCCCGCTCCAGCCGATGGACGGGCGAAGCTCCTGCCGGGCCGGCGTCGTCCGCTTCCTCCACCTCCGCGACCGGCCCTTCACCGGGTTCTCCCCCACCCCCTTCACCGGGTTCTCCCCCACCGGGCAGCCCTTCACCGGGCTGCCCTCCCCCATGCCGCGGCGCCGACCGCCGACCGCCGACCGCCCTCGCCGCGGTGGGCTCCGAAGGCACCGGCCCAGCAGGGCGCCCCACACCCGCCGCTGACGACCCAACGGTCGCCTGCCCGCGGACCCAGTCGCGCATCACGTCCCGGAAATGTTCGTAGTTCACTCTGTCCTGAATGGTCCACGCGGCCATCGCGCCATCCAGCGAAGCGGTGAGCACACCGCCCCAGTCGACCACCAGCCCACCAAGGTCCTGCTCCGTCACGCTCGTCATCGTAGGCACCGGCGGCACGACGACCGCCGGCGGCGGCCTGGTGAGGCGGGGAAGATACCGCCACTGGCCGTCCCCTCTTGGGCGACACGCCGAACACGCGTACGATCGAACACATGTTCGATAACGGCGGGCCTCTCCTCGGCCACCGCTCCCCGGCCAGCCGTGGCGTCGGAGCAGCACACCGGGCCAGCCGTGACCAGGGTAACCCTCAGCACGCCGGCACCCGGGGCCCGCGGCTGGCCGAAGGCCCCGGGGCCGAGCCGCCGCCCTCCGGGCCAGAGCCCGAGGCTCAGCCGGCGGCCGAGCCCGAGCACGACGAGTCCGAGCACGACGAGTCCGAGCACGGAGCCGGAGCTCAGCCTGTCAGCGCACCCGGAGGTCAGCCGGACGGCGCACCCGACAGTCCGCCTGACGGCGGCGCGCCCACCCGGCCGGGGGAGGTCGGCACGGATGACCGCCCCTGCCGGGACGAGGACGACGACGCCGCCTGGGCGGACAACTGGCCGGACGACTGGCCCGGCGAGGGCGATTTCGACGATCCGGAGCCGGGCAGCCCGGCGGAGTGACGCCGTCACCGCGACGGGTGGCCGCCCGCGCGCGTCAGTCCGGCCGGTCCGTCGAGCACGTCATCGGCGACGGCCAGCCCGTCGGCCAGCACCTGCTCCTCCAGATGAACGGCAAGTTCACTGAAGACGCGCCGGGCGGGGGAGTTGGGGTTCATCTCCGAGAGCATGCGGCCGGCGAGCATCGCCTCGTCGAGGGCGGAGCGGTCGTCCGGCACGAACCAGGGGTCGCGTACCTCCGCGTAGCGGCGCAGGGCATCCGCGATCCGGCGTTCGGGCGGCGAGCCGACGGCGGCGGCCCGCACCCTGGTCACCACCACGTGCCGCTGGATCGCCGGGCCGAACGCGTCGTTGAGCTCCGACAGCCCCCGGACCAAGCGCTGCAGGCCCACGGGATCGCCCGACCCGACCACGAGCACGGTGTCCGCCACGGCCAAGGCCGAGAGCGTGGCACCGTTTCGTCGCGGGGCCGACGTGTCGAAGGTCAACTCCTCATCGGTCTCCAGGCAGAAGCCACAGTCGATCACCACCCACCGGGCGAGCGATCGGGCGCACTGCCAGACTGCCTCCAACGCGCTCGGCCGCAGCTCCGGCCAGCGCGACGGCTGCGGCAGCCCGGTCAGCACGCGCAAGGTGGGTGACACGCACGGTGCCAGCCGAGCCAGCCGGTGGATGTCCAGGGCCCCGGAATTCGCCGCTCGCACAGCGCCGGCGATCCCGCCGCTCTCATCGAGCAGACCCAGGGTCTGCGCCACGCTCGGCCCATAGGTGTCCGCATCGACGAGCAGCGTCGGGACACCTCGCTGGGCGAACTCGGCCGCCAGGGACACCGCCACCGTCGTCCGGCCGGGAGAGCCGGTCGGGCCCCAGACCGCGACCACGCGGCCCGACCGCCCACCGGGTCGATGTGCCGCCACGGCGTCCGACACCCACGAGGGCGCTCGGGCGAGCGCGTCGGCGGGGTCGGCCGCGACCATCGGCACAGCGCTCGGCCGCACCGCGGCAGGACCGCGGCCCCAGGACCCGGCCCGCGGATCGGCCGCGGCCCGACCGAGGTCTCGCGCGAGCCCACCGCCCGGCGCCTGCCCGAGGTCCGGCGGGGCGGAGTCGGCCGGGCCGCCGTCCGGAGAGTGTCTGGCAAGATTCTCGACGGCGCCGATCACCACCAGGGCGAGTTCGGCGGCTCCGACGTCCGCGGAGACCACGCGGGGGATCCCGAGGTTGAGCAGCCGCCTCCCCGCCTCGTCGTCGCCAGGATCCGTCACCCCGACCACGGCCAGCCCGCTCTGCTGGAGCTGCGCGACCGCCTCCCGGTCCAACCGGGCCAGATCGGCCGAGAGGACGGCCGCCCGCCCGAGCCCGGCGGCCGCCGCGGAGAGCAACTCCGCAAGGTCGACGCACCTGCGCACCACGCGGACGTCGTTGGACGAACGCTCCAGACCGGCGACGAGCGTGGCCTCCCAGTTCCCGGTGACGGCTGTGAGCACCGGCAGCGTCATCCAGCGGCTCCCGGGGCCGGGACGCCACCCGGGGCCGGGACGACGACCAGCTTCGCCCCGTTGGCGAGGGCGTCGAGAACCGATCGGAGCTCCGCCTCCTCCAGCAGGACCTGAACGCTCTCGCCGGCGCCCGCGACAAGGCCCGACTCGGCCCGGGACACCGCATAGACCTCGGCTCCGGCCACGAGGCGGACCGGGGACCGGTAGCCGGTGGTACCGCCGGCGGAATCCTTGGCGGAGGACCAGACATCGACCGGCGCCCCGGGCTGCAGACCGACGGGTCGTGGCTCCGGCAAGGGGATGCCCACCGGCCGGCGGGTGATGCTGCTGGCGGCGCCGAGGGCGGCCAGCGGTACCAGCTCGCCGGCACCCACCGGACGGGCGAGCACCAGGCCGAGCGGCGGAGAGCGCAGCGCGGAGAGGTACGGCGCCGTCCCGGAGCCGAGACGCACGCGCACCACCTGGAGATCCGTGCGCGCCAGCACGTGGCCGGACGGAAGCGCCGCCGTGGCCGCATAGACCGGGACCGTGCGGTCGGCGAGCGCGACCACCCGGGCCCCGAGGACGACTGACAGCAGCACGATGAGTACCCCGACGAGCAACCTGGCGTCCCGCCACGACGGCCGCCGAAGGCGGGTCGCGGGGACGGCGGGCAGCTGCGGATTACTCACCGTCGGTCTCCTGTGTCCTTGCGGCCCCGCCAGCACGCCGTGGGCGATCCACTCGTTCCGGAGCCATCTTGGCAGACCAGGCACGCCGCTCGCGATCTCCGGCACCCCCTGTGGACAACCTCGGCCCGGCCGACGGCGCGTGACAAACTGGAGACGTGCCCCCTCGTTTCTACCTGCTGGCCGACGTCGCGGAGGTGCTCAACA
Organism: Kineosporiaceae bacterium; assembly: GCA_036518955.1. Lineage (GTDB taxonomy): Bacteria > Actinomycetota > Actinomycetes > Actinomycetales > Kineosporiaceae > DATDMG01. The sequence goes on along the minus strand of DATDMG010000129.1, from coordinate 16,411 downwards.
TCTCCGCGGTCCAGGCTCGCGCTCTCGTCACGTCCGGCGAGCTGCCCGCGATCCAGGTCGGCGGACGCGGGCAGTGGCGGATCGAGGCCACCGAACTGGAGGCCTACATCCAGCGCATGTACGAGCAGACCCGTCAGCGCATCGAGGAGCGCAAGCGGGTGGCTGGCGACAGCTGCGACGACGTGAACGGCGAGACCGAGGGCTGAACCGCGCCGCGACTCGGCGGCCGGCTTTCCGCTGCGGCGGGGCCGCCGCCCGCTCTGCCTGCATCGGGTGCGACGACCCCTGATCAGCCCGCCGCCCGGATCTGGGCGAGAGCGCCCAGACGTATCACGACGACACCGCGGACCGCCCCGACCCTGCGCAACTCGTCCGCGGCGTGCCGGGCCAGGTCGAGGTGATCGGCGCCGACGCGATCGATCGTGCCGGTCAGGGCCGTGCCATCCAGAAGGAACACCCGGACGGGTACCCGGTCGCGGCTGAGCCGCCGCAGGACGACGCCGAGGCCCGCCCTGCGGCTCAGCTCGTCCGGAGGCGTGGCGGCGAGGCGGGACACCCCGTCCACGCCGACGACGGCCGCGATCGGCAGCACGACCTGGCCACCGTCGTCCAGCAGCACCCAGTCCGGGCCCACATCGGCGAGTCGGCCACGGACGGTGTCAGCGCCGAGGAGCCGGAAGGTCAGCTCGGCCCCCAGGTGGCCGCGAAGCCGATCCGTCAGAGCCAGAGCCGCGCGCTCGGCCCGCCCCCGGTCGGCCACGTCCGACTCGAACGCAGCCCGCTCCGTGGCGTCGGCGAAGGCCTCGAGGTCCGCGAAGAGCAGCTCCCAGCGCACCCGGCCAACGCTAACCGCCGGCTCTCGCCCGACGGCCGACCATCCACAGGTCCGCGTGGATGCTGGACCCAGTGTATTACTCACAGTAGTCTCTTGACTACTCGTTGCATTCACCGGAGGCCGACATGACCTGCACCGCCGTCAAGAGGCGCATCGAGCTGGCGCTCGACGACGTCCTGGCGGGTGCGCGCTTCTTCCGGCACGTCCTGGCCTTGCCGGTCCGCCACGACGATCTGCAACATGCGGAGGTTCGACTGTCCGCCGACCTCAGCCTGCGGCTCGTGCCGGTCCGGCCGCACAGCGGGGTCGTCATCCACCGGGAACCTGGGCCAATGATCCAGCTGGAAGTGCCGGTGGTCACCACCGCACTGGCCGAGCTGCAGCGCCGCGGAGCCACCGTCCTGGTGGGCCCGGTTCTCACCGACTGGGGCACGGAGTCCGCGTTCGTCGCGGGACCGGGCGACCTGGTGATCGAGGTCTACCGGCCGCACCTCGCCGGCTAGCCCCGTTCGTCCACAGGAACGCCGAGTGGGATGGACTTTGCCCCTCGGTGACCTTTCACTGTTCTCATGTCAACAGCATCAAACTCCATCAAACTGCAATGAGCGAGCGCAATCGCTGTGATGGCCGGTGGCGGGCGCGCGCGGGCCTGGTCGCCGTCGCCCTGGCCTGGTGGCTTGCGCTGAGAGCCTCCCTCGAGGCCGTGGGGCAGGCCCTGCCCCTGGTGAGACTGCAGGCAACGGCTCCGATGGATCCGCTGCCCGCTGCCGGGCCGCCGCTGGATGCGGCGCTGGCCGGGCTGGCCGGGCTGGCCGGGCTGGTCCTGCTCGGGTGGGTGGGGCTGGCGGCGACCTGCACGATCCTGGCCGAGGTGCTGCCTGCCGGCAGCGCGATCACCCGCCGCGCGCATCAGCTCTCCGACCGCGTCACACCGGTCGCGGTCCGCCGCCTACTCGCCCTCCTCATCGGCGCCGCCCTGGTCTCGACGGCGGCGCCTGCTCAGGCCGCAACCGGGCCGGCGAACCCCGTGGCCTCGACGGCCGTGACGAGCGGTGAGCGCACGCCGTCCAGGGCGACCTCCCCACCATCCGCCGACGAAGCGGGGTGGTTCACGCCGGCATCCGAGCGCTTCGCCCGGGTCGGCCCGGCGCCGACGGCCCCCGGGGCCGCGCTGGATCCCGCCTGGGGTGCGCCGGCGTCAGCGCGAATCCCACCGAGACCGGCGACCGGCCGGTCGGCCACCTCGCTGGTCCGTCCTCCCCTGCCCGACCTCGACCCGGGCTGGGGGCCTCCCGGCCGCACCAGGTCGAGCGTCCATCCACAGGAGGCTGTCGTGGTGCGCCGCGGGGACACCCTGTGGGACCTGGCGGCGCGGTACCTCGGCCCGAGCGCGACAGATGCCGAGATCGCCCAGGCATGGCCTCGCTGGTTCACCGCCAACCGGAGCGTCATCGGCCCTGACCCGAATCGGTTGCGGCCCGGTCAGCGCCTGGTCCCGCCCGATGTCACCCCAGGGGGTGCCACATGACAGCGCCGCTCGTCGACGTCGCACCCGCGCTGAGACGGTTGCCCATCCCGCTCGCGGAACCCCGCCCGGCGCTCCGGGTCCTCCCGGAGTCGCCACCACCCGTTCCACCCGCCCAGGGCGTGCTGCCCCTGGTCGGTACGAGCGGGCGCAGCCGACAGCGCCCGGCAGATGGAGCGGTACGTCCCTGCGCCCCATCGGCCCGCGCCTGGGCGCACCAGTTCGTCCAGGCCGCGCTGGAGGTGATCTCTGGACGGCGACCCGTGGTCCAGCTCGTGCGCTGGACCACTGAGGAGGTGTACGCAACCCTGTCCCGCCGCGCAGCGCTGGCTCAGCGGTTCGACCGTTCCACCAGTTGCGCACCCTCCGCGGTCGTGCGCTCGGTGCACCTCTGCCAACCGGCGGACGGCGTCGTCGAGGCGAGCGCGGTGGTCATCGACCGCGGCCGGGTCCGCGCGGTCGCGCTTCGCCTCGACGCACTTGCCGGTCGTTGGCAGGTGAGCGTGTTGGAGATCATATGAGCAGGTGTGGCGGTCGGCGACCTGCTGCCGGGTCAGCCGTAACGAACCGGAACCCGTCCGCTCCAGCCATGCCGAACCCGTGGTCAGCCGAGCGGGTGCGGGGTCGGGCGTCAACCCCGCTTGCGCTTGCCCGCCCGTCGCTCGGCTCGGTTCCCGCCACTCTTCGGGTCGGACGACTCAGGCGGCGCGCCGGTCCCCTCGGCGTGCGTCTCGACGCCGTCCTCACTGTCGACGCTCGGTGCGCTGTACTGCAGCAGCTCCGGCTTCGACGGGGTGACCAGGCCCTTTGCGACGAGAACCTGCCCGGGTTCGACGCCGGTCTGCTCCGGCTCCGGCTGCTGGACCTGCACCTCGACGTTGAACAGGAAGCCGATCGACTCCTCCTTGATCCCGTCGAGCATCGCCTGGAACAGCAGATACCCCTCGCGCTGGTACTCCACGAGCGGGTCCCGCTGGGCCATCGCCCGCAGGCCGATGCCCTCCTGGAGGTAATCCATCTCGTAGAGGTGCTCACGCCACTTGCGGTCGAGCACCGAGAGCACCACGCGACGTTCCAGCTCGCGCATCAGCTCATCGCCGAGCTGCTCCTCACGCCGGTCATACGCCACCTGGGCGTCAGCCTGCAGCTCACGCACGAGCATCGGCTGGTTGACACTGGACCGCCCGCCGGCCTCACTCACCACGTCATCGACGCTGATCCCGACCGGGTAGAGCGTGCCCAACGCCGTCCAGAGCTTCTCCAGGTCCCAGTCGTCGGCATACCCCTCGGCGGTCTCCGCCGCGACGTACGCCTCCACGACGTCATTGATGAAGTGCCTCACCTGCTCATGCAGGTCGGCGCCCTCGAGCACCTTGCGGCGTTCGCTGTAGATCACCTCGCGTTGGCGGTTCAGGACGTCGTCGTACTTGAGGACGTTCTTCCGGATCTCGAAGTTGCGCGCCTCAACCTGGCTCTGCGCGCTGGCGATCGCCCGCGTCACCATGCGGTGCTCGATGGGGACGTCATCGGGGATCTTGGCAGCGTTGAGGAAGGTCTCGACGATGCCGGAGTTGAACAACCGCATCAGGTCGTCGCCGAGCGACAGGTAGAACCGGCTCTCGCCCGGGTCACCCTGGCGGCCGGAACGGCCGCGCAGCTGGTTGTCGATGCGGCGCGACTCGTGCCGCTCCGTGCCGAGCACGTACAACCCGCCGAGCTCGACCACCTCGTCGTGCTCCGCGGCGACGCCCTCCTGCGCCGCCTTCAGCACCTCCGGCCAGGCCTGCTCGTAATCCTCCGGGGTCTCGACCGGATCCAGCGCCTGATCCTTCATCTGCTCGACGGCCATGAACTCGGCGTTCCCGCCGAGCATGATGTCAGTGCCCCGACCAGCCATGTTCGTCGCCACGGTGACGGCGCCCCTGCGTCCGGCGCGGGCGACGATCGCGGCCTCCCGGGCGTGCTGCTTCGCGTTCAGCACCTCGTGCTGGATGCCACGCTTGATCAGCAGCTTCGAGAGGTACTCGCTCTTCTCGACGCTCGTCGTTCCGACCAGCACCGGCTGCCCGGCCTCGTGGCGCTCCCCGATGTCCTCGACGACGGCGTCGAACTTGGCGATCTCGTTCTTGTAGATGAGGTCCTGCTGGTCCTTGCGGATCATCGGGCGGTTGGTCGGGATGCTGACCACACCCAGCTTGTAGATCGACATCAGCTCGGCGGCCTCGGTCTGAGCCGTGCCCGTCATCCCCGAGAGCTTGTCGTACATCCGGAAGTAGTTCTGCAGGGTGATCGTCGCCAGAGTCTGATTCTCGCTCTGGATCTCCACGCCCTCCTTGGCCTCGATCGCCTGATGCATGCCCTCGTTGTAGCGGCGCCCCGCGAGCAGGCGGCCGGTGTGCTCGTCGACGATGAGTACCTCGCCGTCGAGCACGACGTAGTCCTTGTCGCGCTTGAACAGCTCCTTGGCCTTGACAGCGTTGTTCAGGAATCCGACGAGCGGGGTGTTGACGCTCTCGTACAGGTTCTCGATCCCGAGGTAGTCCTCGACGCGCTCGATGCCCGATTCGAGGACACCGACGGTCCGCTTCTTCTCGTCGACCTCGTAGTCGCGGTCACGCAGCAGCCGCTCCGCGAGCTTGGCGAACTCCGTGTACCACTTGGTCGGCTGGTCCGACGGGCCAGAGATGATCAACGGAGTCCGCGCCTCGTCGATGAGGATCGAATCGACCTCGTCGACAATGGCGTACGCATGCCCTCGCTGCACCAGGTCGGCCGACGACCACGCCATGTTGTCCCGGAGGTAGTCGAACCCGAACTCGTTGTTGGTGCCGTAGGTGATGTCCGCGCTGTACTGCACCCGCCGCTGCTCAGGGCTCATCTGGGCGAGGATGCAGCCGACCGACAGCCCGAGGAACCGGTACACACGCCCCATCAACTCGGACTGGTACGACGCCAGGTAGTCGTTGACCGTGATGACGTGCACGCCCTTGCCGGTCAGCGCGTTGAGGTAGGCCGGCAAGGTGGCGACCAGCGTCTTGCCCTCGCCGGTCTTCATCTCCGCGATGTTGCCCAGGTGCAACGCCGCTCCGCCCATCAACTGGACGTCGAAGTGTCGCTGGCCGAGCGTGCGCTTCGCGGCCTCCCGGACGGCGGCGAAGGCCTCCGGGAGCAGGTGATCGAGCTTCTCCCCGTCGGCGATGCGCTCGCGGAACCGGTCGGTCTCTTCGCGCAACTCGGCGTCGGACAGCTTCTCGAAGTCCTCCTCCAGCGCGTTGACCTGGACCGAGAGCCCCTGCAGCTTCTTGAGCACCCGGCCCTCACCAGCGCGCAGCAGCTTCTCGACGATGTTCACCACGCGACGTCTCCCAGCACTTCGAGCTCCCTCACCCGCAACGGACGGCGCAGCGCGCGCCCTCCACCGGGCATGACGACCGGGGGCACCGGACGGTGCCCACCCGTCATCGTAGGCCGCCTGCATACATGCGCGTGCACTCCGCAGCGGCAGATGCGCGAATGGACGTTGCCGAAGCGGCCGCGAACGGCCAGGGTGAGCCCATGCATCCGCCGTCCTCGGCCCCGACGCTCATCGGCGACGGCGTCACGCTGCGTGCCCATCGGGTCGAAGACGTCCCCGCGATCGTCCAGCAGTGCCGTGATCCGCTGACGCAGCGGTGGACGACGGCCCCCGTGCCGTACCTCGACCGACACGCTGAGCAATACGTCGCCGCAGGCTACCAGGGATGGCTCACCAGGTCGGAGTTCCGGTTCGCGGTCGACCTGGGTGGCCGCTTCGCCGGCTCCGTCGGGCTGCGTCGGCAGGGGCGAGCGGCGCTCGAGCTGAGCTACGGGGTGGCACCCTGGGCGCGTGGCCGGCAGGTCACCGCCCGGGCGTTGCGGACGTTGCTGCCCTGGGCGTTCGAGGTCGTGCAGCCCGAGGTCGTGCTGTGGACCGCGATCGCCGGCAACTGGCCCAGCCGCCGGGTCGCCTGGTCCGTCGGCGTCCGGGTGGAGGGGACGGTCCGCGGGCTCGCCGAGCAGCGCGGGATCCGGCTGGACGGATGGATCGGGTCGATGCGGCGCGGCGACCCGATCCGCCCTGCCCATCCATGGTTCGATCCGCCGGTGATCGACGCGCAGGGGGTCCGGTTGAGGCCCCACACGCACGGTGATGTCGCGGCGATGGCCCAGGCGTGTGCCGACTCCTCCACCCAACACTGGCTCCCGCAACTGCCCAACCCTTACACCGCCGACGACGCGAGGGCTCACCTGGAGGAGATCGCGGAGGAGCAGGCCGGCGGGCGCGCCCTCTTCTGGGCCGTCGTGGACCCGGTGAGCGACGGACTGGTGGGCGAGATCGCGATGTGGGGAATGGTGCAGGGCGAGTCCAGGTCGGCCGAACTGGGGTACTGGACGCATCCCGTCGCCCGCGGGCGGGGCGTGATGAGCCGAGCCGTGCGGCTGGTCACCGACCTGGCGCTGGCCCCTGGCAGCGAGGGGGGGTTGGGCCTGGCACGGCTGGTGATCCGGGCTGCTGAGGGCAACGTCCCCTCGCGGCGGATCGCCGAGCATGCCGGCTTCCGGCTGGCAGGAAAGGACCGGGCCGCTCAGATCCTTCGCGACGGGACGACGGTGGACCTGGTTCGGTACGACCGACTGCGCGGGGAGCACCGGCCGGTCGGGTCAACCATCGTGCACGAGGCTGCCAGGCTGCCCTCCGGCACGTCCGGGAGCAGGACGGGAAGCGGCACGCAGAGCGCCTTGTGGGACGGGCTTCGCGGCGGGCGCGAGTGAGTCGTTCGCGCCGGCAACCGTCGTTCGCGCTCCCGCTGAGCCTTCGCCTGCGCCCCTGGGCGCAGGCGGACGCGCCCGGGCTGTTGATCGCGCTCCGCGATCCCCTGGTCCGCCGCTACGCAGGCTTCATCGTGGACGACCGCACCCACGCCCTGGCGCGGATCCAGCGCTCCGCCTCCGCCTGGCTGGACGAGGTGGGGGCGCACTGGGTGATCGGCGACGCCGGCGGGGAGGTCCTCGGGTCGGTGGGCTTCGGCCAGCTGCTGAGCGGCGTCGAGAGCGGCTCCGTCGGGTACTGGCTGCTGCCTCAGGCACGCGGCCACGGAGTGGTCACCGCGGCGGTACGGCTGGGCACGGTCGCCGTCTTCGAGCACCTCGGATGGCGCCGGATCGAGCTGTACCACGCGGTGGAGAACGAGCGCTCCTGTGCGGTGGCCCGACGCTGCGGCTACCGCTTCGAGGGAGTCATGCGTGACGCGATGCGCTACCCCGACGACGGCCGTTGGTCCGACGAGCACCTGCATGCTCGCCTGATCACCGACCCAGACCCCGAGTGACGCGACCCGCACCCGCAACAACACCCACCCGATGTGACGCCGACCCGGGCGGGCTCGCGCACGCGCGCACCCCCGCTCGGCGTCAGGCGAGCGCCTTGGCCAGCGCCGGCGCCAGATCGCCGCGAGGAGCGACGTCAAGGCGTTCGAGCCCGAGCCATCTGGCGAGCTCACCGAGCTCGGCGGCCAGTTCGTCGACGACCGGCAGGTGGTTCGGCCTCCCACGGCCGGGCTCCGGCTCACCCCATGCCGCCTGGATCAGCAGCCTGCCCGCACCCAGCCGGTCGGCCTTGAGATCCACCCTGGCCACGAGCCGGTCGCCGAGCAGGAACGGAAGCACGTAGTACCCGTGGACCCGCTTCTCGGCGGGAGTGTAGATCTCGATCCGGTACCGGAACCCGAACAGCGCTTCGGTGCGCTCCCGGAACCAGACCAGGGAGTCGAACGGCGACAGCAGGGCCCGCGCCTCCACCGTGCGGGGCAATCGTGCCTCGGCGTGCAGGTAGGCCGGTCGAGGCCACCCCTCGACCCGAACGGGCAGCAACACTCCGGCGTCCACCAGGTCGGCCACCGCCGGGCGGGCTGCGTCGGGCCGAAGGCGGAAGTAGTCACGCAGGTCGTTGAACGTCGCCACACCCAGGGCACGAGCCGCCATCCGGATCAGCTCCCGGACGGCGTCGGCCTCAGCCAGGTCTGGCGCGGTGTGGACGTCGGCCGGCAACACCCTGGACGGCAGCGCGTAGCGCCGTTCGAATTGCTGGGTCCGGCCCGCCGAGCTGATCTCTCCGGCCCAGAACAGGAACTCGACCACGCGCTTGGTCGCCGACCAGTTCCACCCCCAGTTGGCCCGCTCGCGCGGATGGTCGTGCCCGAGCGCGCGCTCGATCTGCTTCGCGGTCAGCGGCCCGCGCCGGGCCACCTCGTCGCGGACCGCCTCCACCAGAGCAGGGTCCTCACGTGCCGCCCGCACCATGCCATCCCAGGCGTCGTCCGCCGCGCGCGCCATCCGGTGCCTCAGCAGGCGGTGCGTCGCGGGACTCACGAACGACGCCTCGTGCGCCCAGTACTCGACGAGCCGCCGCGGCGCCCGCCCATGGGCCCGGTCCAGCAGGGCCCGGTCATACGGCCCGAGCCTGCTGAACACCGGCAGGTAGTGGCTCCGGGACAACACATTGACCGAGTCGATCTGGAGGACCGCAATGGTGTCGATCACCTTCTGCAGGTGTCGGACGGACGGCTCACCCCGGGGGCGCCGGCCCAGACCTTGGGCGGCCACCGCGATCCGGCGGGCCTGCGCCGCGCTCAAGATCTCTGGCGAGCGCCGGCTCGCGGCGCGGCGCAGGCCCTCTGGCCGGCGCAGCGGTGGACCGGGGACGGCGGCCGGTACGACCCCGTGGAGCATCCCGGCAGGCTCGACCTTCACCCCATGCATGGTGCCACCCACCACCGACAGCCCGGGGACCCTGCTCCACCAGCACGAATGCGCCTGGAACTGCCGTCGGCGTGTGCTCGCGCGGCTGATGCCCGGCTGGGCGAGCAGGCAAGAGACCGGCGAACGGCAGGCGCAAACGGACCAAGCGCCGCCTGGGCGGAGGCGGCGCCTGGTGGTCAGGGGGTCCGGTCGACGTCCGATCGGGGAGCGGCACGGCGGGTGTGCCCTCGCCCCGGATCGGCCATCAGCCGACCGGCGCGGGGACCGACTCCTTCGCCGGCACGGTGACCTCCAGCCGGATCACGCCATAGTTCCAGCCCTTGCGGCGGTACACCACGCTGGGGCGGTTCGTCTCGGCGTCGACGAACAGGAACCAGTCGTGCCCGACCAGCTCCATCTCGTACAGGGCCTGGTCGAGCGTCATCGGCACGGCGGCGTGCTCCTTCGTCCGGATCACGACCGGGCTGGCGCCCGCGGCGTCGTCACCGTGCTGCAGGTCGGTGAAACCTGCGTCGTCGAGGCCCACCAAGTCGTCGCCGACACCGTGAGGGAGCTGTCGCAGGGAGACCGGCGCCTGCCGACCGTGGTGCACCTTGCGCCGGTCGCGCGTGCGGCGCAAGCGCTCGCCGAGCTTGCCCAACGCGATGTCCAAGGCGGCCGCCGGATCCTCGGCGCTGGCTTCGGCGCGGATCACCGGGCCCTTCCCCCGGATGGTTATCTCCACCTTCTCACAGGTCGAGGACTGGCGCGGGTTGCGCTCGTGGGACCACTCGACGTCAGCACGGTGCGCCTTGGGCGCCAGCTGCCCCACTTTGGCGAGTTTCTCCTCGACCAATCGGCGGAACCGCTCCGGAACCTCGGTGTGGCGACCTGTGATCACGATGTCCACGGGGGACCTCCTGTATCTCGCCGGATGCGCCCTCTGTCGGTGAGCCCGCCGCGTAACGCTCTGCGAACGGCGAGGAACCACCGGCGGGGGCGGCCCATACCTCCCACGTTAGTCCAGGTAACCGCCTCCGGACAGTCCGCCGAGGAGTGGTGTCGCGCAGCAGGCCGCGATCCCGACCGGGACCGCACCCGCCTCGCTCAAGGCACGGCATGCCTCACGCACAGTGACCCCTGTGGTCAGCACGTCGTCGACGACGACGCAGCGTCGACCTGCGATCGCAGCCGTACCGGACCGGCGTACCGCCATCGCCTGGTCAAGGTTGGCACGGCGACCCGAACGGCCGAGCCCTGCCTGATCCACGACCGGTCGGGCCAGCCGCAGCACAGGGAGCACCCGGACGTCGCCGCCCGCCTCCCGGACGTGACCCGCAGCGCGCAGCGCCAGCGTGCCGGTCACGTGCTCCCCTCGCCGACGACGGGCCGGCCGGCTCGACGGGACCGGGACGAGAACTACCCCGCGTGAGGGATCTCGTTCAGCCCGCAGAGGGTCGGCCCGCGCTCGTGGGGCACCGGCCGAGGCAGCGGCCCCCCTGACGGGGGGCTGCGCGGTAGACCGGACGGCCGACCCGGCAGGGCCGAGCCCAGCGACCGGCAGAGCGGTGACCGCCCGTGCCAGTGCCGTGGCCAGTACGCCCGTGAGGTCGTGCCGACCCCTGTCCTTCCAGGCGACCACGACCCGCCGAGCCCGACCGCCGTACGGTGCTGCCGCTCGTGCTGGTGGCGCCGTGGGCCATGCGGTGAGCCGGACCGCACGTGCCGGGAGCATGAAGGCGGCCCGACAGCGCGAACACAGGGCCTCGCCAGCGGCACCGCACCCGGGGCAGTCGACGGGGACCACGAGCCCGATGAGGTCGGTCACTGCGCTGCGCAGCTGCCGCGCGAGCGACCCGCCGAGGGATACCGGATCGGGGGCGAACAGGGTCGGACCTGGGCGTCGCGAGGTCATGTCGGGCGTCATGCCGGCAGGCTGCCCGAAGGCCGGCAGGCAGAGCACGCCCGCCCGGTGAGGCTGTGGACAACCGGCGCGTTCGTCCCGATGTGGAGGAGTCGCGCTGCCGAACCTCTCCCGCCGCCCCTCCCGCGGGCGGCCCTGCGGCAGCCCAGGCTGGTGGGCGGGCACGGGCACCGGCCAACGGCGTGGCGTGTCGGCCGGCGGCTCGAGGTCGAGGCCGGCGGCTCGAGGTCGAGCAGGTGTCAGCCCGGCATGCTCGCCCACCGGACCCCGGGCAGGTCCTGCCAGCCCGATCCCGTCCACATCCGGACGGCGCCGCCGGCGGTGGTCACGTAGAGGTCCTGTACGGTGTTGGCCGCGGTCACGGACACCCCATCGGTCGGGCTGGTCTGCTCCACGCCGCCGCCCAGCTCGACGATCCACGGCTGCGTCGGCAGCCCGGCTCGCCGGGCCAGCACCGCGACGTGGGTCTGGTCGATCCAGGTCGCACTGATCACCTGCTGCGCGTCGGTGAGCACCCGCAACGGCGCGCCGAGCGCGATCGGCCGCCCCTTGGGGTCGCGGACGACGCTGCACACCAACGCCTCGGTGACGCCGTTCGCCTCGGCCACGAGGACGGCGCGGGCCCCTTCGCGGCTGATCCGCAGCGCCCGCATCCGGGCCCCGTCCAGCCATGGCGCCTGCACCCGCAGCACCCCGCTGCCCGGTAGCCCCGCCAGGACGACGTTCCCGGCCTGCTCCTGCGCCGTCCACACCCAACCGAACGGGTCGAAGCTGGGGGGCAGCAGGGCGCTCCCCCACACCAGAGTGGTGGTCGGACCGGAGGGGACGGCGTACACCAGCCGGGAGCGACCCTCGGTGAGCAGGGCGTATGCCGCACCGCCGGACTCGGCGGCGGGCGAGGAGTTCCCGGCCGCCGGCGAGACGGTGAGCCCCTTCACCGGGACGACCTTGCCGCCGTCCACCCGGACGATCGCCCCCCGGGTGTCTAGGGCGACCAGCCGGTCCTCGACGTCCGGCGGTGGCTGTGGTCCGGCGGTGCCGGCGTCCGGATCGCGGGCGTCACCACCCAGGGACGGCGCCACCTGCATCTCGAAGACCTGCTGCTCCACCGTGACGGTAACGCTGCCGATCGTGACAGCCGTCTGCCTGACGCCGGCCAAGGTCTGCTCGAGCTGGCTCTTGAGCATCAGCCGCTGGAGGGCGTTCGCCTCCCGGGCCTGCCGGGTGAGGTCCACGGTCGCCACGCCGTCGACGACCTTGACCCCGTTCACGGTGGGCTTGGTGTTCGGCGGCGCACCGGTCACCACGCCCGGGCGCAACCAGGCGGCCGGGGCTCGGTTGCCGCTGTGGTCGGAGCAGCACGAGCCCAGCAACGCAGACACCATCTCGGCCGGCGTCGTGGACGAGGTGTTCGCGACCGGGAACCAGCGGACGTCGGGCACCAGGTACTTGCCCGTCGGGTCGGACCAGTACAGCGGCAGCGGCTTGAACGCGAGCTCGAAGTCGTACTGGGTGATCAGGATGCCGTCCTGGAGCCGGCTGATCCGCCAACCGTCGGCGGTCCCGGTCAGCACGAAGGTCCGGATCTCGAGGTCACCAGGAGGGGAGGCGGTGTACTCCCCCGCGTCGTTGATCCGACCCACGACCGGCACCGTCACGGTCACCGTCACCGTCTCGCCGAGGGCGGGCGGTGCGTCCGCCACCTCGTCGCGACCGGCGGCGGTGGCGGTCGCTCCGGCGGCGGTACCCGCCGGGCGGCCCGGCGCGGTCCCGGCCACGGTGGGAGACGACGAACCGGACGACGACGGAGACGACGCGGACGACGCGGACGACGCGGACGACGACGGAGACGACGCGGACGACGACGCGGACGACGACGGAGACGACGCGGACGACGAACCGGACGACGGGGACGACGACGCGCCGGGGGCCGGCGCGGGCTCGGTGCGGGTCACCCCGTCCCGGGTCCACGTCAGGCGCATGCCTCGGCCGAGGTAGATCACGACCGAGGTGTCGGGGAGCCAGCGAACGCGCGGGCCGGGCGGCTCCAGCAGGTACTCGCGCGCCTTCTCGTGGTCCCCGACGAAGGCCTCGGAGGCGAACAGGAAGCCCCGGATCAGGGCACTCGGCGAGGCGCCCGGCGTCGGCCCGGGCGGCAGAATGGCCACTGCCGGCCCGCTCACCTCATCGACCTTGCGGGCGTCGACCACCGGGCCGTCGCTGGGGATGGACACGCAGCCGGCGAGCAACAGGCCGGCCAAGACCGCCACGGTGGCAGCCAGGACCCGGGGGCGGCGTCGCCCGGTCACGCCGGATCCCCGGCCGGCCCGAGCTCGAGCCGATCCCCGGCGGCCGCCGGCTCGTCGGCGACGGCGCGCAGCGGCGGCAGCGAGATCGAGCCGGACGAGTCGGAGGCCAGCACGGCGGCCGCGCCGTCGCTGGCCACCACCTGGGTGCCACCGGCGGCCACCACGACGGCCACCGGAGTCCGCTCCGGCGCGCCGGTGCGGGCCGAGGTCGGCGCGTCCGGCGGCACCAGCGGCAGCGGCGAACCGGCGAGGACGACGCCGGCCCGGCGCGGCAGGGTCAGCCGGAAGTTCGCGCCCAACCCGGGGGCACCCCACACCTGGAGCCAGCCCCCGTGCAGGTGCGCGTCCTCGAGCGCGATCGCCAGGCCCAGGCCGGTGCCGCCGGTGGAGCGGGCCCGGGCCGGGTCGGCGCGCCAGAACCGGTTGAAGACCAGCCGCTGCTCGTTGGTCCGCAACCCGACTCCGTGGTCACGCACGCAGACCGCGACGGCGTCGGCGTCCGAGGCCACCGTGACGATGATGGGGCGCCCCTCGCCGTGCTCGATGGCGTTGCCGACCAGGTTCCTGATCACTCGCTCGATCCGCCGCGCGTCGAACTCGGCGGTGGCGGGCAACGGTGCGCGCACGGTGAGTGCGCTGGCGCGCCGCTCCACGAGCGGCCGCAGCCCGTCGACGACGCGCTGCACCGCCTCGCGGACGTCGCTGGTGTCCAGTTCCAGCTGGGCCGCGCCGGCGTCGAAGCGGCTGACCTCCAGCAGGTCGGAGAGCAACGCCTCGAACCGGTCGAGCTGGTCCTGCAACAGCTCCGCGCTGCGGGAGACCGCGGGATCGAACGACTGGCGCGCTTCGTACATCACCTCGCCGGCCATCCGGATGGTCGTCAAGGGCGTGCGCAGCTCGTGCGAGACGTCCGAGACGAACCGGCGCTGCACTCTCGACAACTCCTCCAACTGGTGGATCTGGCGCTCGAGGCTGGCGGCCATCTCGTTGAAGGCCCGGGCGAGCCGGGCCAGGTCGTCCTCGCCGCGCACGCGCATCCGCCGGTCCAGCCGGCCGGAGGCCAGTTGCTCCGCGGTTCGCACGGCCTGCCGGATCGGCGCCACCACCTGCCGGGTCACGATCCAGGCCACGGCGCCGACCAGCGCCACCAGGGCGACGCCGCCCACGGTGAAGGTCCGCTCGACGTTGTCGAGGATCGCGACCTCGTTGTCGAGCGGGTAGAAGAAGTACAGCTCGTACTTGCCGCCGTAGACGGCGCCGAAGTCGATCACGCCGCCGACCGCGATGACCCCGTGCCGCCACCGGGCGGTGCCGCCGTCGGGGCGCCGGGGCAGGGTGAGGATGCGGGCGAACTGCCGGGTCGGATCGCGGTTCACCGCGGCGCGCAGGTCTGCAGGAACGGAGAACGTGCCAAGGACCGGGTCCCGGGTCATCCGGTCGGTGATGGCGGCGGGGGCGCGCTCGCTCCGAGCGTGCAGCAGGAGCACCTCGCGGGTGGTTCCCGGACCGGAGAGCTGGTCGATCTGGTCGTTGAGGAAGGTGCCGAACTCCTTGTTCCGGAAGTCCGCATGCCGGAAGTTGTCACTCACCGTCCTCAGCGCGTTCTTCGACTCGGCCTCGACGAGGGTCATCCGGGAGCGGACCAGGTCGTCGCTGATCCGCAGGAGCAGGAACTGGCCGAGCACGAGGACGACGACCAACCCGAGCGCCACCGTCGCCGCGACGACCCGCACGAGCAGCGACCGCCGGACCCGCGCCCGGGCCGACGTCATCGACCCGCGCAGGCTCAGCACGATCCGCCGCAGGACCTGCCCGGCCTGCGGGACGAGGCCGCGCGTGCCACCCTGCCGACCCGGACCGGCCACCGCACCCCGCCCGCTACGCCGGGCCGGCCTTGTAGCCGACACCGCGGACGGTGACCACGATCTCGGGGCGTTCCGGATCCTTCTCGATCTTCGATCGAAGCCGCTGGACGTGCACGTTGACCAACCGGGTGTCGGCGGCGTGCCGGTACCCCCAGACCTGCTCCAGCAGGATCTCCCGGGAGAAGACCTGCCACGGCTTGCGGGCGAGGGCCACCAGCAGGTCGAACTCGAGCGGCGTGAGGCTGATCAACATGTCGCCGCGCCGGACGGCGTGCCCGGCGACGTCGATGGACAGGTCCCCGATCTCGAGCTGTTCCGGCGCGGGCTCGTCGGTGCGGCGCAACCGGGCCCGGACCCGCGCCACCAGCTCCTTGGGCTTGAACGGCTTCACCACGTAGTCGTCGGCACCGGACTCCAGGCCGAGCACGATGTCGACGGTGTCGCTCTTGGCCGTCAGCATGACGATCGGGACGCCGGACTCGGAGCGGATCTGCCGGCAGACCTCGATCCCGTCGCGGCCCGGCAGCATCAGGTCGAGCAGGACCAGGTCGGGGCGGCTGGCCCGGAACGCCTCCAGCGCGCCGGCGCCGTCGGCACAGAAGACCGGGTCGAACCCCTCACCGCGGAGCACGATCCCGAGCATCTCGGCCAGCGCGGTGTCGTCGTCGACCACGAGCACACGTCCCCTCATGCGCACATCGTGGCACCGCTCACCGGCCACGACACCACGGACCCGCGCGCAGACCTCGCCACGCCCCGGGAGAACGGGGTTCTGGGGCGCTCCAGGTGACCGCCCGGCGCCGTTCGCATCCGATCGAGCCCATTATGTACCCCATGTACCCCACCCGCGACACCCGGGCCCGCCGACCGGGTGTCGCCGTCCACCGCCGGGTCGGGCGCCGTCACCGCGTGCGAAGATGGTGCCTGCGGCGAGGGCGAGGGGGTGGCCATGGCGGAGCCGTCCGGCTGGGTCACGCCCGAGGCGCCGAGGGAGGACGATCCCCTCCGCCGCGCCCTTCCGCCACCGCCGGCCGCGGCAGCGCCGCAGACCTGGGTCGGCCCGGCCGCGCCGCCGACCGGGTGGGGCGCACCCGGCTACCACCCGCCGGCGGCCGCCCCTGCCGGTGACGGCCCCCCGGCGGCCGCGCCCTCCGGCTACGGTCCGCCGACGGGCTACGGTCCGCCGACGGGCTACGG
>DATDMG010000128.1:0-5719 GCA_036518955.1 Kineosporiaceae bacterium | reverse complement strand
CATCGGTCGCCCGTTGGCAGAGAACGTCATCAACATCCGACTCGCGTTGGACGTGTCCAGGATGCTCCATGCCGGGCTCGTCGGCCCTTGGAGCAGCGTGTCATCGTCGTCCGGCTCCGACACCGCGTAAGAGCCCGGCGGCAAAGGGCTGAGTGAGCGCGGCAACCTGATCGATCAGCCCCGGCGGCGGCCCCGCTGGCAGGAATCGTCCGTCGTCGTGGCCGCCGCCCAGAAACCGGTCGATGAGCTCCAGTTGCGCCGCCCACAGCGTGGGCTTGACAACGGCAAGGGGGATCTGGCCCTGCTTCGCCGCCCGCGCCGCGGGCCACCCCTGGCCGGTCTCGCCCCACGGCGCGTTTCCGGCTGACAGCACCACGGACTGGGCGTACCGCAGGTACTCACGCTTCAGTTGGCGCAGGACAACCGCGGCGGCGTGCGCGTTCTGACCCTCCGTGGCCCTGGGTCCGGGAACAGACAGGTACTCCTTCCGGCAGTGGCTCCATCCGCTCCACCGTGGATGACCCGCGAAGATCACCCATGGGTGCCGCGGATGCGAGCCGGCCGTTCCAGGCCGACCAGGTTGAGGATCTGGAACAGGCCGGGCCAGCTGCCGTCCGTCCATCGGGTGGCCACGGCGTGTCGCCGGCGCGACCCGTCGGGAACCGACCGACAAGGGCGGTGTCGGCCATGTCCCGAACCTGCCACCTGCCACAACGTCGACGACGTCCTGGTGATCGATCCCAGGCCCGGCAACGCGACCAGCGATGACGCCGCCGACAACATCGCCGCGGTGACTGCGGCGGTCGCGGCGATCCCCGGGGGCCTACCGGCGCACGGTGCGGGTCCGCCTGGACGGTGGAGGGACGCAGCTGGGAGTTCTCCGTCGGCCGGGCGTGCACGACCGGTGTCGGCCTGGTGGGTGATGGTGGCAGCGGCGTCGACGACCCGGCCGGCCAGGATGGTGCGGGCGTGGCCGGCGCCCCAGGCCTCGGCCAGCACGCCCCGTACACACGCCGACTCCGGGCACCTCACCTCAGACACGGCAGCTGTAGTTCGACACCGGAACAACGCCGGGGCCCTGCCTCGCAGAGGGTCTGACTGCTTACCCTGCGCGCAGATGGATACCCGCTGGCGGGAAATAGCAATGTCGCGCCAAGGACTCCTGGGAAGGGCGTGGTCCGGCCGCCCACCGTGCGAAGCTGACGACATGAATAGCTTTTCTCCAAAGGCCGTCATGGCAGGGGCTGCTGCGGTGGTCGCATTGACGGCCACGGTGACAGTTGGGTACGCCGCGGCCGAACCCCCAGCCAGCAATCTGGTGGACTCCACGCAGGTCGCGCACTTGACGAGCGACCAGCTCAAGCCCGTCCTGGCCGGGGTCCCCTTTGACACGGCCTCGGTCCGGTACGGTGTCACCGGATACCGGCTCCGTTATCACACCACGGGGCCCGACGGGCAACCTACAATCGCCAGCGGGCTCGTCATGATTCCCGATGGTGGGCCGCGTAAGCTGCCCGTCGTCATGTGGGAACACGGCACCCGGGCCGCCCGGAATGGCGTCGCCTCGATGCGCGACGATCAAGGTGACCGGGAAGCTACGGAGTTGTTCGCCTCCGCGGGCTATCTGACCGTAGCGCCCGATTACCTGGGCCTGGGCGCCGGGGAAGGCCACCATCCGTACCTTGACACCGCCACAGCGGTCAGCGCCAGCGCCGACATGCTGCGCGCGACTACGGCGTTCACGGACAGAAGCAACGGCACCGTCCGGATCAGCGGCTTCTCCCAGGGCGGCGCCGTGACCATGGCGATGAGCCACGCCGTGCCCGGCGTCACCGCTCTCGCGCCGATCTCTGGCCCGTACGACCTGATCGGTACGGAGTTCCCAGCGCTGGTCGACCACCTCGGCGACGGGCCCGGCCAAGTCGACCCGAAGGATGCCACCTTCTACATCGCCTACTGGACGGTCGCGAAGAACCGCCTGCACCACCTCTACAGCTCCCCGGCCGAGGTGTTCCAGGCGCCTTACGACAAGACGGTCGAGGGGCTCTTCGACGGCTCGCACGACGATGACGCCATTGCCACCGCACTGCCCGGCTCGCCCACCCAACTGCTGACACCGCAGTACCTGACCCGGCTGCGGAAACCCACGGACGCGCTGCGGGCGGCGATCGACGCCGGCGACGGCTCGTGCCGACAGGACCCCACGGTTCCGATCCGCCTCTTCGCCGCCGACGGCGACCGTGACGTCCCGATCGCGAACACCCAAGCCTGCTTGTCCCAGTTGAGCGGCAAGGCCACCGTCGTCAACGTCGGCGACGCCAACCATGACGGCTCGGCGATCCGTTCTGCGCCACTCGTGCTCAAGTGGTTCCTCGACCAGGACCGCTGACGGCGCGGACGGATGGACGCCGCGAGAGCGGCTTCTGAGCCGCGATGATCTGGTTGTGGCGACCTGATCGGTGCGGTTCGGGAATCTTTCCGGCTTCGCTGGACCCAGCTCGGCCAGCTGGGCCGGGTCAGATCGCGGGGCCCCGACCGGGCAGATGTCGGTTGCTCAGCCGTCCTTCGGTGCGTCCGTCGGCCCTTGGTCCATGGCTGCCGTCAGCGCACCCAGGCCCAGCCCGCGGTGACGCTTGTCGGTGGGCGGGTTGCTGCAGGTCTCCTCCGCACGGCCCTCGGTCAGGTCGGCGAGGCTGCGCACGCACAGCACGATGACCTGGATCAGGGGGTGACCCGGCGCCACCCTCCCGGCGCTCACCTGGACCGCGCCCTCCGACAAGTGCCCCGCCAGGGTCAGTCCGGCCAGGTCGTGAGGGGTGCTGTCGCGGCCCTTGGGCAACTGGTCCAGCACCTGCTGACCCAGGACGGCGGCGTCCCACATCTGAGCCACGCTGGGCGTGATCTGCTGCTTCACGCAGTCGGCGCCGAGCACCGGCGTCCCGGGATGGGGGTCCGCGGCCGGGCGCACCGTGTCCCGGACCAGCTCGAGCAGGGTCGCCGCCTGGTAGCTGCTCTGCCGGTTCGGATCGCTCGGTGACCACTCGGCCCGTTCGACCCGCCGCAGCCCATCGCACTGCAGACCCCCGCTGAAGTACATCAGCGGCCAGTCGGCCCCGGCTGCGGCCAGCGCCGGGCGCTCGCCGTCGCCGGCCAGGACCCGCCCCACCGACCCGGGCGAGATGACCATCGGGACACCGCCCCCGCCCTTGCACAGGTTGGTCAGCTGGACGGCGAACGCCCTGAACTTGTCCCACCGGTCGGAGAAGATCACGAGCGATGGCACCCCGCTCGGGCGCCGGCAGACCGCCGTCGTCAACGGCTGCTTCGGCGTCGCCAGGGAGAGTGAGACCAGCCGCCGGGTCGGGTCCCCCGGCCGGGTCGGGACCGCCTCCGACTCCTGCTTCAGGTCGGCGATCTGAGAGGTGATGAACAGGTCGCCGAAGTCGTCGGCGGACGGCGGGGAACTGGTCGACGTCGAGGTGTACAGCGTCACATCGACGCCGTTGGGGTACTGGGCCAGCAGGCCCTGCACGAGCAGCTTCGCGTACTGGCCGTCCTGCGGTGACAGGGCCAGGTAGCCCGGGTCGGAGACGAACGGCCCCAACTGCGCGTAGGCGCTGAGGTTGTCGTTCGCCGCCCCGGGCGAGGCGGGTTCGCCGTGGTCGGCGGACAGGGTCGGAGCGATCATCGGGATCCCGGCCCGGACCAGATGCTGGATCGCCTGCTGCGTGGACACCCGGCTGTCACCGCCACCGATCACCGCCATCCGGTGGTTGAAGGCCCTGCGGTGCGCCAGCAATGCCTGCGCGACCCGGTCGGCGTGGGCGACGTCCGGCCCGGCGTTCGCCAGCACCAGGTGCAGTCCCGGCAGCGCGGGGTTGCTCTGGCGCTGCCGGGCCCACCAGGTCTTGAACAGCAGGAGCGCCGCGAGTTCGTCGTGCTCGGCGTCGTAGCGCCGGTCGCTCGGGTTCAGACACCGTTCCGGATGTCCGGGCGCGTAGTGCTGGCAGCTGATGCCGCCGAACCAGACCAGAGTCTCGCCGTCCGCCGTGACCGGGTTGTCCGCAAGCAGGTCCCGTTCCAGCGGCGCGATGTCCGGATCCCGGCCGAACACGAAGCTCGATCCGGCGCCGAGGCTGTCGATGAACCCGTAGCAGTCCTCGCTGAACGGGTCGCGCGGGTTGTCGGTGTCGGCGAACAGCGCGGTCCCGGAGGTCGTGGCGGTGTCGGTCGCGGGGCACGCGGCGGACGCGACAACGGCCGGCGCGCCCCCGCCGGGTCCGGGCCGGAGCAGCAGGAGGGACGCGACCAGTGCCGCGAGCGTCGGCACGGCGACGAAGGCCAACTGGCCCGGGCGCCGCCGCCGCACGCCCGCGGCGACGGCCCGTGCCTGACGGCGGAGCCACTCGCGGATCCCTGCCGTATTCCCCCGGCTGCGGACCGGCAGCAGCGCCCGGTCGACGTCAGCTCGCCCCACGTAGATCACCGGTGCCAACCAGCCGAGGCCGGTCTCGTCCTGGCCATAGAGGCCGACCCGGCCGGCGTGGACAGCCTCTTCGACCGGCAGCCCGGCGGCCAGGGCACGGTAGAAGTGCTCGGCGAACCGGATGGCGGCGCGGTCCTCGATCGGGCGTTGCATCGCGACGACCGCGTCGGCGCCCCGCTGGACGAGCACGCCGGCCGTGCTGGAGAACACGTCACCGGCGTCGATGGTGGCCGACTCGCAGGCGTTGAGGACCACCAGCCGGGGCATCGCCGCCGGGGTGGGGAACAGCAGCCCGAACGCGACGGCGCTCACCGGTTCGGGGTCGCCGTGCGCGCTGACCAGGACCAACTGGCCCTGGCCCGTCCCGGGGACGGGCGGTTCGGCCGGGTCGACGTCCGGCGCGGCGTCCGGGTCGACGTCCGGCGCGGCGTCCGGCGCGGCGCCGCTGTCGAACTCGCCGTGTCCGATGAAGTGCACGACGTCCCACCGGGTGCGCAGATGCTCCTGCAGCCCGACGAAGGTGGTCTCGCCGGCCCAGGCCAGGCGAGCACGCCGCCGGACGTCGCGGCGGGCGAAGGTGGCGTCCAGCGCCCGCCGCTCGGCCGCGACGTCGAGCACGGCGTAGCCGTACTCCGGCTGTGCCACGATCCCCAGCACCCGCAGGCTGTCCGGCATCCGCCGGGTCAGGTAGGGCGACGAGTCGGCGCGGTGGATCACGCGGGACAACCCGTGCCGTAACGCCACGTGGGCGTACTCGACCGGGTCCCACATCGCCTCCCACGGCAGGGCCAGCAGGTGGGGGGTGTCGCGGAACTCCAGGACGAGGTGCGTCGCCACGCCGGCCGCGTCGTGGTCGCGACGGGCCTGGCGATAGAGCTGGCCGACCATCCCCTGGCCGAGTACCTCCTCGAACAGCGCCTGGCCGATCGCGCGCAGCCGCTGCGGGGCGTGAAGTCGGGCGCGGTAGGCGGGAGGGGACGACCGGTAGGCCGACACCACGTCCCGGTACGTTTCGATCAGGGCCGGCACCAGCAGCCGGATCGGACCGTCCGCGACGCGGGGTCCGGCGCGTAGCTCCACCCACAGCCGGGACGTCCCCCCGCCGGCGAACAGCCGGGCCACGATCAGCCGGTCGGCCCCCGGCCCGCCACGGGCGGGAACGCCCGGACTCCGAGCACCGGTCGGTCCGGACCGCTGGACCCGTCGGCCGTCGCCGGCCACGGCGACGGCCGG
>DATDMG010000127.1:0-15057 GCA_036518955.1 Kineosporiaceae bacterium | reverse complement strand
GGCCCGGCGTGCGGCCGGCCTGCCGCCGGTGCCCGACGCGACCACGACGGCGCTGGAGGGCGCCCGGGGCGCGGAGGTGGACGGCGTCCGCGTGCACGCCGTCCGGCTGCGCGGCCTGGTCGCGCACGAGGAGGTGGTGCTGGGCGGGCCCGGCGAGCAGCTCACCGTGCGGCACGACTCGTTCGACCGGGCCTCGTTCGTGCCGGGCGTTCTGCTCGGGATCCGCACGGTGGCGTCGCGTCCGGGTCTGACGGTCGGCCTGGAGCACTACCTCGAGCTGTGAGCCCCGCACCCTCCACCCGGACCGGGCCCCTCGGACCGACCCCGGACGGGAGAACTCTTTGCCTGCCGAGCATCTGCTGATCGGCGTCGGGTGGGGCGCCTTGTTACCGTGGCCGGGTGAGTGACAGCAGCCTCTCCGGCGAGCAGCCCGATCATTTCGACGTCGTCGTGCTCGGTGCCGGCCCGGGCGGGTACACCGCCGCCGTCCGGGCCGGGCAGCTGGGCCGCCGCGTGGCGGTGGTCGAGTCCCGCTACTGGGGCGGGGTATGCCTCAACGTCGGGTGTATCCCCTCCAAGGCCCTGCTGCGGAACGCCGAGCTGGCGAACCTCGTGCAGCACGAGGCCAAGGCGTTCGGCATCATCATCGACGGCAGCGTGTCCCTCGACTACGGGGCCGCCTTCCGGCGCAGCCGGTCGGTGGCCGAGGGCCGGGTCAAGGGCGTGCACTACCTGATGCGCAAGAACGGCATCGAAGAGATCCACGGCTGGGGCGAGTTCGTGGACGCCCGCACCCTCGACGTCCGGCTCACCGGCGGTGGTACCCGTCGGGTGACGTTCGGCCACTGCGTGGTCGCCACCGGTGCGACCACCCGGCTGCTGCCCGGGACGTCGCTGAGCGAACGGGTGGTGACGTACGAGGAGCAGATCCTCTCCGAGGCCCTGCCGGACAGCATCCTGATCGCGGGGGCCGGGGCGATCGGCGTGGAGTTCGCCTACGTGCTGCGGTCGTACGGGGTCGACGTCACGATCGTCGAGTTCCTCGACCGGCTGCTGCCGCTGGAGGACCGCGAGGTCTCCGCGGAGCTGGCCCGCCGCTACCGGCGGGCGGGGATCGCCGTGCACACCTCCACGCGCGTGGACGCGATCGACGACTCGGGAGACCGGGTCCGGGTCACGGTGAGCGGCGGTGCCGGGAGTCGCACGTTCGAGGTCGACACCGTGTTGCAGGCGATCGGGTTCGCGCCCCGGGTGGACGGTTACGGCCTGGAGCGGACAGGGGTCGCACTCACCGACCGGCGCGCGATCGCCGTCGACGACCACATGCGTTCGAGCGTGCCGAGCATCCTGGCCATCGGGGACGTCACCGGCAAGTTGTTGCTGGCCCACGTCGCCGAGACGATGGGGATCATCGCGGCGGAGACGATCGCCGGGGTCGAGACCATACCGATCGACTACGCCATGATGCCCCGGGCCACGTTCTGCCAGCCGCAGGTGGCCAGCTTCGGCTACACCGAGGAGCAGGCTCGTGAGCGGGGCGGTGACGTCATGGTGGTCAAGTTCCCGTTCACCGCGAACGGCAAGGCACAGGGTCTGGGCGACCCGGTGGGCTTCGTCAAGCTCGTCGCCGACACCCGGTACGGTGAGCTGCTCGGCGCCCACCTGATCGGGCCGGACGTCAGCGAGCTGCTTCCGGAGCTGACCCTCGGCCAGTTGTGGGACCTGAGCGCGGCCGAGCTCGCCCGTAACGTGCATGCTCACCCCACTCTCAGCGAGGCGGTGAAGGAGGCCCTGCACGGCGTCGCCGGACACATGATCAACATGTGAGCGCGGCCGGCCCGGGCGCCCGCCCAATCAGCCGTCGGCAGAGTGCGGCCGGAGGCCGGCGACCAGGCGGTCCTCGACCAGTTCGGCGACCGGGCCGCCAGGTGATCCGGGCGAGGTCGGCCGCAGCCGACGCAGCGCGCCGTCCGGTCGCGGGCCCGCCGACGTGAGGAAGGCCAGCCGCGCGTCGTCCCCTCGCCGCACCCACACCCGCAGCGCGGTGAAGCCTCGCTCGTCGGCGGCGTCCGCCGCCGCGGCCAGCAGCCGTGACCCGTGCCCTCCGCGCTGGTGGGCCGGATCGACCTCGAGGGCCACGAGCTCGGCGTCCGCGGGGGTGGCGTCGGCGTCCGGGGACGGCGCCAGGGCCGCGAACCCGACGACGGCCGAGCCGGCGCAGGCGACCAGCACGGCGTGCCGGGTCGACCCAGGGGTGACGACGGCGGCGTGCCACCGCGCGGCGAACTCCTCGACCGGCAGCCGGTCGAGCACCTCCGCGGGCAGCACGTCGGCGTACTCCCGGCGCCAGCAGCGCAGCTGGACGGCGCCGATCGCGGCTGCGTCCCCCGGGCGCGCCAAGCGCACCGACGCCTGTGCGGCACCGGGGGCGAGCAGGTCACCGGTCTCCACGCCCCCCAGTCTGGCGCAGCGCGGGCACGCCGGGTGCCGTCCGCCGGTCAGGTCAGCAGCAGCCCGACGACGAAGGTGCCCAGCACGAGCATCGCGGCGGTCAGCTCGATCAGTACCGACAGGCCCGCACCGAACAGTGCCGCCCGGGTGGACGGCCACGCGCGGCTGGCCCCCCCGAGCCGGGCCGCCTCGGCCAGCCAGACGCCCAGCACGAACCCCAGCAGCAGCCCGAGCACCGGGACGACGAACATCCCGAACAGGCCCAGGACGAGGCCGCCGAGCAGCGTCGACGTCGGGACCCCGGCGCTGCGCAGGCGCCGTCCGGGCCACGCGTACTTCACGACGGTGCCGGCCACGGCCCACAGGGTGGCCAAGCCCGCCACCGCCCAGCGTCCCGGTCCGACATCCGCCAGCAGTGCCCACACCAGCACCGACGCCCAGCACAGCAGCAGGCCGGGCAGTACCGGGACGACGACGCCGACGATCCCCACGATCACGCCGAGCAGGCAGAGCAGCGACAGCGCCTGGGACCCGGCCATCCCCCGACGGTACCGGCGGGGGGTGCGCCGGCGGCGCCCGGACGGGCATCGGCCGGCGTGGCACGGTGTGCCGCCCCGCCGAGCTGGAGGCCCAGGCCCGGACGCCGGACGGGTCGCCGTCCGGTTCCGGTCACCTCCGGCGGGATCGGGGTGCAGCGGGCGCCGGGTCGGTAGAGTCGCCGAGGTGACCAGCACACCCACCGCCGACCTCACCGGACCGGGCGGCCCGGGTCCGGTGCCGGACACCCAGTACGAGGACCTGCTGCGGCACGTGATGGCCCACGGCGTGGCCAAGGCCGACCGGACCGGGACCGGTACCCACAGCGTCTTCGGCCACCAGCTGCGCTACCCGCTCGAGCACGGGTTCCCGCTCGTCACCACCAAGCAGGTGCACTTCAGGTCGATCGCCGTGGAGTTGCTGTGGTTCCTGCGCGGTGACTCCAACATCGCCTGGCTGCACGAGCAGGGCGTCACCATCTGGGACGAATGGGCGGACGCGGACGGTGACCTCGGCCCGGTGTACGGCGTCCAGTGGCGTTCGTGGCCGACCCCGGACGGCGGGCACGTCGACCAGATCGCGCAGGTCGTCGAGCAGTTGCGCCGCGACCCCGACTCGCGCCGGCTGCTGGTCTCCGCCTGGAACGTCGCCGAGCTGGACCGGATGGCCCTGCCGCCCTGCCACGTCCTGTTCCAGTTCTACGTGGCCCAGGGCCGCCTGTCGTGCCACCTCTACCAGCGCAGCGCCGACCTGTTCCTGGGAGTCCCGTTCAACATCGCCAGTTACGCCCTGCTCACCCATCTCGTCGCCCAGCAGGTCGGGCTGGGCGTGGGCGACTTCATCTGGACCGGCGGGGACTGCCACGTCTACGACAACCACGTCGACCAGGTGACCGAGCAGCTCACCCGGCCGGTCTACCCGTTCCCCGCGCTGCGGGTCGACCGGGCGGCCTCGCTCTTCGAGTACCGCTACCAGGACTTCCACCTGGAGGGCTACCGCCACCATCCGGCGCTGCGGGCGCCGGTCGCCGTGTGAGGCCGGGATGATCGGCCTGATCTGGGCGCAGGCCGCGGGTGGGGTGATCGGGCGGGACGGCGGAATCCCCTGGCGCCTGCCCGAGGACCAGGCCCACTTCCGTGCCTGCACCTCCGGCGCCACCGTCGTGATGGGCCGGCGGACCTGGGACTCGCTGCCGGAGCGCTTCCGCCCGCTGCCGGGTCGCCGCAACGTCGTCCTGAGCCGCGACCCGCGCTGGTCGGCCGCCGGGGCCGAGCCCGCCGCCGATCTCGCCGCGGCGCTGATGTCACCACCTGCCGGGGACGTCTGGGTCGTGGGCGGCGCGGCCGTCTACGCCGAGGCCCTGCCGCTCGCCGACCGCGTCGAGCGTACCGAGATCGACCTGCTCGTGGAGGGCGACACCTGTGCCCCGCTCCTCGACCCGGGCGAGTGGCGGCTGGAGCGCCGGGATCCGCCGACCGGCTGGCACCTGTCGAGCACCGGCCTTGCCTTCCGCATCTGGTCGTTCGTCCGGGCGTGTCGGCCGCCCGACAGTCCTCCGCTGTTGTGATGTAGCTCACACAATACGTCTCGGGTGCGGGCGTAACGAAATTCTTCGCCTGCGCGATGTGACCACTGTCCCGGTGCTGCCCGGACCCCCGAGCGGGCAGCACCGGGCTTTCTTCGTCCGGGGCCCGCCCCGCCCGCAGATCCTTCGGTCCGGGCGGCCGTCGACCTCGCCCCGTGGGGGTATGCGTCGCCGCAGGTGACGGTGGTTCCTCACCCGGCCAAGGCTGCCCGCACCGGTACGGTTGACCCATGCCGGAACGTCACGTGCACCGCCCCTTCGGCGCGGTCCTCACCGCCATGGTCACGCCCTTCGACGCCGACGGGAGCCTCGATCTCGACGCCGCCCAGGCGTTGGCGGTGCAGCTGCTCGACGCCGGCCACGACGGCCTGGTCGTCTCCGGCACGACGGGGGAGTCGCCCACCACGACGGACGCCGAGAAGGAGTCCCTGCTGCGCGCCGTCCTCGACGCGGTCGGGCGCCGGGCCACGGTGGTGGCGGGGGTCGGGACGTGCGACACCCGGCACACCGTCGAGCTCGCCGAGCAGGCGGCCAAGACCGGCGCGCACGGCCTGCTCGTGGTGACGCCCTACTACAACAAGCCCCCGGCGGACGGGCTGCTGGCCCACTTCACCGCCGTCGCCGACGCCACGGACCTGCCGGTGATGCTCTACGACATCCCCGGCCGCTCCGGCGTCCGGATCGGGACGCCGACCCTGCTCCGCCTCGCCGAGCACCCGCGGATCGTGGCCGTGAAGGACGCCACCGGCGATCTGTTCGCCGGTGCGGAGGTGATGGCCCGGACGTCGCTCGCCTACTACTCCGGTGACGACGCGCTCAACCTGCCGTGGCTCGCCCAGGGTGCGAGCGGCATCGTCAGCGTGGTGGGGCACGTCGCGGGGCCGGCGTACCGCCAGCTGGTCGACGCGATGGACGCCGGCGACCTCGCCACCGCGCGCGCCGTCCACGCCCGGCTCATCCCCGCCGTCCGTTCGATCATGGGGGCGGACTCGCAGGGCGCGATCCGGGTGAAGGCGGCGCTCCAGCTCACCGGCGCCCTCACCCACCGGACGACCCGGTTGCCGCTGCTGCCCGCCCCCGACGAGGACCTGCCGGCCCTTCGCGCCGCCCTCGAGGAGGCCGAGCTCCGGTGAGCCACCCGCACCCTGAGCTCGTCCCGCCGCCCCCGCTCGTCGCCGGCGCACTGCGCGTCATCCCGCTGGGCGGGCTCGGCGAGGTCGGCCGCAACATGGCGGTGCTGGAGCACGCCGGCAAGCTCCTGGTGATCGACTGCGGGGTGCTGTTCCCGGAGGATTCGCAGCCCGGTGTCGATCTCATCCTCCCGGACTTCGGCCCGATCGCGAACCGGCTGCAGGACGTCGTCGCGGTGGTCCTGACCCACGGCCACGAGGACCACATCGGCGCCGTCCCGTACCTGCTCCGCCTCCGCGAGGACCTGCCGCTCGTCGGGTCGCAGCTGACCCTCGCGCTGGTCGAGGCGAAACTGCGGGAACACCGGATCACCCCGTTCACGCTGGCCGTGCGGGAGAACCAGGTCGAGCGGTTCGGGCCGTTCGAGTGCGAGTTCGTGGCGGTGAACCACTCCATCCCCGACGCCCTCGGGGTCGCCGTGCGCACCGCCGCCGGCACGGTGCTCCACACCGGAGACTTCAAGATGGACCAGCTCCCGCTCGACGGCCGGATCACCGACCTGCGGGCGTTCGCCCGGCTCGGTGAGGCGGGCGTCGACCTGTTCATGGTCGATTCGACGAACGCCGAGGTGCCCGGATTCACCACCTCCGAACGGGAGATCACGCCGGTGCTCGACCGGGTGTTCGCGTCGGCGGAGCGGCGGATCATCGTGGCCTCCTTCGCCTCCCACGTGCATCGGGTGCAGCAGGTGCTGGACGCCGCCCGCCGGCACGGCCGACGCGTGGCGCTGGTCGGCCGGTCCATGGTCCGCAACATGGGCGTCGCGATGGACCTGGGATACCTGTCGGTGCCGGACGGCGTGCTGGTCGACCTGAAGGCCGTGGACGACCTGCGTGACGACCAGATCGTGTTGATGTGCACCGGCTCGCAGGGGGAGCCGATGGCGGCCCTGTCCCGGATGGCCAACCGCGACCACCGGATCCGGGTCGGGCGGGGCGACACCGTCGTCCTG
Organism: Kineosporiaceae bacterium; assembly: GCA_036518955.1. GTDB lineage: Bacteria > Actinomycetota > Actinomycetes > Actinomycetales > Kineosporiaceae > DATDMG01. The sequence goes on along the minus strand of DATDMG010000127.1, from coordinate 8,341 downwards.
GCCTCGTCGCTGATCCCGGGCAACGAGAACGCGGTCTACCGGGTGATCAACGGGCTGACCCGGCTCGGCGCTCGGGTCGTGCACCAGGGCAACGCTCGGGTGCACGTCTCCGGTCACGCCAGCGCCGGCGAGCTGCTGTACGCCTACAACATCATCAAGCCGCGGAACGTGATGCCTGTGCACGGCGAGATCCGGCACCTGGTGGCGAACGCCGACCTGGCGGTGCGCACCGGCGTCCCGGCGGAGCGGGTCGTGGTCGCCGAGGACGGCGTCGTGGTCGACCTCGTCGACGGCGTGGCGAGGGTGGCCGGAGCGGTGGAGTGCGGCTACGTCTACGTCGACGGGGCGAGTGTCGGCGAGATCACCGAGGTGGACCTGAAGGACCGGCGCATCCTCGGCGAGGAAGGCTTCATCTCCATCGTGGTCGTGGTCGACTCCGGGACCGGCAAGGTGGTGGCCGGGCCGGACATCCACGCCCGCGGCTTCGCCGAGGACGAGGCGGTCTTCGACCGGATCCGGCCGCGGATCGCCGACGCCCTCACGGCCGCCGCCGCGGAGGGCGTCGCGGACACCCACCAGTTGCAGCAGATCGTCCGGCGGGTCGTCGGGCGCTGGGTCAGCGAGAGCTACCGGCGACGTCCGATGATCCTGCCACTGGTCGTGGAGGCGTGACCCGGCCGGCGCCCCGGTCGGCAACCCGGGGCGCCGGGGTGGTGTGTGCGGGCGGCGCGGTCGTCGATCGTCACCTCCACCTGCTCGGCCCGGCCCGCGCCGCGACGTCCAACCCCGCCCGGGCCTCCACCTCCGCGGGCGGGGTGGCCCGTAACGTCGCCGAGAACCTGGCGCTGCTCGACGTCCCGGTGCGGCTGTGCTCGCGGGTCGGTGCCGACGACGCGGGGCAGGCGCTGCTGCGGGACCTGGCCCGGCGCGGCGTCGACGTCCGCGCCGTCACGGTGGCGCCGGGGGAGTCGACGGCGCAGTACGTGGCCGTCCTCGACCCGGCCGGCGACCTGGTCCTGGGCGTGGCGGCGATGGACGTCCTGGGCGGGATCACCGCCGCCGACGTCGATGCCGCCTGGCCTGCGGGCGGCGGCTGGCTCCTGCTGGACTGCAACCTCGGCGGCGACGTGCTCGCCGCCGCGCTCGCCCGCGCCCGGCAGGACGCGACGCCGGTCGCCGTGGACGCCGTATCGACGCCGAAGGTGGTCCGGCTGGCCCGCCGGGTGCCCGCGGCGGCGCTCGCGGGGATCACCGTGCTGTTCTGCAACCTCGACGAGTCGCGGGCCCTGCTGTCCGCTCTCGGCGAGCCGGCGCCCGGCGAACCGCCACCCGCCCTGGCCGCCCGGCTGGTCGCCGCGGGCGCCCGGTCCGTGGTGCTGACCCGGGGCGCCGACGGCGTCGTGATCGCGGACGCCGCCGGGCCGCGGTGCGTCGCCGGCCGTGCCGCGGACGTCATCGACGTCACGGGCGCCGGGGACGCCCTCGTCGCCGCCACGCTCGCCGCCCTGCTCCGCGGCGACGCCCTGGACGACGCGGTCCGGGCCGGTGTGGTCGCGGCGTCCCTGACCGTGGCCACCGCGGCGACCGTTCGGGCCGACCTCGCCGACGCCCTGGCCGCAGCGCTGTCCGGCGTCGGCGGTAGCGTGCCGCCGGTGACCACGTCTCCCGCGCCGTTCGACGCCGGGGCCGTCGTCGTCCCGACGCCCGAGGTCGCCCGCGCGCTGGCGGCCGGCGAGGCGGTCGTCGCGCTCGAGTCCACGATCATCACCCACGGCATGCCCTACCCGGCCAACCTGGAGACGGCCCGGGGCGTCGAGGCCGTCGTCCGTGAACACGGCGCGGTGCCGGCGACGATCGCCCTGGTGGACGGCGAGGCCCGGGTGGGGCTCGACGACGCGACACTGCGGCGGCTCGCGTCGTCCGGCCGGGCGGCCAAGGCGTCCCGCCGCGACCTGCCGGCGTTGGCCGCGGCGAAGGCCAGCGCCGGGACCACGGTCGCCGCCACGATGTACCTGGCCCACCGGGCCGGGATCCCGGTGTTCGCGACCGGCGGCATCGGTGGCGTCCACCGGGGGGCCGAGCACACCTTCGACGTCAGCGCGGACCTCGATGAACTCGGCGCCACCCCGGTGGCCGTCATCTGCGCCGGGGCGAAGTCGATCCTCGACCTGCCGAAGACCCTCGAGGTGTTGGAGACCCGCGGGGTGCCGGTGATCGGGATGGGTACCGACGAGTTCCCGGCCTTCTTCTCCCGCACGTCCGGCCTGCCGGTCGACCATCGGGTGGACACCCCTGAGCAACTGGCCGCGCTGCTCGCCGCGCACCGGGCGTTCGGGATGCCCGGCGGCGTCCTCGTCGTCAACCCGCTGCCCGCGGCGGACGCCCTGGACGGCAGCGACATCGACGCCCGTGTCGACCAGGCCCTCGCCGACGCCGAGCGGCTCGGCGTCCGTCGCAAGGACGTCACGCCCTACCTGCTGGAGCGGATCAACGAGCTGACCGGTGGTCGCAGTCTCGCCGCCAACATCGCCCTGATCCGGAACAACGCCGCGGTCGCCGCCCGTACCGCCGTCGCGCTGGCGGCGCTACGGGCCTAGGACGGGCTCGGACGAGACTGGGACGAGACTCGGACGAGAACTGGGACGAGACTCGGACGAGCAGGCGCCTCCGGGCGGTTCTTGCGCTACTGGGGTAACGGCCGGTGCCGTCAGGGCCGGCCCTGAACACCGGCCGGCCCTGAACACCGGCCGGCCCTGAACACCGGCCGGCCCTGACCACCGGCCGGCCCTGAACACCGGCCGGCCCTGTAGCGACCATGGTTGCCGGGGAGGGTAGCTGCTCGTGTTGGGCCTGGGCCTGGGCCTGGGTCCGGGCCGGGGAATCCGCGCCGCGACGTCCGTGCGCTGGGCCGCCCGCGGGCGCTGCGCATCGCCGCCGGGACATCGGGCTCACCGCGTGGCGGTCCGTGGCCGGATCCTCCGGCTCGCGTAACCTGCGGACCATGGCGACCCGTACGTCCTCCCCCGGTGGCGGGCGCGCCAGGGGCGCAGCGGGATCGGGGCGGGCGGCCGGGCGGAGCTCCGGCGCCACCGGCGGTACCGCGCGCGCTGCGGCGCGCCCCGCGTCCTCGCGAGGCACGGCCCGGCCGACCACGCGACGTGCCCGGCCGGTCGGCCTGCCGCTGCCGCTGCGCGCCGTCCGCGGGCTGTGGATGGGCACGGCGCACCTGCTGGGCGGCGCGGCCCGGCGGATCGGCGACGGTGCGCGCGAACTGGACCCGGCGCACCGGCGCGACGGGGTCGGCCTGTTCCTGATCGGACTGGCGATCGTCGTCGCCGCGCGCGAGTGGTGGCGACTGCCGGGCCGGTTCGGCGACGTCGTGCACGTCGTGGTGGCCGGCACCTTCGGGCGAGTGTCGTTGGCGCTGCCGCTGGTCCTGCTCGGTCTCGGCGTCCGGCTGCTGCGGCACCCGGACCGGATCCGCGAGACCAACCGGGTGGTCATCGGCCTGTCGGCGATGGGGGTCGCCGCGACCGGTCTGGTGCACCTCGCCTCCGGCCTGCCGAGCCCTGGCGACGGCGCGACGCGGATGCAGAACGCCGGCGGAATGATCGGCTACCTGGCGTCGTCCCCGCTGGCGAGCGCGGTCACGGCCTGGGTGACGGTGCCGATCCTGTCGCTGCTCGCGTTCTTCGGGTTGCTGGTGATCACCGCGACCCCGGTGCACTCGATCGGGGACCGGCTGCGCGAGCTGCACGACGCGCTCACCGGCATGCACGACGAGGCGCCGGCCGGTGAGCCGGCGTCGGCGGGTGGTGCGGCCCTGCGCCGTCGCCTGCGTCGGGGTGCGTCGGCGGCGCCGGAGCCGGGCGTGACCGACCTCGGGCCCCGGGACGGCGACGAGGCGTACGAGCAGGCCGTGATCAAGGAGTCGCCCGGCGGGCGACGCGGGCCGAGGCCGGGGGAGAAGCGTCCGATCGGTCCGGCCGCCCGTGCCGGTGAGGCGGCCGGCCCGACCGCCGGCGCGACAGGGCTCGGTGGGGCCGCGCCCGGGACCACGGGAACCGCCGGACCGGCCGGAGGTGCCGGGCCCGCCGGGGCAGGCCCGGCGGGTACCGTTCCGGGCCACCCGGCGGTCCGCGACGAGGACGAGTCCACCAAGATCACTTCATCGCTCGCCGTCCGGCAGCCCCTCGAGGCGCCCCCGACCGCGCAGCTGCCGCCCCGGGCCGAGCAGCTCATGCTGTCCGGCGACGTCACCTACCACCTGCCGCCGTCCGAGCTCCTGGTTCCCGGGACGGCGCCCAAGGCGCGGACGCCCGCCAACGACCGGATCACCGAGGCGCTCACCTCCGTGCTGGACCAGTTCGACATCGACGCCAAGGTCACCGGATTCCTGCGCGGGCCCACGGTCACCCGGTACGAGGTCGAGGTCGGCCACGGCGTCAAGGTGGAGCGGGTGACCGCCCTGTCGAAGAACATCGCCTACGCGGTGGCGAGTGCGGACGTGCGCATCCTGTCGCCGATCCCCGGCAAGTCGGCGATCGGCATCGAGATCCCGAACGCCGACCGGGAGACGGTCAGCCTCGGCGACGTCCTGCGCAGCAACGCGGCCCGGGCGACCGAGCATCCGATGGTGATGGGCGTGGGCAAGGACGTCGAGGGCGGGTACGTCGTCGCCAATCTGGCAAAGATGCCGCACCTGCTCGTCGCGGGTGCCACCGGCGCGGGCAAGTCCGGGTTCGTCAACGCCATGATCACTTCTATTCTGATGCGGTCCACGCCGGACGAGGTGCGGATGGTCCTGGTCGACCCCAAGCGCGTGGAACTCAACGCCTACGAGGGCATCCCGCACCTGATCACGCCGATCATCACGAGCCCGAAGAAGGCCGCGGAGGCCTTGCAGTGGGTCGTCAAAGAGATGGACATGCGGTACGACGACCTCGCGGCGTTCGGGTACAAGCACATCGACGACTTCAACCGCGCCGTCCGTGCCGGCCAGGTCACCCCGCCACCCGGCAGCGACCGCACTCTGACTCCCTACCCGTACCTGCTGGTGATCGTCGACGAGCTGGCCGACCTGATGATGGTCGCGCCCCGCGATGTCGAGGACTCGATCGTGCGGATCACCCAGCTCGCCCGCGCGGCCGGGATCCACCTGGTGCTGGCGACGCAACGCCCCAGCGTGGACGTCGTGACGGGCCTGATCAAGGCGAACGTGCCGAGCCGGATGGCGTTCGCGACGTCGTCCGTGACCGACTCCCGGGTCGTTCTGGACCAGGCGGGCGCCGAGAAGCTCATCGGGCAGGGTGACGGCCTGTTCCTGCCGATGGGCAAGAGCAAGCCGATGCGCGTGCAGGGCGCCTGGGTCACCGAGACCGAGATCCATCAGGTGGTGGCGCACGTGAAGGGCCAGCTCACGGCGTCCTACCGGGAGGATGTCGCGGCCCCCGTGGTCAAGAAGCAGGTGGACGACGACATCGGCGACGACCTGGAACTGCTGCTCCAGGCCGCCGAACTCGTCGTCACCACCCAGTTCGGCTCCACCTCGATGCTGCAGCGCAAGCTGCGGGTCGGGTTCGCCAAGGCGGGCCGGCTGATGGACCTGCTGGAGAGCCGGGGCGTGGTCGGCCCGAGCGAGGGCAGCAAAGCGCGTGACGTGCTGGTGAAACCTGACGACCTACCGGGCACACTGGCCTTGATGCGGGGCGAGGAGCCGGCTGACCTGGTGGGCGATGACGCTGGGCGGGTGGAGGATCTGTGGGAGCCGGGGAGCGATGACTGAGTCAGGGTGGCCGACGACCCGCGACGAGGGCAGCGGTGACGGGACGGAGGTGGAGGGTATGAGCGAGTCCGAAGGAGGTCGCGTCGAGGTGTCGTCGCGGCCTGAGCTCGACCTGCTCGTCTGGGACGCCCCGAACATCGACATGACGCTCTCCAACGTCATCGGCGGTCGTCCGACCCCCGCCTCCCGCCCCCGCTTCGACGCGGTCGCCCGGTGGTTGCTGGCCGGCGGCGGCGATCGCGATGTGGAGGGTTGCGTCTTCGCCAACGTTCCGCCGGGCGGCGCGGTGTCGATGCGCGGCTGGATCGAGGCCATCCGCTCGTTCGGCTACGCCGTCTTCGCCCGGCCGAAGCTGGGCCCTGACGACGACGTCGACGCGGACATGCTGGCCCACATCGAACTGCGCCGGACGACGCACCGGCTCCGCCGCCTGGTGGTGGCCAGTGGTGACGGGCGGAACTTCCTGGAGCCGCTGGAGAAACTGGCCCGGGACGGTATCGACGTCGTCGTGCTGTCGTTCGCGGAGGTCGCCGGCTACGCCCAGGAGTCCGACGCGCTGACGTTCCTGGACCTCGAGGACGTACCGGGAGCGTTCACCCAGCCGCTGCCGCGGGTGCGGCTCGACAACCTCCCGGTGGGCGGCGCGTGGCTGCCCCCGACCCGGCCGATGCGCGCGCTGCTGGAGGACCTTCACGACTGACGTGCCGGTCGGCGAACCTGCCTGCCGCTCTTCCGTTCCCCCAGCGCGTCGGCGACGAATCTGTCGAGAACCGCCTGAATATCTACCGAAGGTTTGCTTCGGGCGCTAACGTCCGGCGGGCGATGGCCCTCGCCCGACAGGATGGAGCCCGAAGGTGCGTAGCAGGATGACAGCGGTGGCCCTGGTCACCTCGGCGGCGATGGCGGCACTGTGCACCGGCCTCGCCCCGTCCGCGATCGCCGCGAGCAGCGGTGGCACCGAACTGGCCGGGGCGGCCGACTTCGTGGTGGTCGCCAAGGACACCGGATCGCTCGCGGCCGCCCGGGCCGCCGTCCAGGCCGCGGGCGGCACGGTGACCGGGGAGGACGTCGAGCTCGGCCTGCTCACCGTGTCCACCGCCACGGCGGACTTCGCCGTCCGGGCCGGTGCCAGCGCCGCGGTCTACGGGGTGGCCGCGAACCGCAAGGTGGGGGCGGCCCCGAAGGAGGACCCGTCCGCGCGCGACCTGGCGTCCCTGAGCGGTCGACCCGGGTCGCTGCCCAAGCCGGTGCCGTCGGCGGAGCCGCTGGCCCCGTTGCAGTGGGACATGGCCGCCATCGGTGCCACGCCGAGCGGCTCCTACGCCCGGCAGCAGGGGTCGCACGCCGTCCTCGTCGGGATCATGGACACCGGCGTCGACGGCACGCACCCCGACATCGCGCCGAACTTCAACCGGGCGCTGAGCCGCAACTTCGTCACCGACCTGCCGGACATCGACGGCCCCTGCGAGCACCCGTCGTGCGTCGACCCGGTCGACGAGGACGACGACGGCCACGGCACCCACGTCGCCGGCACGATCGGCTCGCCGATCAACGGGATCGGGATCGCGGGTGTCGCGCCCAAGGTGTCCCTGGTCAACATCCGTGCCGGTCAGGACTCCGGCTACTTCTTCCTGGAGCCGATGATCAGGGCGCTGCGCTACGCCGGGGACGTCGGGATCGACGTCGTCAACATGAGCTTCTACGTCGATCCGTGGCTCTACAACTGCACCACCAACCCCGCCGACCCGCCGGCGGCCCGGGCCGAGCAGCGGGCGATCATCATGGCCACCCAGCGCGCTCTCGACTTCGCGCACCGCCGGAACGTGACGCTGGTGTCCGCACTCGGCAACGAGCACACCGACCTCGGACACCCGGGGGTCGACGCCACCAGCCCGGACTATCCCGCGAACGCGGCCTACTCGCGCACGATCGACAACTCGACCTGCCTCAACCTGCCTGCCGAGGGCCGCCACGTGATCGGGGTGTCAGCGATCGGCAAGAGCGGCAAGAAAGCCGACTACTCCAACTACGGGCTCGAGCAGAACGACGTCTCGGCACCCGGAGGCTACTTCCGCGATTTCGTCGGGACCGCTGGGTACCGTCAGGTGAGCAACCTGATTCTTGCCCCGATGCCCCGCAACGTGGCGGTGAACCACGCTCCCGCGGTGATCGACCCGACGACCGGTCAGTCGACCGACCCTTCCGTGATCGCATCCTGCGCGGCGCCGGGCCCCGACCACTGCACGTACTGGCAGTACCTGCAGGGCACCTCGATGGCTTCGCCGCACGCCGCGGGTGTGGCGGCGCTCATCGTCGCCCAGTACGGCCATCGCGATCGCAGCGGCCTGACGATGGACCCGGACGCCGTCGAGGCGATCCTCAAGCGGACCGCCACCCACGTCGCCTGCCCGGCAGCGGTGATCACCTACGGTGCCGAGGGCCGAGACGCGTCGTATGACGCCGCCTGTTCGGGGAGCGCCGCGCGTAACTCGATCTACGGCGACGGGGTCGTGAACGCGGCCCGTGCCGTCGGTGTCCGGCCCTGATCCGTGCAGT
>DATDMG010000126.1:0-4691 GCA_036518955.1 Kineosporiaceae bacterium | reverse complement strand
CGTGACGGGCGAGGCTCAGCAGCTGCCCGAGGGCGACATCGCGGCCCTCAACAACTCCTTCGGCTTCGGCGGCCACAACGTCGCCCTGGCGGTCCGGAGCGTCTGAGGCGGGGTCCTGCCGCACGCATCGCGTCGGTGAGCGACGAGGGCCCGGGAGCACGAACCGCCCGGGCCCTCGTCGTCTCCCACCGCCGACGGGCGGTCCAGCCGTGGCGCCGTGGCGCTTGTCAGCCGACCTTGTGCAGCCAGCGGACGGCCGCGCCGTCGCCGGCGTAGCGGAAGACCTCGAGCTCCTCGTCCCACGGCACGCCGAGCAGCAGGTCGACCTCGTCCTGCAGGGCCTCGACGTCCCCACGCGTACGCAGGATCGCCTCGCGGAGCCGGTCCTCCTGGACGACGGCGTCGCCCGACGCCGACGTCATGGCGTGGTGGATCCCGAGGCTGGGTGTGTATGACCAGCGCGCCCCGTCACAGCCCGGTGAGGGGTCCTCGGTGACCTCGAAGCGCAAGCCGTCCCAGCCGCGCAGGGCACTGGCGAGCGCGGCACCGGTCCCCGGCGCGCCGGACCAGGCCAGCTCGGTGCGCACCATTCGGGGCGCTGCCGGCTGCGGGATCCAGTCGAGCGTCACCTGCTGGTCGAGGACGGCCTCGACTGCCCACGTGATGTGCGGGCACAGCGGGGCTGGGGCCCCGTGTACGAACAGGACCCCACGTGTCGTGCTGCGCGGCATCGCCACAGACATCCGAACCTCCTGAAGTTGCAGGGACGTCTTCCCCAACGCCTGCTTCTTCACGGTCCCGGCGGCCTGCCCGGTGCCAAGCGATCACGACGTGCTCGTCGGCGAGCACCCGCTCATTGTGCACCATGGGGCACAGCGGCACCAGCAACCCCACGGGTCGAAATGCCCCGATTTGGAACCGGACGCTCGCGCCGCTGGGCCGGCCGGCGCTCACGCCGTGGCGGGTACGCCCGGGTGGAGGTAGACGTCGTCGCCACGGACGTCCACGCGATGGGTCCTGACCGGTTTCGTCGCAGGCAGGCACATCGGCCTGCCGTCGGCCAGGCAGAAGCGGGTCGCGTGCAGCGGGCACTCCACCTCCCCCGCCTCCACCCAGCCTTCGGCGAGCGACGCATCCTCGTGCGAGCAGGTGTCGTCCAGCGCGTAGTAGGTGCCGTCGTCGTCGCGGAAGAGCGAGATGGGCTCGTCGGTGCCCGTCAGTGCGGTGTCGAGCACGAGCGCCTCACCGGGCTCCACGTCATCGACCGCGGCAACCCGGATGCCGTCACTCATGCTGTCTCCTCCTCGCACCGGCCAGGTCTGGTCCCCGCGAGCCTAGGGGGTGGCGCGCCGACCCTCCCGACGGCCCCGCCCCTCACCGGGCATCCGAGCTCGCGCGATGCCCGGCTAGACTCCGTGCCGACCTCGTCGGGCGACGTCCTGCGACGGTTCCGGGGCAGTAGCTCAGCCGGTCAGAGCAGCGGACTCATAATCCGTCGGTCCAGGGTTCAAGCCCCTGCTGCCCCACTCGACGGACAGACACCCTCAGGAGTGCGCAGCGCCCTCGTCACGCAGTGCGTGGCGAGGGCGTTGCTCCTCGTAGCCTGAAAGACGCTCCTGCCCCATGCAGTCAGGCAAGGGCCAGAGATTCGGTCACCAGCGCCGTGGCGGTGAGGGTTGGCGCTGCCGTCGGGACAGGCTGCCCCCGGTCAGTGGTCGCCCACCCTGTCGAGAGGGCCGCAGAGCGCCGGGGCCGTGGCCTCCATGGGGAGGCTCGCGCTCAGGTCGCTCACGCCGAGCACGTAGTCGTACTTCTTGTTGCCGTTGTAGTCGATCCCATGGACCACGATGACGGCGTTCTCGTGCCGGACCGCCATGGCCATGTCATGGGTGAGCTTGATGCTGCGGGTGTACGTGTACGTGCCCACCTGCGGGAAGCGGGCGATGGCCAGCGCGCTGGCGGGGCTCGTGTCACCCCTGGTGGTCAGGGAGGTGCCCACCGGACCGTAGTCCCCGAGGCCGTCCGTGGTGCTCATGGACCGGCGGCCGTTGTGCTTGGTGGCGTCGTCGGCCTCCGGGCACTCGCCCTCGCCCTTGGCGTGGATGTGCATCGCGTGCGGGGCTGTGATCAGCCCTCTCACCCTGACCGTGACCCACGCGGTGTCACCGACCAAGCGCACTGAGGCGGATCCATGGGCATCCACGCGGTTGGTGGGGACCGGGTCGAGCGACGTGGAGAAGACGGAGGGGTCGCCACCGGTGTGGGCGGCCGCGACGGCCTGGGACCCGGACGCCGCCGCGAAAGCAAGGAGCACGGGTGCCGCACTGGCAGCGGCGATCAAGAATGTTCTGCGCATTTCTTATCCCTTGAAGGTTTGGGAATTATCGCGATCTCGTGTGTTTCGACAAGGTTTGCGAAGCACCAGTTCTTTTCCTGGATCGCGCTGGACGACGCACCGGAGCACCCGATACGGCGGGAACACGGCCAAATGCGCCGAAGCTGGACGCAGCGCAGATCAGCCGCGAATCACTCTCTCCTGCAGCCATGTTGGGCTGCTTATCGACCGTACGCGCATGACGAGTGGTGAAACAAGGCACCCAACCGCCATAGGAATACGACATCGGGAGAGGCATGTCACGCATTCTGCGGTTCTGCACCCGCTGTTCGACGCACAAGTTTCAATCAACAGACCCTTGGTCATTCCGATAACGGCGTCCCTCATCGGCCCCGCCCACGCGCGCGTATTCGGCGCGACGGACGCGCATTTGATCGGTACGTTCGTGACCGTCGACGGAGCTGCGACCGGGGCCTTTGCCGGGCGATCCACGCTCACGCTCACCTGCCCACCCACCAACGGCCGGCGAGTGGGGGCCCGCCGGCCGTCTGCGCCTGAGGTCCGCTCACGGCCCTTTCAGCATCCAGACGGCGTTGGGGGTGCAACACGGGCCGGGGGTGGGAGGCAGGCCACGAGCGCGTCGACCGCGAGCGGTCGCACCATCTGGAGGAGGCGACACGACCCTTCTCCCGAGAAGGGGCCGCAGCGCATCCAGTGACTAGTCTGCACCTTCTCCAACCGCGGTGGTGGCCCAATGCACAGATCCGATAAACCGGACAAAGCAGCTGCTCGGCCGCGCGGCGCCGAGGACGAGGGCCTCGTCGCGGCGGAGCACCAGGACGAGTGGCGCTGGACCTCATAGGAGTGAGACAAAGTGCCACATCCGTCACATCCGGCACTGATCGCGTCCGCTTTTCGCCGGAAGGCGCCCTCCGCCCGAGAGCCACCCATATGGTGAAGGGGACCGGCCGACCTGGACGCGGAGCGCGTGGGGGCGCGCGACCGCAGGGCACGTCCGGTTACGGCGGAGGTGTCTGCCGGGAGAGGTTCGTGGTGACAGTTTCGCCTTCGAGGGGGTGGCCCGCAGGTGCGTACAGCCGATGAGAGACGTGGTCCGCGTGTCCTGAACATCAGGATGAGTGGTCGTCTTGTCCCGTTCGCAGCAGCTCTGCTGCTCTTTGCCATGCTGCCGTTCCTCGGCGGCGGCCCGACCAGGCCGCCGACCGAGTCGGTGGTCCTGGCCGCCGGGTCGCCCGCCGCCGTCCAGGACGCGGTCCAGGCGGTCGGCGAGGCCCGGGACCAGCTGGCCGGGCTCGACGGTGCGGCACCGGGTTCCACCGCACCCGCCGGGTCCGTCCTGGCATCCGCCATCGGCGGCGGCCTCTTCCTGTTCCCCGCCGTCAACCTGGCACCCGTGACTGCCGGCGCGTTGGTGTCCCCGCTGACGGGGGTGCCGCTCTTCATCCATCCCGTGCCCGGCGACGAGGTCTCACCGTTCGGCCCACGCATCCACCCGCTGCTGGGACGACCCATGTTCCACACGGGCATCGACCTCGCGGCGCCCTGCGGCACGCCCATCCACGCCGCCGCCGACGGCACCGTGGTCTACGCCCGTGTCTCTGCCTCGTGGGGCGGGCGCACGATCATCCAGCACACCCCCACGGTCAAGACGGCCTACGGCCACCAGTCGCAGTTCCTCGTCACCGAGGGCGAGAAGGTCAAGCAGGGGCAGGTCATCGGCCTCAGCGGGACCACCGGCTGGTCCACCGGCTGCCACCTGCACTTCGACGTCATCATCAACGACCGTTACGTCGACCCGGCCCCGTACCTCGGCTTCGCGGCATCCGCGGCCGCATCGGTGCCGTATGCCGCCGTCCCCTCCCTCGTGCTCGACCCCGGCGGAAGCGTGATCCAGACCGTCGAGGACGGCGACGTGCCGCTGGCCGACGCGAGCGTGGTACCGATTTCTGCGGCGCCCGCCGTGGCAGCCGCCTCGAGCGCGCCAGCCGCGCCCAAGCCGCCTGTCGCGCCGAGCCCGACGGCCTCCACGGCGGTGCCGAGCGCGCCGACCACCACGCCGGCCAGCACGGTGGCGCCCAGCCCGGCGACCACGACGACGAGCGCCCCGTCGACCACGGCGAGCGCCCCGTCGACCACGAGCAGCCCGCCCGCCCCGACCACCAGTGCGCCGGCTCCGACCCCCGACGCACCGACCTCGACCTCCGCGGCGCCGACATCGACGGCCACCGCCACCGCCACGGTGACGGCGACGGCCACCCAGGTGCTGACCACCGCGACGGAGGTCGCCACGACCACCGCGGCAGCGACCTGCTCACCCTCGACAACGGGCACGAGC
>DATDMG010000125.1:0-28339 GCA_036518955.1 Kineosporiaceae bacterium | reverse complement strand
CATCGGTCGCCCGTTGGCAGAGAACGTCATCAACATCCGACTCGCGTTGGACGTGTCCAGGATGCTCCATGCCGGGCTCGTCGGCCCTTGGAGCAGCGTGTCATCGTCGTCCGGCTCCGACACCGCGTAAGAGCCCGGCGGTAGAGGGCTTCATGCGGCTGGGGGCAGGCCGGCCGAGGTCGGGCTCCAGCGTCGGCGGACGGGCGGTTGGCCGAGCTGTTGCCGGGGCAGCCGCCGGGTCATGGTGAAGACGGTCGCTCGGTACCCGCCAGTCGGCTCGCACGGTAGACAGGCATCGGCGGGTTCTCGGTGTGGGCGGACCCGACACCTGATCCACTACCGAGCACCCGCCTCCTGCCCGGGCAACGGGCCCGTGAGAAGCCGGGAGGTGGCGGGGAGGAGAGAGGCCGGAAGACCTGCACCGGGCCCGAGCCGACCTCACCGAGGTCAGGTACGTGGTCGTCGGCGCGGCGGCGTGGCGACGGCCTCGCCATCCGCCCAGGTGACCACGTACCTGACGCCGGCCCTCGCGGCACCGATGCCTTCGGCGTCCTGAGATATCGCTACCAGGCCGGACAAGATCCCGGGCAGCGGTGGTACCCGGGCCGCGGAACGACGAACTGGTGACCGCCACCGCGGCTCGCGACGGTGCGCACCTCTCATCCCCGATCGCCGCGAACGCGGCTACGACGACCTACCCGTCGCCCGTGCCGAAGGTTTCACGGGGTCGGCTCGCCCGGGGTCATCTCGGCACGGAGCCCCAGCAGCCGGATCGGTCGCTCGGGTTGCCGTCTGGCCGCCAGCGCCAGCGTCTCGGCGAGGACCGTGCCAGGGTCGGAGGTGGGCTCGGGCAGGGTACGGCTGAACGTCTTGGTGAGGAACGGCCGGTAACGGACCTTCAGGGTGAGCCGGACCGCGGGACGGCCCTCACGCGCCAGGTCCTGCAGCACCTCGGTGACGAGTTGGCCGAGCGCGGCCTCGATCTGCTCGGACTGGGTGAGGTCCTGCTGGTAGGTGTGCTCTCGGCTGTGGCCGCGCGCGATCCAGGGCGAGTCGTCGACGGTGGCCGTGCCCAGGCCACGTCCGAGGTCGGCGTACCAGGTGCCCATCCGGGGGCCGAACTCGGCGATCAGGACGGCGCGATCGGCGTCCGCCAGCTCACGCACGGTGGTGATGCCGTGCTTGGTGAGCCGGGCCGAGACTCTGTTCCCGATGCCCCACAGCTCCGCGGTGGGCCGGTGCCCCATGACCTCCATCCAGTTGTCCAGGGTCAGCCGGAACGTGCCGCGTGGCTTGCCGAACCGGGTGGCGTTCTTGGCACGGACCTTGTTGTCCCCGATCCCGACCGAGCAGTGCAGGTGCGTGGCGTCGAGGACCTCGGCCTGGATCCGGCGGGCGAACGTCTCCGGATCGTCGGGGCGCCCGCCGACGAAGGCCTCGTCCCACCCCAGCACCTCGACCACGACGCCGTCCATGCCCCGCAGCGTGGCCATCACCCGGGCGGAGGCCGCCTCGTAGGCCGGGGCGTCGACCGGCAGGACGACCGCATCGGGGATCTTGCGAGCAGCCAGTCGCAGCGGCATGCCGGAGCCGACCCCGAACGTGCGGGCTTCGTAGGAGGCGGTCGAGACCACGGCCCGTTCGCCCGGGTCGCCGCGGCCACCGACGATCAGCGGCAGGCCGGCCAGCTCGGGACGGCGGAGCACCTCGACCGCGGCGATGAACTGATCGAGGTCGACGTGAAACACCCAGCGGCGGGTCACGGCGTTCACGGTCTCCTCTCGCTACGTCGTCACGGGTGCCCTCCGATCGGGAGCGGAACTCAGGCGTGGCAGGTCAAGGGGCGTCCACCGTTGTAGGTGACCATGTCGGTGAGGGCGGCGGCGACGTCGATCGGGGCGCCGCGGTCGCGTCCGTCCAGTTCGGCGTAGGCGCGGTGGAGGTTGCCGACGATCCGCTCGGCGTCCGGCCAGTCGGCGAACCGGCCGAGGTCGGTGTCCCGGGCGGCCTGCAACGGGGGGACGCCGGCGGCCCGGCCGCGCTCGGCCACGTCGAGGACGAACCACAGGTAGTCCAGGGTCGACTCGAGCGGGGCTCGGTCGTGGAAGACCGGTCCGTGGCCGGGCACGGTGGTGGCGGCGCCCAGCGGCGCGATGACGTTCTCGATGACCTGGATCGCACCCGCGACCGAGCCCATGAGCAGGAACGGTGTGCCGCCGTTGAACACCAGGTCGCCGCAGAAGAGCGTGGAGCGTTCGGGGAACCAGACCAGGGAGTCGTTGGTGGTGTGGGCCGGGGTGCCGACATGCCGGACGTCGACGCGCAGGTCGCCGACGTGGAGCGCGATGCTGTCGGTGAAGGTGAGGAAGGGCGGGTCGAACGGCAGGAACCCCCAGTCGACATCGTCCCAGAACGGCAGCGGGCGGGGTGGTCCGAAGGCGAGCATCTCGTCGCGGGCGCGCTCGTGGGCGACGATCGTCGCGGTGCTGAACAACCCGTTACCCCAGGTGTGGTCGCCGTGGTGGTGGGTGTTGACCAGGGTCCGGACCGGCGCGGGGGTCACCGACGCGATCGCGGCGGCCAGAGCCCGGGTACGCCGCTCGGTGGAACAGGAGTCGAGGGCGATCACGCCCTGTGGGCCGACGACGAAGCCGGTATTGTTGATCCACCAGCTGCCATCCGGCTGGACGTAGGCCCAGATCCCGTCCGAGATCTCCTCGAGCCGAGGGGCACCGGGGACGCCGATGTCGTGGGTGTGGGCGCTCACCTGGAGCCCTCCGTCGTGGTCGGGTCGGGAAGTCCATCGTCGAGTATCGCCCCCGCGCCGGCAGTCCTACGCCCCACTCGACGCCGTCGCCGCCGCGACCCTGGGGGCCTGGACTTTCTGCGACGCGGCCCGGATACCCACCGGTCCGCAGACCCACCGGTCCGCTGCCATCATGTGCTCGCTCGCGGGCATGCAGGGCGTGCCCGGTCCGGCCCCGTACGCCGCGGGTACGGCGTACGGGGCGGTGCTGGCCGAGGGACCGTGCTGTGGGCGGTGCTGCGCCCGCACGGAGACTGACCGGTTCGGTGCGAGGTCGCTGCGGACCAGCACCGGACCGGTCGACGAGCTCGTCGTGGTGGCCTGTTCCACGCACCAAGATCTAGACTTGTGCGGACGCGCTCGGCTCGTTCGCCTCGTCCTCGCCTTCCTTCTCCCACTCGGAGTCAACGAGGGTGATCGCGATGCCGAGCGCGTCGGCGATCTTCCGGGCGGCCGAGACGACGCGGGGCGCGCCGGTGATCGGGGCCACGGCGACCAGCACGTCCTGGACATGCTCGATCGTCACGCCTGCTTCTACCGCAGGGCCGACATGGAGGAGGTAAGACATGGGAGGAGCATCGACCGCGACAAGCGCGGCCATCCGGACGAGCAGTAGCACTTCCGGGGTGAGTTCGGTTCGAACCAGAGATGCGGCATTGATGTCGGCGAGGGTCTCGAGAACGGGGGCATTTCCGACGGCCATGGTCTACTCCCTTGTGGAACGGAAACCTTGTGGAACGGAAACCTTGTTGACCCCAGGGGGCTGAATCCGTGGGGTCGCAGTCACGTCCGATTCCTCCTCCTCATCCCTCCCCTCCTCATCCCTCGGGCATGAACCCCTCGGCGGCGGTCCGGGCCTGCGCCGTGGTGACGGCGGGCTCGCGTGGCGGATGCGGACGGTCACGCCCTCCGAGCGATCCCCGCGGCGACGATTCGCGGGCGGAGGCCGGTTCCTGGCCCGTCAGTGGCCCGTCAGCGGAAGGACCCGCTCCCCGGTTCGCCGGAGCGACCTGACGTCCGGCCCGGACGCCGGCTCCCCGGACGACATGACGACGTCCCCGGACGACGTGACGACGCTCGGAGCCAGGCCAGACCGCAGGCCAGCAGACCGCCGAGCACCGCGGAACCGTCACTCGCGACCAAGCCCGCCACCAGGAGCACGACGCCGATGGCGGCAAAGACGCCGGGACGCCACGCGGTGGGCGCCAGCCTGACGAGCGGCGACGGACGCATCGCCTGCATCTGCGCCGAGAGCCGAGGGTCGTCTTCGCTCACCTGTTCCTCGAGTCGGCGCAGGATCCTCTCCTCGTCGGGGTCAAGAGATCTCACGGCGTCCTCCTCAACCGGCCGACGCTCGGTCTGGTCGGGGTGGCTTGGTCTGGTCGGGATGATCGGCCGGCGCTGAGAGCCTTTCGCCTTTTCCGCGGTCCGTCACCATCCGTTCCGAGGTATTGCCCTGCCCAGAGGACTGCCCGGAGGAGATGGGTCGGGGCCGACGGCAGCTGGGCCAGGAGTCGTGGGCGGATCGGTCGCCTGGGGCGGCCGGCCGCATCCCTCGGGCCGGATGATTCCTGGAGGAAGATCCAGGATCTTGTCCCGTGCCGGGCGGCGCTGCTGAATGGATGCTCGATCGACTCGCCCTCGACGTTGATCCTGCGGAGTGCGCCGCCGAATCGCTGGACGGCATCGCGTCGGAGGGGGCCGCTCAGTTAGCGTGACGAGGGGTGACTCTCTGTGGGAGGCCGATGTGGAGGGGACACACAATGCTCGTGGCACTCATCCCGGAAACGTCGCCAGCAGAGCACGCGTTACGCGCTTGCCCGCTGGCGCCCAGCCGGAGTCACGGATAGGTCCGAAGCGAAGGTCAACCACAGTGACGCGTGCGCCCGTCGTTGTTCGCCGTGGCCACCTGATCGACAGATTGTCCTCGGTCGATGAGGACGTGCGGCTCATCCTCCTGCTCGCTCCTTGCGGGTACGGCAAGACCACCACCCTGCGGCAGTGGGCGGCCGAGAGCGATCGGACGTTCGTGTGGGTGGATCTCGAAAGCGCCGATTCCGACGCGGGGCACCTGGTCCGGCGGATCGGTGCCGCCCTTGTTGATCTGGGACTGTTGGACGGCGCGGGATGGCAGGCCCTCGTGGCCGATCATGCAGCCTTCCCCGAGCAGTTGGTTGCTTCCCTCGTGACCGCCGTTCGAACCGCGGAGGGGGCGCCACCAGTGGTGGTCGTGCTCGATGATCTGCAGAGGCTCGGCGCCGGACCCGCGCTTGACATCGTGGTTCTCCTCGTCTCGAGCCTTCCGCGTGGGTGGCACGTAGCCGCTGCCAGCCGCCGACTCCCCGCGAGGCTTCGCTGGCTGCTCACGCAGGGGCTGTGTCTCCAATGGGGGGCCACGGATCTGGCGCTGCGGCCACCCGAGGCCGCGCGGTTGTTCAGCTCCCTCGGCCAGGAAATCCCGATCAGTGCGGCGAGGCGGATCGTGCAGCGGGCGGAGGGGTGGCCGGTCGGGGTGAACCTTGCCGCTCTGTCATTCGCGACGGAACCCCGCGACCGGTCCATGCCGGAGATCAGCGGGGACGACCGGTACATCGTGGACTACTTCCGGGACGAGGTGCTCGCGCGCCAGTCCGCCGTTGCCGCGCGGTTCCTCCTGCGCACATCACCCCTCAACGAGTTGTCGGGTGCGCTGTGCGATGCCGTCCTTGAGACGACTGGCTCAGCCGCTTGGCTGAGTCAGATTGCTGCGGAGAACCTCTTCCTCGTGCGGCAGGACCCCAGGCGCCAATGGTTTCGCTTCCATCGACTGTTTGCTGAGATGCTGCTGTCCGAGCTGCGAAGGCGAGAGCCAGGCGAGGACCGTCGGGTGCGTCGAAGCGCCTCCCGCTGGTTCGAGCAACAAGGTCAATCAGATCAGGCGATCCGCTATGCGATCAGCGGCGAGGACCTGCCCCACACCGAGCACCTGATCCTCAGAGATGCCTTGAATCTGATCAACCGCGGCCAACTCACAGTGGTGAGGGACGGGCTCGACTACGTGGGGCACGCGCGCCTCGAAGGTGACCCTCGGTTCGCCCTCATCGGAACCTGGGTATATGGCCTGCTCGGTAATGTGGCGCTCGCGCAACGGCTGCTGCGCGCGGCCGAAGGCCGGACCGTGGGCAGCGGGAACCGCGCCCTTCTCGCCGGTGTGGCGAGGGCACGCGCGGCTCTCGCGCCGGTCCGAATTGCCGCGATGAAGGCAGACGTCGACTCCGCGATGGCGAATGAACCCCCTCGTAGCTCTTTGCGGGCGCTCTCCCAGGTGCTACTCGGAGCGGGGTGCCTGCTGGGCGGCTCGACGGACAGGGCCAAGAAGGCGTTCGCCGATGCCGTGCGGCTCGGCGAGGCGGACCAAGGCCCCGCGGCTGCTCTCGCGCTCGCTGAACGCTCCCTGCTGGCGGCGGAGGAAGACGACTGGCTCGTGGCGTCCCTGCTCGCTGCGGACTCTCTGCGTATCGTAGAGCATTCGCAGCTGCAAACCTACGTTCCGAGTCTCATGACCTATGCGGCCTGCGCGAGGGTGGAGGTGCACAAGGGCGACGTCGATTCTGCGCGACTTTATGCCCGCCGGGCCGCTAGGCTGTGTCGTCGTCCTTCGCCGGCCGCCTTCCCCTGGTTGGCCGCTCAGGCTCATGTCGTGCTCGCCCGCACTTCGATGGAAGTCGGCGATGACGCCATGGTCAGCTTCAACGCACTGGAGGCGGAGAGGTACCTCCGGCTCGTCGGTGAGGACTCGGCAGCGACATCGGGCTCACGCCTGCGACTCACGGCAGACCTGGAGAGTCTCAGAGGGCAGGGTGGCTGCGCCGGGGAGACATTGACAGCCTCCGAGCTGAGGGTGCTGGCCCTCCTTCCGAGCCACCTGTCGCTCTCCGAGATCTCAGAGGAACTGTTCCTCTCGAGAAACACCGTGAAGAACCAGGTCGCGGCAATCTATCGGAAGCTGGCGGTAGCCAACCGCGCCGACGCCGTGCGGACGGCCGCCGCGCTGTCGCTGCTGCATGACTGAGCACCGGCGGGATCGCCCGCCGGCGGGTCACGTCGAGCGCTGCGGACAGCGGAATCATGCGCGGCGGATGAGGAGCAGACGCTGCGGAACACGGTTCCCTGTGGGCCACCTTCTGCCGGTCGGACGGGCAGTGCGAATTCCCGACACGAGTTCCCGACATCCGCTACAGGAGATGATCATGACGAGCTTGGTTGCTCTGGTCTTCCCCGACGAGACCACGGCGAGCGCGGCCGCGGAGGATGTGCGCAGCATGTCGGACCTGATGTTTCGCAAGGGCGCGATCGCCGTCATCAGCCGAGATGTCGAGGGCACCTTCTCCGTGATGACGAGCTACTCGGAAGCATCGGGCGGAGTATCGAGGAGTCTGGCTTGGACTCTCCTCTTCGGCGAGCTCCTCTTCGATTCGGCAGATCTCCGGCCACGGTCCCTACCCGAGTTAAGACCGGACTTCCGACGTTACGGGAGCGTGGTGCAGGACGTGGCTTCCGGTGCGTTCAAGCCAGAGGTGCGTGAGCTGCTCCAGCCGGGGTCGTCCGCGGTCTTCCTGATGGTCGACGAGTCGCTCATACCCCGCTTGTTCGCTCAACTCAATCGTTTCGGCGGTGCGGCTCTCCAGGTGCAACTGGGGGAGGCGATCCCATGACGTTCATTGATTGTTCGCCCCTGTCTCTCCGTGCTGTCCCCCTGTTCGGGTGGGGGTGGTGTCAGATATCAGTGACGACTTCGACGCGGCCCGTGCGGCTCGCTCGGACGAGCGCGTCATAGTCCCTCTCGTTCTGGTCGGCATAGCGTCGAGCGAATTCGGCGATCGCCTGGTCGAATTCAGCGGTGTCCCCAAGATACGCCGAGATCGAGATACGGTCTCCGGTCCGCGCATGCGCTCGCGCCAGCGTCCAGCCGCACAGTTGGGCGTAGACCGTCATCGCAACGGGGTCCATGTCCTCCACGATGGCCGATCCCTTCCAGTCCCTGAGCTGGCGCACATAGAAGTCCCGACTCCGACCGTCGATGCCTTCGACGGTCTCCCAACCCAGAAAGATGTCGCTCACCGCCTGCATCAGCCGTTGACCACTCACCACACGTTGCCCCTCATTGCGGTACCGGCTGCGCACCACGGAGCCCCGGACGTGATCGGCCAGCACGGACCGCTGCGCTTCCTTGACCTGCAGCAGCAGAGGATCGTTGTCGTCACGGCCGCGCAGGAGGATGATCCAGCAGCGGGTCCCTACGCTGCCCACCCCCACGGCCTTGCGTGCCATGTCGACGAACTGGAATGCCCCGAAGAGGTGCCGGCGGTCGACCGGCAGGCTTCGCCGGTACTTCTCCAGGAGAACGCGTAGTTCGGACTCGAGGTGCTCGCGGTCCAGGTCCGGGAGAAGGTCGCTCACGGGTACCACGAGCGGCGGTGACGCCACGATCCGTCGGTGGCCGTCGACGAGCGCGGTAAGCTTGGTCATCGCCTGTAGGCTGTCATGCGTCCGAGCCCTCGCCTGCGCCTTGTCCCACGACTTGCGCCGCTCCTTGGTCAATCGTTGCTCGAGCGTGGGCCCGAGTTCGTCGAGATCCGCCCGTGCGTACCAGACCTGGAGCTCACCCATCGCGGCGAAGGCCGCCATCGCCTCCCGGTATTGGCGAACGGTCGAAAGCACGAGTTTCTTCGCGGTCTTTCGAGGGAAGCTGTTGTCGCGGGCAGCGACGACGAGACTTGCGGCCAGGCGTTTGACATCCCATTCCCACGGTCCGGGGTGGGTTTCGTCGAAGTCGTTGATGTCGAAGATCAGTCGCCGCTCTGGTGATCCGAAGGCTCCGAAGTTCGACAGGTGCGCGTCGCCGGACAGTTGGCAGGCGAATCCTGAGACGGGCGTGGCGGCCAGGTCGGCCGCCATGACGTTCGCCGCGCCGCGGTAGAAGGCGAACGGCGAGACAAGCATCCGCCCGTAGCGGACCGGAAGTAGCTCCGGCAGCCGCGACGAGCCCTGCGCTATCAGGAGGTCCACGGGGTCGGTGCGATCCGTCGGGACGTCGAACTCGGCGTGGCGGGCCAGCGGCACTCTGATCCGGGCTGCCGTACCCTCCGCTGCACGTGCTCCCGGATCTCGATGGTCCTGTCGTGAGAACGTCTTGGCGGCGTCCGCGGCCGCGCGCTTCCGGACGACGCGAGGCGAAGTGGTCATGATGCCCTTTCCCCGGAACTCACATGATCACAAGGGTGGGTGAAGGAGATGGGTGAAATGCGCGCGGTCATGGTCTCGGAGTTCCGGCTGTGCGACGGAGCAGGTCGTCACCGTACTCGCTGAGTGTGCGCCCGTCTGCCTGCCGTTGCCTCACCCTGCGGGGTGGTTCGCCTCGAGGTGGGGGCGTGCGGTCGAGGTCCACGGCTGGGGCCGGGCCGGGCCCGGGCCGGCGCGGCGCCGGCCTGCTACGCCTGGGTCTCCACCGCGGCTCGCGTGCGGCGCGCCCATGCTCCGTACCGGGCGGCCCAGGGGCCGGCGGTGACCCCGTGCAGGACGACGCTGAAGAGCACCGTGAGTTCGATCGTCGCGATCACCGCCGACAGCCCGGTCTGCGGTGGGGCCGACTGCACGACGATCAACACAAAGATCACCGATGCGAGCCCGCGTGGCCCGAACCACCCGATGAACAGCACGCTCGGGGCGCGTAATCGAGCTCCCAGGAGCGCGAGGGCGACCGGCACCATGCGCAGCACCGTGAGGGACAGGACGGCGAAGACAACTGCCTGCCAGGTGAGGCTGCCCCACAGGTGGGGGAGCGACTCGATTCCGAAGACCATCCATACGGCGTAGCCGAGGAGCGTGGAGAGGTCGTCGGTCAACCGGATCGTGGTGCCCTCGGCTTTCGCCGGGATCGAAGCGCCCGAGGCCAGCTGCTGGGTGGCGGCGAAGGCCGTCCCGGAGAGGAAGGCGCTGACGAATCCGTTCCCGCCAGCGGCGGTCGAGGCGTAGTAGGCGAGCAGAGGGATCATCAGGACGCCGATCGGCACGAGCGGGCCGGACGCGAGGGCACTGCGGCTCGTCACGGCGAGGGCCTTGCCCACACCCGCGCCGGCAAGGATGCCGATCACCACCCCGAGCGCGAGCTCACGGAATGCGGTCAAGGCCGGTCCCTCCAGCAGCGGCTCGGACATCCCCATGGCGGTCACCGCGAGCAGGACCACAGGCGTGGCCAACCCGTCGTTGAGGCCGCTCTCGACGTCCAGAACGCGTCGCACGCGGGCCGGAACGGCAGGATTGAGCACCGTTGGCGCACCGAGTCCGGCGTCGGTGGGCGCGAGCGCCGAGGCCAGGAAGAGGATGAGCCAGCCGGAACCGGTCGGCATCAACAGTCGGCCGGTCGCGAAGCCCAGGAGGATGGTCAGCGGGAGACCGATGAGCAGCAGGCGCGCCGACAGCCCGGCATCCCGACGCAGCTGCGCCGGTCGGACCTGTGCCGCATCGTGGAAGAGGATCAGCGCCAGGGTCGTCTCGGCCAGCGCTTGGAGATCCGACGCGGTGAGCGGAGCGTCGACGTCCACGACGGCCAGGATCCCACCGACAGCGGTGAACACCATGGGGGCGCTGATCCGTCGCCGGTCGATCCACCTCGACAGTGCGACAAAGGCGACCACCGACACGGCAAAGACGCTGACTGCTGCTGCGGACATCGATTCCGCCGCCTTCTGCCGTGGTCTGCTGCCCGTTCGCACTGCCGTGGTCTGCTGCCCGTTCGCAACCTGTGAGCTCACCTACCGGGTCATGGTCACCTCGCGGGGCGTGCCGGGCATCCTCCTTCCGGGATGAGCCCGGCGACCGAGGGGGCCGGTACGGATTCTCTTCGGGGGGAGTCAACATGGTCCCTGGGGGAGGATGTCCAGCATTCTCCGTCAAGGCCACCGTGGTCGGGTCCAGATCCTCCGATCCGAGAAGGGTAAGGGTAAGCCGCCATGAATTTCTGGGACTTCGTCTGGCTCCTCGTCATGTCGTTCTTCTTCGTCGCGTACCTCATGATCCTGTTCATGATCTTCGTCGACATCTTCCGGGACCGCCAGATGGGCGGCTGGGGGAAGGCGGGGTGGTGTGCGTTGGTGTTCATCTTCCCGCTGCTGGGCTCACTGATCTACTTGATCGTTCGTGGGAACAGCATGGCTCGGCGTCAGACCGAGGAGGCCCAGGAGCGGCGGGTGGTCCAGGACGAATACATCCGGTCCGTGGCGGGTGCGGCCCCGTCATCGCCGGCGAAGCAGGTGGCCGAGGCCAAGGCGCTGCTGGACTCCGGCGCCATCTCGGCCCAGGAATACGATGCCATGAAGGCGAAGGCGTTGGCCTGATTCACAGGTCTCAGGCGTACGCCTCTCATGCGTACGCGGGGTGGACAGGGCTTGGACCTGGACAGGGCTTGGCCGGGGCCGAGCCCGAGGGGAGCCGCCCACTGCGCGCAGGGGCGGTCCTCGGCGATCCCTTCGCTGGGAGGGAGGACTCGTCGGAGGAGTGACGGCGGTGAGGCGGGCGGCCGGAAGGATGGCAGGCCCGCCTCGCGGACAGCGGCGAGGTCCGGACAGCGGCGAGGTCGAAGACTGCGGCAGGACTTCAGCGAGGACCGGGACGCTGCACCGGCCCAGGACCATCAAGTGCGGTAGGGGCGACTCGCATGGACGATATCGACGAGACCGACGAGACCGACGTGGTGGTCGGGCCCATCGACTATCTCATCGTGGAATTTCCGGCGCCCTGGTCGAGGGGGACCGGGCTGCCGTTGCTGGTGGACCTGGTCGACCGAAACATCATCCAGCTCCTGGACTTCGTCGTCATGCGCAAGGAAGCTGACGGGTCCGTGAGGCTTCTCGGCCTGGACGAGCTCGGCGAGGACGGAGCCGAGGCGCGGCTCTTCGACGGTGCGTCCTCCGGCTTGCTGGGTCTGGACGACCTCGAAGAGGCCGCCAAGGCCGTGGACCCGGGGAGCAACGCCGTCGTTCTGGTCTATGAGAACCGATGGGCGGCTCCTTTCGCGACGGCGATGCGACGTCACGGCGGACGACTGGTCGCGGCGGGGCGCATCCCGGTGAACGACCTCATCGCCGCGCTCGATGCCGACGCGGACACCGAGCCGATCTGATCCGAGGTCGGCGGCGAGCCGATCGCTTGCCAACGATCACCTCTGACCGACCTGTCCTCAGGCCGGCGCCGGACGGACAGCACAGGGGGTAGTGATGCCAGGACTCATCCGTGGGGTCGCCCGTACCGCGGTGATCTCTGCGACCGCGACCACCGTCTCGAATCGCGTCTCCCGCCGCCAGGGCCAGCGGTGGGCGGCCCAGGGCCAGCAGGTTGTCGCGACACCGGAGCCACCGGCGGCGCCTGCCGCGCAGGCGCAGTCCGACGACGACGTGCTCGCCCAACTGGAGAGGCTGGGCGCGCTCCGGGACTCCGGGGTGCTCACCGAGGAGGAGTTCGCGATGCAGAAGGCGCGCATCCTCCGTGTCTGAGGACCCTCCGACGGTATCTGAGGACCCCCCGACGCGCGGCTCACCGGCCGAGGGGCCCTCGGCCTTGGCGATCTCCGCGCTTGACGTGACCCTGGAGGCGGGTGCCGCGATCGCGGGAGTGGTCGGCGAGACCCTGGCGCGTGGTGCTGACGCGGTGCGGCCGGTGGCCCGATGGTTGACGCGTGAGCCGATGGCCCCGGTGACGACCCCGATCGCCGGCTGGCTGTCCGGACTCTCACGGCGGGGCGAGGCCCGCAGGGCGGCCCTGCGACGCGAACTCGACCGGTTGCTCGACGCGCTGGTGCCGGAGATCGTCGACGCGCTCCTCGACCGGGTCGATATCACCGCCGTCATCCAGGACCGCGTGGATCTCGACGCGGTGGTGGCCGGCGTGGATGTCGAGGCAGTGGTCGCAGGGGTCGACGTCAACCGGGTGGCCCGTCGGATCGACCTGGACGACGCCGCGGCGCGCTTGGACGTGGACGCGATCATCCGAAGGGTGGACCTCGACGCGATCGTCGACCGGCTCGAACTGGCGCGTCTGGCCGAGCAGGTGATCGATGACGTCGACCTGCCCGAGATCATTCGCGAGTCCACCGGGGCGGTCGCATCGGAGACGGTGCAGACGATGCGCCTGCGTGGGGTGGCGGCGGACGACGTCGTGGGGAGGGCAGTGGACCGCCTGCTTCGGCGCAGCGGGCGTCGCCCACTCCAGGACCGGGCGCCGGGGTCGGGCCCGCGTCCCGCGGACGGACCGTTCGCCGGCCCGGCGTCCGGCACGCTGCAGCGTCACGGTGACGATCCAGTACCGCCGTGAGCCCGCGGCACGTGTCTCCGATCCCCCGCGAGGCTCGCGTCTTCCAGGGCGCCCCCGCCGGGGTGGCGTCCCGGTGCGTCGCGGCGGTCATCGACGTCCTGGTCGTGGCGCTCGTCGTCCTGACGCTGTACGGCGCGTACACGGCTGCCCGGTTCGTGATCGACCCTCTCGGCTTCACCTTCCCCCGGGCTGCCCTGCTCCTCAGCCTCTCGACCGCTCTCCTGGTGCTGGTCGTCTACCTCGCGGCGTCCTGGACCTTCACCGGGCGCACGTACGGCTGCCACATCATGGGGCTTCGGGTCGTCTCGGCGTCCGGGCGCCGGCTGCGGCCGTTGGCAGCCGGCGTGCGCGCGGGTCGGTGCGTCGTCGTCCCGATCGGGCTCTTCTGGTGCGCGGTGAGTCGGCGACGGCGCTCGCTGCAGGACGTCCTGCTGGGGACCGCCGTCGTGTACGACTGGCAGCCGGTCACCCCCGACGAGTCACCGTAGGCGAATTAGGATAACTGTGAGTTACGGTTGGGGGTGCCGTGCCCACGGTCCGACGTCGATGCCGCCCGCTCGCCAGGCTGCCAGGTCGCCCCGGAGGAACTGATGAACCGTGACACCGCCTCGTCGAGGGTGGGACAGAAGTCCTCGGGGTTCATGGTGAGGGTGGAGGTGTACCTGGCGAGTTTCGCCCGGACGGGATCCTTCAGCTCCGCGAAGACCAGCCGGACGCCTCGCTCGTGGAGCCACTGCCGTAGCTGGGCCAGGGTGTCCGCGGCCGTGGTGTCGACATCCGTGACGGGCTCCGCGGCGATCACCACCCAGCGCAGGTCGGGGCGGGTGGTGAGCAGCTCACGCACCTCCTCCCCGAAGGCGCGGCAATTGGCGAAGATGAGCGGCGCGTCGAACCGGAACACCACCAGTCCTGGCACGAACTCCACGTCCGGGTAGCTGGAGGCGTCGTGGAGCCCGGCGAGGCCGGGCACCCGACCCAACTGTGCGTGGTGCGGCCACCACAGCCGGCGGAAGACGTTGAGGATGGACATCGTGATGGCCACGAGAATGCCGGGGAGGACACCGAGCAACGCCACGCCGAGGAACGCGATGACCGAGACACCGAACTCCATGCGGCGTTGATGCCACAGTCGACGTGTCCCGGCCACGTCGGCGAGAGACAGCGCGGCCACGATGACGACAGCGCCGAGTGCCGGTTGCGGTACGTACTGCATCGCCCCCGGGGCCAGCAGGAGGAGGAGCGTGATCGTGACCGCGCCGACCACCCCGGTGATCTGGGACCGGGAACCGGACTGCTCGGCGACCGCCGTCCTGGACCCGCTGGTACTCACCGGGAAACCCTGGAACAGCCCGGCCGCGATGTTGGCGGCACCGATGCCGATCATCTCCTGGTTGCCCTGCACCCGCTCGCCCCGGCGAGCCGCGAACGACGACGCGGTGGAGATGGTGTCGGCGAGGGCCACCACGGCGATCGACACGGCGCCGAGGAGCAGCTGGGGCAGCGCGTCGAGCGGGACCACGGGGAAGGTCAGGGGCGGGAATCCGCGTGGCAGCGTGCCGATGGTGGAGACTCCCCTGGACGTCAGGTCGAACACCTTCACGGCCACCGAGCTGAGTACCACCGCGACGAGCACGGCCGGGATCTTCGGCAACCATCGCTGCAGCACCAGGATGCCGGCCAGGGAGAGGACGCCGACGGTCGCGGCGGCCGCGTTCACCTCGCCGTGGACGATCCCCGAGACCACGGCACCGGCTTCGTGGATCAAGCCTTCGGCGTCCGTGGAGAACCCCAGCAGCTTCGGCAGCTGCCCGATCAGGATGGTGAGCGCCAGACCGTTCAGGTAACCGATCTGGGTGGGTTTCGAGAAGAGGTCCGCGATGAATCCGAACTTGGCCAGGCCGGCGACCACCATGATGGTCCCGACGATGATGGCCAGCATCGACCCCAGGGCGACGGCCTTGGCGGGATCACCGCCGCTGACCACCAGCGGAGCCACGGTGGCTGCGATCATGGGACCGAGCGAGGAGTCGGGCCCGAGCACCAGGATCCGGCTCGGCCCGAACACCGCATACCCCAGCAGGCACAGGATCGAGGTGTACAGACCGGTGATCGGGGGCATCCCGGCAAGTTCCGCGTAGGCCATGCCCTGGGGAACCAGCAGTGCCGACAGCACCAGCCCGGCGACGACGTCCTTTCCCAGCCAGGAGCGCCGGTACTGATGAAGCACGGTGAGCCCGGGCACGTAGGTGCGAAGACCTCTCGCGCGCGGCGGCGCCAGCCCTGCCGCGGTCATGATCAGAACCGGGTGGGGATGTACCGGGAGGAGAACGACGGCTCCACGTAGTCGCGCCCCGGCTCTCGTTTCGGCAGCTTGACCTCACGGCGTTGCGGCGGCTCGTAGGGAATCACGTCCAGCAGGTGCGAGATGACGTTCAACCGGGCACGCCTCTTGTCGTCGCTGTGCACCAGATACCAGGGGGCCCACGAGGTGTCCGTCTGCTCGATCATGGCGTCCCGTGCTCGGGAGTAGTCGTACCAGCGGCTGTAGGACCGCAGGTCCAGCTCTGACAGCTTCCACGTCTTGCGCGGGTCGTGGATCCGGTTCTCGAGCCGCCTGGTCTGCTCCTCCTGGCTGACTTCGAGCCAGTACTTCAGGAGAATGATCCCGGACTCGGTCATCGCCTTCTCGACGCTGGGTGTCAATCGGAGGAAGTGCTCGGTCTCCTGGGGGGTGCAGAAGCCCATGACCGGCTCGACACCCGCGCGGTTGTACCAACTTCGGTCGAAGACGACCACCTCGCCGCCGGCTGGCAGGTGAGGCATGTAGCGCTGCAGGTACATCTGGCTCTTCTCGCGGGCAGAGGGGGCGGGCAGTGCTACGACGCGGAATACCCGTGGGCTCACCCGCTCGGTGATCGCCCTGATGGTGCCACCCTTGCCGGCCGTGTCGCGGCCCTCGAAGAGAACGCACACCTTCGTCTGAGCGTTCTTGACCCACTCCTGCAGGGCGACCAGCTCACCGTGCAGCACGCGCAGTTCCTGCAGATACTCCTTGTTCTTCATCCGAGGCTTCATCATCCGAGGCGTGAGCTCGCCGGTGCTGACGTCGCGGCTCGCACCCGCCGGGGACGTCGTGACCCGCCTGGTCCGGGTCTTCTTGCCTTCCCGCTCGTGCCTGGCGTGCTTGGGGTGGTCGGCCACGGTACTCACCTCTCGAAGGGCTGGGCGGAGACCGAAGGGCGGCGGCGACGGCAACGGCCGTTCAGGACCTACCCGGCGGTCGTCGGGGATCCATGAGTGCTGGGCCGAGACGTTCGAGGACTGACGGTCGCCGGCACGCCGAGTGGGGGAGCGAGGTGGGCGCGACGCCGTCGCAGCCACTTCTCCGCTTCGATGAATACCGGGGTGATCAGGGCCAGGCCGATGCAGGCCAACCACTGCGGCCCGGAGAGGGAGAGGGTGAGCAGGGCATGCTGGGCGAACGGCAGTTCGGTGGCGAGGATCAGGAGCACGACGGGGACGACGAGGATCGCGGCCGCCTTCAGCAGCGGAGGGGCCAGCCCGGTGGAGGGGTCACGACGTAGCACGAAGGCGCTCAGGACGGTGGACAGGCAGAGGACGACGAAGGCCATCGTCATCGATGCGCTCGGAAGGCTCACGCTCGGTGCATCCGGTCCAGCGACCAGCGGCACCAGCGCGGTGAGGAATCGGACGGCGCCGTAGAGGATCCAACAGGTGATCGCCGTCCGGTTGCTGATCCGTACCCGGGGATCCCGTGGCGGGCGGGACATGACCTGCGGATCCGCCGGATCCACCGCGATGACGATGACGGCGAAGAGTACGACGAAGAAGCAGATGAACAGCACCATCAGAGGTGTCAGGGCGACTCCGTCGTTGATGTCGAAGATGGTCGCCGCGAGGAACAGGAACACCAGGGACAGCAGTTGCGCCATCTGGAACCGGACGTAGGCGACGATCTTGTCGTAGACCGTCCGCCCGAGACGGATCGCGTTGACGAGCGTGCCGAAGTTGTCGTCGGTGAGGATCATACGCGCGGCCTGCTTGGACACCTCGCTACCGCTTCCCATCGCGACGCCGATGTCCGCCTGCTTCAGAGCGGCGGCGTCGTTCACCGCGTCGCCCGTCATCGCCACGATCATCCCGCGGCGCTGCATGACCTGGGCGAGGCGGAGCTTGTCCTCCGGCGACACGCGGCCGAAGACATGGAGGTTCGGGAGCCGTCGCAGCAGGTCCTCGTCCCTCATGGCCTGCAGCTCGGCTCCGCTGATGGCACCTGGGCCGAGCCCCAGGGACTCACCGATCGCTTGGGCGGTCACCGCGTGGTCGCCCGTGATCATTCGGACGTCGACGCCTGCGCCGAGGGCCGTCGCGACGGCCGACTTCGCCGCCGGTCGAAGGGGGTCGATGATCCCGACCATCCCCACGAACCCCAGGTCCTCCGAGTAGGAGATCGGGTCGGCCGCTATCGCGGGCAGATCCTCCTCGGCCAGGAGCCGAGCGGCGAAGGCCAGGACCCGCAAGCCCTTCGCTGCCATGGTGTGATAAGCGTCCTTGATGTCCTGCCGGGCTTGCGAGATCGGGACGCGCGACTCGGCGAGCGGGCCGCCGGCCATGCTGCAGCGCGCCAGCACGACGTCGGGTGCCCCCTTGACGAGCTCGATCAGGTAGTCGGCGCCCTCGAGGGGGATCCGGTGGAACGTGGCCATGAACTTGTACGCGGAATCGAACGGGACCTCCGCGATCCGCGGGTACGCGCGGCGGGTCTGCTCGGCATCGACACCGAGCTTGGCGGCCAGAACGACGAGGGCCGCCTCCGTGGGATCCCCCACCACGGCTCCTTCCCTGCTGACGGTGGCGTCGCTGTCGAGACACAACCCAAGAGCCAGACGGGTGAAGTCCGGTACGGGTTTGCCGGCGACCCCGCGCACGGAGCCGGTGGTGAGGTACCCCTCGCCGTCGACGGTGAACCACGAACCGTTGGCGTAGATGGTCGACACCATCATCTGGTTGAGGGTCAACGTGCCGGTCTTGTCGGTGTTGATGGCGCTGGTCGCGCCCAGCGTCTCCACGTCGGTGAGGTTCTTCACCACAGCCTTCGCCTCTGCCAGCTGCTTGGCCCCGTAGGAGAGCAGGCCTGAGACGAACGCTGGCATGCCGGTGGGGATGGCGGAGATGGCCATCGCCGTCCCGAGCAGCATCACCTGGGAGAACGGAACTCCGCGAGCGAGCGCGACGATGACGATCACGGCGACTGCGGCCCACGCGATGCTGCCGAGCACTTTGGTCAGCTGGTCCAGTTCCTGCTGCAAGGGGGACCGCTTGCGCTCGACCGAGCCGAGCATCGAGGCGATCTGACCCATCTGCGTGTACATGCCGGTGGCGGTGAGGACGACCGTGGCGGTGCCTCGGGTCACCGACGTGTTCTGGAAGACCATGTTGGTCCGATCGCCCAGGGCCACGTCCGGCCCGGACAATCCGATGGCGTCCTTGCTGACCGGCATACTCTCACCGGTGAGGGCGGCCTCCTGCGTCTCCAGCGTGGCCGACCGCACGATGCGTCCGTCTGCCGGCGCGACGTCGCCGGCCTCGAGTTCGACCACGTCGCCGGGTACCAGGTCGACGGACGGGAGCATGATGAGACTGCCGTCCCGGACCACTCGGGTCTGCGGGACCTGCATCCTGGACAGGGCGTCCACGCTGGCCCGGGCCTTGAGCTCCTGCTGGGTGCCCAGAACGAGGTTGAGCAGCACCAGGCACGCGACCACGATCGCCGTGGGCACCTGCCCGATGACCAGGCTCACCACGGTGACGGCGACGAGCATCAGGTTCATGGGGTCACGCAGCTGCGTCAGGGTCACGGCGACCAGGGAGGGCTGCCGTTCGCCCCGGATCTGGTTCGGGCCGTACACGCGCAGGCGCTGCCGGGCCTCGGCACCGCTCAAGCCGTAGGTCGCGTCGGACCCGAGGGCGGACAGCACGACGTCGGCCGGCTGCAGGTACGGCGCCGGGACCAGCACGGCGGTGGCCGTGGCGGGTGAGGGCGGTGCAGTCATCGAGACGCTCCTTAGGCTAGGAACAGCGAGGTCTCAGCCCGGAGGGTGGTCCGTGCACGCGGGTGGTCCGTGCACGCGACCGACCTTCCACGGCGTGATGCGCTCCTGCTCACCTCGTCGAGCTCCGTGGGCACGTCGCGCGAGGTCCTGTCCTGCCTGATTGTCGAGGTTGCCTGGCCGACACTCGTCGACCCGTACGGATGAGCCGTCGCCGTAGGATGAGCCCCCGCCCGTACGGATGAGCCCGCGCCCGGAGGAGGTGCCCACGGATGAGCGGGACGGCGTCAGATCGTTCGCCGCGGAGGATGCGGCGTGCCGTTCTCCCCCTCGTCCGCGGCGGAGGAGTGCTGCTGCGCCTCGACCGTGAGCTGTTGGCGCGTCGTCCCGATCAGTGCGACCAGCCTGGCCACGAGCGTGACCAGGAAGATCTGACCCATCAGCGCCTCCAGCACGGCCAGCGAGCGCTCACCGGACCCGGCGGCGACGAAGTCGCCGTACCCGGTCGTGGTCAGGGTGACGAAGCTGAAGTACTGCAGGTTCGGCGTGTTGGCCGGCTGGCCGCCGGCGAAGAAGGACCCGGACGCCCACGTCGACACCACGGCGAAGAGGGCGGTGAACGCGAAGCCGATGAGGAGGTACGCGCTGAGCGCGCCGAAGACGGTCTGCAACGTGACGATGCGATGGTGCAGGACACCCCACACCACGATGTACCAGGTGACGACGAGGACGACGGCCATCCAGACTGCCACCAGGCCGCGAGCGGCCGCCGAGCTGATGAACGCGGTCGTCGCCTCGGCAGCCACGGTCCCCGCGACGACGGCCCAGCGCAGACCGCGGATCGTGGTGTCCTTCAGACCCGATGAGCCGAGGGCGAGGAGCAGAGTGCCGAGGTAGGTGCACAGCACCATGACCCGGGAGGCCGCGGAGCTCAGCGAGGCCGACAGGAGGTAGCTCAGCAGGAGGAGCGTGAAGACCAGCGAGTACTGAGCCGGTCCGCGGGCGCGTGGCCGTCTGCTCCCCATGCCGTCCTCCCGCCGCCGTCCTCCCGGGCCTGTCCGGCGGGCTCGCCCGAGTCCCGCCGGACAGGCCCGAGCGAGCCCACCTGGTCCTGCCGCCTGCCCAGGTCCCGCCGGACTCAGGTCGTCTGCGGGCTGCGGTGCGCCTCAGCGGTCGCACGCTGCAGCTCGGCGACGAGTTCCGCCTCCTCCTCGGTGGACAGGGAGGTCCGGATCACCGTCGGTTCGTAGGGGGCCAGCGCCTTGCGGACACGATCGGGAGTGCTTCGCCGCACCAACGCGAAGATCGCGGCTGCGCCAGGCTCGAGGGTGGCGGCGACCTTCTTCATGAAGTCGTCATTGATGCCCAGGTCGGTCAGCTTGCCGGCGATGGCACCACTCGCCGCGCCGACAGCCATTCCGAAGACAGGCATCAGGAACAGTAGCCCGAACAGGGCCCCCCAGAGCGCACCCGTCACTGCCCCTGCTCCGGTGGGGTTGTAGGACTGCTGAACCTTGATCTTGCCGTCGGCGGTCCGCCAGACCAGCGCGGCGTCCTCGAGGTCGAGCAGTTCCTCCTTCTGCAGGCTGCGGGTGACCTCCATGACGGCTTCAGCCTTCTCCTTGGTGGGGAACCCGAGGACGAACAGATCAGCCATGTCGATTTCCTCCCATGCGGTTCTTCGGGTCCGGGCGAACGCCGGACCGTACATCGCGGGCAGTCGTCAAGGGTGGATGGCCCCTTGGGAGCGGCCGTCCGCCGATCCCGGGCTGGTGGCAGCGGATGCCTGCGTCAGCTGGCGCGCGAGGCGGTCGCGAGCGAGATCGACGCGCACCCGCGCCAGGGTGTAGTCCCCGGTGGTGCCGGCGGCCGCGGCGGCGTCCAGGGACGCCGAGAGTTCGCCGAGCGTGGCCCGCAGGGAGTCCGCGGCGCCACGGCGCGCGGCGTCCGGTGCCGTCTGGACCAGCGTCGTCAGCTGCTGCTCCAGAACCAGGATCCGCGGCCTGACCGACGACCAGCCCGGGGCCAAGGTGTCCGGCCCGGGGTCCGGCCCGCTCGCGCCGAACAAGGCTGGGAGCAGCCGCTCCTCGATCCACCGGGCGGACCTCGTGGCCTCGGCGAGGGCGGTGTCCCAGGCGTGCAACGCGCTGTGCCGGCGGCCGGCGGTGACGAACACGGTCACCACACCGGCGCCCAGGATCGCCACCAGGAGCACCAGCCACCAATAGGACGGGCCGCCGCTCGACGATGCCGGCTGGGACGATGCCGGCTGAGGTGTCACGGACGGCGTCGCCATGGCTGCCGTCGTGGGCGTCTGGGTGATCGTGGCCGCCACGATGCGTGCGGTGCTCACCGTCACCGTGGGAGTGGGCGCCGCGGGGGCGGTGGTCTCGATGCGAACCGTCGTCGGCGCCGCAGCCTGCTCCTGCGGGGCCGCCCGTTCCTGCCGGGGAGCGGAACTGACCGGTGCGCTGGGGGCGGCAGCGGCGGGAGTGGATCCGCCGGCTGCCGTTCGAGTCGACGCCGCGGCCCATGACGGTGTCGTCGCGGAAGCACCGGAGCGGCTTGCCTCGCCGGCGGCCGTGCTCTGGTCGGACGACGCGTTCTGGGCCTTCCGGGCCGTGTTCTGGTCGGACGCAGCGCCCGTGCTGGATGACCTGCTGGATGAACTGGGTGTGGCGCCGGGTGCGCCGCGCTGTGCGCACCCGGCCAGCAGCGAGGCCAGCAGCGAGCCCACGACCAGCAGCGCCGCGATCGCCGCGGCCGGCTGGCCGCGATCCAGATGGCCGCGATCCAGGTGGATGCGATGATTCCTCGTGCGCGGCGTCGTCCGCCCCAGCTCGGCGATACTCGGGCAGGGTCGGGGAGCCGTGCCGGGAGTGACCCCCGAGCAGGGTCGACGGTCGCGGCGTTCGGCAAGCTGTGCGCGACGACCGTCCGGTGACGTCATCAGTCCTTCACCGTGACCTCTGAGCCGTGAACCACCAGCGCGAAGATGACCACGATGTCCATGGCGATCACGAGGATGCTCCACAACGGGTAGGCCCCGAGGAAGAGCAGGTTCGCGATGGCGCTGAGGCCTGCCAGAACCACCCCGAGGATCCGCGCCCACAGGGCGCCCCGCATTATCACCGCCAGACCGGCGAGGGCGACCACGACACCCAGGATGAGGTGCGTCCATCCCCACTTGGTGTAATCCGCGGTGATGACGAGCCCGGAATTCGTCACCAGGAAGTACTGGTCGCGGAAGATTCCGACCAGGCCGGCGATCGCCTGGAAGGTGCCGATCAGGATCATCATGATGCCGGCGAACACCACCCACCCCACCCAGCGGCTCCTCGTGGCTACGTGCCCGGCAGTGCCGTCGTGGGTGCGTGCTGGCGAAGCGGAACCGGTAGCGATCCCTGGGTTCTGCTGGGTATCAGACATGTCAATCCTGTTCCTTCGGGTCGGGTTGTCCGAGGGGGTGATCTGTCCTGAAGCGGCGGCGTCTCTCCACCCTGGCCGCGCGTAGCCCGGGGATTGCGGCAGCCAGGAAGGGACCGGCCAGGCACGTGCGATCAGATTCGCCAGCAGCGAGTTCGATCAGCTGACCGTCGTCCAGCCTCAGAATGATCACATGGGGATGCGTGCCCAGCTGAGAGATTTCGTTGCGGGTGGTCCCGCGAATGACGTCCTCGGGCATTCGGACCGCCAGCGCGGTCGTCCGCGGGAACACCCGGCCGCTCGTCACGAGCAGGACGTCGTGGATCCACGCCGCCCGGCAGCGGCGACGCCAGCGGACCTGGCCGTCGGGCCGGAGCCTGCACGCGAAGGTGGCGGGCTGATCCCCACCTCGGCGGGCGACCTGTCGCCGACGCAGACGGGCTGTGAACTCCCTGCCGATCCGGGTCGGCGCGATGACGCCCAAGATGACGACGATCGTCAGTGTCGCGGCCAGAATGCTGATCACAACGACCTCTTCGATGGTTGAGATCCGGTTCGTCCACGTGATCACCTGAGCGGAGGGCATGACGCCACGGTGCGCACGCCATTACCTGCTCATGCTGCGACGGACCGACGGCGGACGGATCATCCTGTCCGGATGAGTGGTGGCGGTCCGGAGCACGGGAGGAGGGGTCAACGGCGGTGCGGAGCAGCATTCATCCGCTACGTGCGAGGCCGCGAGTTCAGGGGAGGCCGCGACCAATTCCCGGCCGCGGGGCCGGGGGCGTGGCTCGGCCCGGGCTCGAGCAGCCCCAGATCGAAGGCCCGCTGGACGGCCTGCCCTCGCGACGCTACGCCAAGTTTCCGGTAGATCGCGCCCACCTGGGACTTGACGGTGTTGGTGGACAGCTGGAATTCGCGGCCGATGTCCGACAGTGTCAAATGCGTCGGGAGGAGCCGCAGGATGCGCGATTCCGCCGACGTGAGCCCTGCTGCCCTCGTCACGGAGCCCAGATTGCGTGCTCTGGCCAGCCGTTGCATGAGGATGCGGTGCCAGGTCATGAGCAGCCCGCTGTCGCCCAGGACGGTCAAGTACCTGGTAGCGTCCCCGAGCTTCTGCTGGGCGGCGCGTAGGTCGCCCAGGTCGGTGAGCACATGTCCCAACACCATGGCGGAGTAGGCGCCGAGCCAGGGGATGGCGCGCGGCGAGGGGTCGCCGTACAGGCGAAGCGCCTTGTTCAGCTGGCCGAGGGCGGTCTGGTCATGCCCGTGGTGCAGCGCCGTCCTGGCACCGGCCGTGTAGGTGAGCAGGCTGAAGATGTCACTGCCCAGCCTCGCGGAGCGCACCTTCGCCTGGGATTCCCGCATCCGAGCCGCGGCCGTCGTCCAGTTGCCGCGCTCCGCGGCGATCAGAGAGAGCTGGGCCAGCGAGTAGGAGGCAGCCGGTTCCTGCTCGTGCCCCGCCAGGTGGGCCGCGAGCTCGAACGAGCGGGTGGCCGCGTCGGAGTCTCCGGTCAGGAGCTGAGCGCTGCCCAGGAGCAACTGGGCCATGGTGTACCACGGGCCCCCCGGCGGCTCCAGTTCGCTCGCCCGCTGGGCGTCCCTCAGCATGGCGTCGACTCCCTGGGGGGACAGCAGGGCCCGCGCTCGCGCCAGCGCGGAGGCGTAGGAGGCGCTGCCGTCCGGCATGGCACCGTCGAACGTCGAGGACTCGGCGATCCACAGGCATCGCCGCGCGCGGGTCGGGTCCCCGGTGAGGGCCCATACCCACAGCTGGGCGAGCGCACAGGGCGGGTAGGCCCGAAGGACGTTGTCCGGTAGGGCGTGCAGCCAGCGGCGGGCGGCCTGGATCCGCCCCTCCGCGTGCAGGTGCTGGAGATGCACGGTGAGCAGACGCGCGGCCGCGATCCCGTCGTGCGCCTGGAGAGCATAGGTCACAGCGCGCTCATAGTCACCCTGCGCCTCGCACCACGCAGCGGCGCGGGAGAGCAGCTGCGGCTCCTGCGCCGGCGTACGCCGACGCAGTTCGCCCAGCAGCACCTGCGCGAAGAGACGGTGGTAGCGGTACTGTTCGCCGCGCCCGTCCTCGGGAATGACGAACAGGGTGGATGAGGCGATCTGGGTGAGCTGAGTCGCCGACGTGGTCGATCGCAGCACGGCGTCGCACAGGGGCGCCGACAGGCGCTCCAGCACCGACGTCCGCACCAGGAAGTCGACCGTCTCCGGAGAGTGCTGTGACAGGGCAACCTTCTTGAGGTGGTCGGCGACAAGCCCACGCTCCCCGCTGACGACGCTCTCGACCGTCGCGGGTCCGGGAGCGGTCGCTCCCCGGAGGGACAACGCCGCCAGGTGGACGCCGGCCGGCCAGCCCTCCGTGCGTCGAACCAGTTCCTCGACCGACTCGTCCGTCAGCTCGACTCCCATCTGGTGTGCCAGGACAGCGGCTTCCGAGGTGGAGAACGCCAGATCGGCGGCCGCGAACTCGACGCACCGGCCGTGACCCCGCATCCCCCCGATCCTGATCCGGGGCGGCCGCTGGCTCGCCAGGACGACGTGGCAGCCGGTGGGAACGGTCTGGGCCAGCTGGAGGACGGCGTCGAGCGACTGCGCTCGACGCAGATGGTGCACGTCGTCCAGGACGATCACGACCGGTTCGCCGACCGCATGAACGGCGGCGACGATCTGCGGCACGGCGACGTCGACCGCGTACGGATCGCGATCGGTGAGTGCCGACCGGACGGCGTGGTCGAGGTGGTGGTGGCGGTTCACGGCGCGGGCGAGATCGTCGAGCAGTCGGGCGTCCTCGTTGTGGGCGGGCCCGAGTCGTAGGTAGAGGAACCGCTGATCGCTGGCCGCGGCCCACTGGCTGAGCGTGGTCGTCTTGCCGTAACCTGCCGGAGCGACAAGCGTGATCAAGGGGATGTGCTCGCCCACCTCGGCGAGACGCTTGAGCAGTGAGTGCCGCACAACCGTTCCCGGGCGACGGCGCGGCCACAGACTGAACCTGCGTACGTCAGGCACTGGCCGGGGAGCCGGGGCAGTCGCCGGCCCCAGGACCGTTCCGGAGTCGACTGTTCCGGAGTCATCACGTGTGGATCGGCAACGGTTGTGTTCTCCCATCGCGTCTCCTCGCAGCTCTGCTCGAAGCCGCGCCGGCATCTCGGTGGGCCCCCGAGGCCACCGTGGCACGGATCCCCGGCGGGAGCTTCGGCGTCCCCCCGGTGCACCGGGGATGCCTCAGAGCCCTGACGTGGGCCCTGGCGTGAGCCCACCAAGGGCCTCCCGGCCCGACCGATGACGGCTCCGGCGGCGCAGCGCTCGGTCTCGCACCCGCCCTCACCTCAAGGCAAAGAATTCTGCTCCTGCCGGAGGCGGCTGGCCAGGGACCATCGTCGTCGGACACCGGCGGGAGCCGCCCACCCGCACAGACGTTCGGCGGTCACGACTGCGCACATGGCGCGGTGTGGTACAAATCGGGTGATGACCGGTCCATGGTCCACCTGGAAGTCTGAACTGGAGGGCGTCGCTCGGGCGTGGGGTCCTCGTGGACCGAGACAGGTGAAGAGCATGACTCAGACCGAGATTCCCGGGCCGGTCAGTACACCGCGTGGCGTTCCGATCATGGCGGCGAAGTTCCACCTGCCCAGGATCAGGCAGCCTGTGGTGCAGCGGGAGCGCCTCTTCGCTCTGCTGTCGGACGGCACCCGGGGCCCGCTCACCTTGATCAACGCCCCGGCCGGGTCTGGGAAGTCCCTGCTGGCCAGCTCGTGGGTGTCCGCGGAGAGAGCACCCGGCCCTGCGACCTGGATCTCACTCGACGAGGACGACGACCTCCCGGGGGTCTTCTGGACCTACGTTCTGGCGGGCTTGGCCCGTGGTGGGGTCGCCGTCGAGGATATCCCCGCCCCGGTGGCGGAGGACGCTGTCGACCGCCGCCTGCTGATGCGCCTGGCGGCGCGCCTGTCCGAAGCACCGGTTCCGGTCGTCCTCATTCTCGACAACGCCGAGGTACTGAACCGGCAGCAGATCCCCGACGAGCTCGACTTCGTGCTCCGTCATGCCGGGGGCAGGCTGCGCCTCGTGCTGATCACTCGGGTCGACCCGAATCTGCCTCTCCACCAGTACCGTCTGGAGGGCTCTCTGGTGGAGATCCGTTTTCACGAGCTCGCCTTCACCCTCCAGGAGGCGGCAGAGCTGCTGAGCGGGCGCGACGTCGACGTGACGGAGAGCGCCGTCCTGGCCTTCGCCTACCGCACCAGGGGGTGGGCCGCAGGCCTACGCCTCGGCGGCATCCAGGCCCGGCACCTGGGCGATCCGGCCCTGGGGGAGAGCGACCTGGCTGCCTATTTCCGGGCCGAGGTGCTGGACACCCATCCACCGTCCGTGCGCGACTTCTTGATCTCGACGTGTGTCGTCGACCGGCTGCCTGCCGAACTTGCCGCGCACCTGTCCGGTGTCCGCGATGCTGCGGTCACCCTCCGGGCCCTGGCCCAGGCCCGCACGTTCGTGGACGTGGGCGACGAAGAGGACGACTGCTACGAGTACCATCCGCTGATCCGTGACCTCCTGCGCGCCGAGCTGCGGCGTGAACCGTGCGGCCGGGCCCGGCGCCTGCACCGGCGGGCGGCGCAATGGTTGCTGGCCGCCGGTCGAGTCCCCGAAGCGGTCCAGCAGTACGCGGCGGCCGACGACTGGCTGGACGCCGCTCGTGTCGTCGTCGGCCATCTGCCCGTCGGGTACCTCCTCACGGCGCCGCCGTCCGACGCGACCGTCGCGCTGCTGGCCGGCCTGCCGGACGGCACGGCTGGGCCGGAGGCAGCCCTGGCGGCCGCGATGCTCGCCTGGCGAGATCACGACCTCACCGAATGCCAGAAGTATCTGACCTGCGCCGAAGAGCTCCTCGCGGAGGCAGCCAACGGCGACGGGATCACGCCGCTGAAGCTCGGGATCGCCGTCACGACCGGTGCCCTGGCCTGCTCGGTCGGGGACCCCGGAGGCGCCCTTGCGGCCGCCACGACGGCCCAGGAGATCCACGCCGGGCAGGCCGCGCGGGGAGCGGTCGTGGCGCCGTCCACGCACGCGCTGACCCTCTGGGTCACCGGTTACGCTCACCTCGACCTCGGGGACCTGGCCACGGCTCGGCAGATTCTCGCGGCGGCGGCGCGGGCGTCGAACGTGCCCGGATGCGAGCACCTGCGGGCTCGATGTCTCGCCGACCTGTCCCTGGCCGAAGCCCTGTCGGGATCCCTGATGCGTGCCTGGGACACCGCTCACCGGGCCCTCGGTATCGGCGAGCGCCTGGACCCGCCGACGG
The DNA here is from genome assembly GCA_036518955.1 of Kineosporiaceae bacterium. Classification (GTDB taxonomy): domain Bacteria; phylum Actinomycetota; class Actinomycetes; order Actinomycetales; family Kineosporiaceae; genus DATDMG01. Next base: position 375 of record DATDMG010000125.1, on the reverse strand, counting down.
ATGCACGGTGCCTCACCGTGGACACCGCCCTCGCGTGGATCCATGCTGAGCGCGGGGACTGCGCCGAGGCGCGCGCTCACGTCGAGCGGGCGACGGCGATCCTCCTCGTCCGGGCGGAGCCGGTCGCGGTGGCGGTTCTCGGGCTCGTCCGGTGCCGACTTCTGCGGGCCCGGAGTGACCACGCCGCAGCCCTGGTCGCGCTGGAGGAGTGCCGGACGGCGATGCCCTCGGTGCGCCTTCCGGAGTGGCTCGCCCGTCGGCTGGACGTCGCCGAGGCCGGTCTGCTCATCGCCCAGGGACAGTCCGAGGCCGCGGCGCGGTTGCTGCGGGACTGCGGCGCGGTGGCGAACTGTGATGGGCTGTTGACGTACGGGT
>DATDMG010000124.1:0-4725 GCA_036518955.1 Kineosporiaceae bacterium | reverse complement strand
CCCGGCCCGGCGGCGCCGGCACTCGCCGCCAGACCTGCCTGGGCGCTCCCGGACGGGCTGAAGAACACCCCTGCCCAGCCCTTCTTGAAGACGCCCGGCGTGCCCACCGGATCGATCCCGGCCGGTGACCGCGGGTCGGGCGACGACACCTCGGACTGGGGGAAGAGCGCATGGCCCAGGTCGTTCCAGGTGATCTGTGGCACGATCGCGTCGACGCGATGGTCGTACCCGGCGAGCAGCAACGCCAGGGCGCCGCCGTAGGAACCGCCGGCGACCCCGACCCGCGGGTCGCCGGGCCCGTCGAGCTGCACCTCGGGCCGCGCGGCGAGCAGATCGATCAGCTTCGCGGCGTCGGACACCTCGTAGTCGGGGGAATCGAGATGGATCAGACCCCCGCTGCGGCCGAACCCGCGAGCCGTCCAGGCCAGCACCACGTACCCGCGAGCGGCGATCCGCTGCGCCTCGTCGGCGACGTCGGCCTTGGACCCGCCGATTCCGTGCGCCAGCAGAACGGCGGGGACGCGCCCCACGCCCTGTGGCAGGTACAGCGTCGCGTCGAGCCGGACCGGACCGGCGCCCGGGCCGGATCCCGGCTCGGGCACCCCGGTCACCCAGAGCTGCTCGACCCGGACGGGGTGCTCGCCGTCGCCGCCCGCTGCCGCCGCGACGCCGGCCCCCACCAGGACGGCGCCAGCGGCTGCCGCGGCGACCGTCAGCCCCCGCCGTCCTCGTGCCATGCGCGCCCTCTCGCCGACCCCGTGCCACCCGACCCCGTGCCACCTGCATCGAGGGCAACGACCGGCCACCCGGCCCGGTGCCCGAGGGCGCTCACCGGCGGCGGACGTCGCTCCCGACCGACACTCTGCCAGCCGCCACCGACAGGTGGCCGGGCCGGATCCCGATCAGCTGGCCGAACTGGATCCGGGCCGCACGCCAGCGCCGAGGGTGCCCCCGGTCGGACGGGGCGGCGCACCGGGGTTCTGCCCGCCACCCGCGGAGTCGGTCGGGGTGGTCGGGACGGTCGGGGTGGTCGGGGCGGAATCCGCCGGCGACGTGGTCTGGCCGCCCGAGGCAGCCGAGCCCGACGAGGCATCCGGGCCGCTCGAGGCGACCGAGCCGCTGGAGGGACCCGAGCCGCTGGGGCCACCCGACTCCGAGGTCGGGACGGCGACCGACGACGGGTCGCTCGGCGACGGGCGGAACGACGCCGCCGGGCTCTCGCCGCGACGCGGCTCGGGGGCCTTGGGCGAGCTGTCGGGGTCACCCCTGACGAACCGGCTGACCGTCGTCCCGGATTCGCCCGCATCCGCCACCGGATGTCCGAGCGCCAGCTCGGTGGCGGAGATCGCCCCGAGCGACGCCGCGAAGGCGAACCCGCCGAGCAGGAGGACCGGCTTGAGCAGGCGGCGCGACGGCGCGTGCGACCCTTGTCCCGCCGACCGCCCCGCCGACCGCGGCAGCATCGTCTCGCCGAGGATCGCAGGCTGCGCCCCGGTGAGCGCGTCCGGGACGGCGGCCGGGTCGGCGGGATCGGCCCGACCGGTGCCACCCACCGCCCCGGAGGGTGACACCACGACGGTCTTGATCCGCTCGCCGGCGCGGGTCAGCGACGTGGCGTAAAGTGCCGCAGCCACGCTCGACACGACGGATCCGAACGCCGCTCCCATGATCGTCCCGGTGACGCCGAAGTACGAGGCGGTCACCGCCGACGTGACCGCGGCCAGGGCGCCGCCCGCCAACTTGGTCGGGTTGAGGTCGAGGTCGAGCTTCGTGGAACCGGGCACAGCGGGCATCGAGCCCGGCTCGGACGGCAGTGGCCGGCCGGAGCCGAACGGCGCGGAGCCGGACGGGGGGCCGGACGGGTCACCGGACGCCGGGTGCCGCCCGAGGGATGAATCGGTGGGGGTCGGGGAACCGAAGGGTGAGCCTGACGGTGGAGGAGTCTTGGGCATCACGAAGGTTGGAGTCTTCCGTAGGAGATGTCCGGCACGACAGCGGCGTTGCCATCTCTTCCATTTCACGGCAGCGGGCGGCACGGGGTATTCGTTTCCGCTCCGCTCGATTGTGAGGCGCCTCACGGGGGCCCGCCACGGCACCCACCCCGGTGGTCGGCGGGCTGCCGGCTACCCGCTCTGCCGTAGCGTCGCCTCCTGTGGAGCACGATCGTGACGAGGCACCGGCCCGGGACGGCGGCCGTCGAGCCGGCGACACCGCGGCCCACCGACACACCGAGGCGCCCGGCGACACCAGCGCCCGCGGCCGACGGCAGGCCGGGCCTCACCGCCATGGGCACGACCACGGCCGGCTGCCGGGCGGCGCCGTGCCGGGGGCGCGCGCCCAGCTGACCGCCGCCCTGGCGATCACGTTGGCCGTCTGTGCGGCACAGGTGACCGGCGCCGCCCTGTCGAGGAGCCTGGCCCTGCTCGCGGACGCCGGCCACCTGCTGACCGATGTCGCCGGGCTCGCCCTGGCCCTGCTCGCCGCGGTGCTCGGCGAGCGGCCTCCCACGCTCCGGCGCACCTGGGGATACCTGCGGGCCGAGGTACTGGCCGCAGCCGCGCAGGCGGCGGTGCTGCTCGCCGTCGGCGGGTTCGTGCTCGTCGAGGGTGTCCGGCGGCTGCTGGAGCCGCCGCAGGTGGCGTCGTCCACGATGATGTGGTTCGGCGTGGTCGGACTGGTGGGAAACGCTGCCGGGCTCGCTCTGCTGGCCCGGAACCGGACGACGAACCTCAACCTGCGAGCCGCGTTCCTCGAGGTGGCGAACGATGCACTGGGGGCCCTGGCCGTCGTGATGGCCGCCGTGGCGATCTCGATCACCGGCTGGTCCCGGCTGGACGCGGTGGCGTCCCTGGTCATCGGCGTTCTGATCGTCCCGCGGACGGTCCGGTTGCTCAGGGAGAGCCTGACCGTGCTGATGGAGTCCACACCCCCGGGGTTGGACCTCGAACACGTCCGCCGGCACGTGCTCGAGGTCGAGCACGTGGTCGGCGTCCACGACCTGCACGCCAGCCTGGTCGCGACCGGCCTGCCGGTGCTGACCGCCCACGTCGTGGTCGACGACGGTTGCTTCCTCGACGGGCACGTCCCCCAGTTGCTGGACGCCCTGCAGCGCTGCCTGGCCGGGCACTTCGACGTCGAGCACTCCACGTTCCAGCTCGAGCCCACGTCGCACGCCGCTCACGAGCAGGCGCACCACGCGTGAGCGCACCCTCGGACGGCGCCCCCTGCCGGGCCGCCAGGACGGCACCGCCGTCAGTGGTGCTGGACTCCCTCGAACACCTTCGACAGCCGGGCGGCCTCGTGCACGGGACACCGCCCCGACGGGTTCTCGGCAGGCCGGTCGCACCCCTCGGGCGCGTTGCAGGTCGGACGCACGGTGTCGGAGCCGGCGGCCCGCACGGTCGCGGGCGCGTCTCGTTCGGCGGTCATGGCATCGCCTCCGCCGACCACGGTACGCCGACGCCGGGCCCGCCGCCCTCGGCCGAAGCACCCGGTCCCGGCGGGCCGGCGACGAACGGACGACCGGCCCTGCGGACCAGCTCGGCGACGATCACGCCGAGGAGCCGCCTGGTGATCCGGCCATCGGCGAGGCCCAGCTCGACCAGGTCGTCGAACACCCGCTGCCGGCCCTGCGCGCCGCGCAGTCCCGCGGCCACGGCACGCGGCCGGGCGAAGTGCGCCATGGCGTTGACGTCGCGGGTGTGCCGACCGAACGCGCCACGCAGGGCGCGCCGGAGCTCCCGGCCGGGGTCAGGCCCCGCGCCCGACCGGCCGGAGCCGGTGGCCGCGGAACGGGCCGCCCGGGCCGCAGCGATCCCGGCGAGTGCCCCGGTGAGGACGGCGGTGTGGATACCCTCTCCGGTGAGCGGGTTGATCAGCGACAGCGCGTCCCCGGCGAGGAGCACCGGCCCGTCCGGCTGGCGTACGGCCGCGGTGGACAGCGGCAGGTGGTGGCCCCGCAGCGCGGTCGGGTCGCGCAGGCCGGGCAACAGTTCGTGCAGGCGCCGGACCAGCTGCGCGCGGGTCGGCGTCCTGCCTTTCCCGCCAGGAGGCAGGAACTCCCCGTAGCCGACGTTGGCCCGGCCGTCCCCGATCGGGAACGACCACGCGTACGCCGGCCACCGGGCGTCCCGCTCGAACACGATGAGCTGCTCGTCCGACGGCAGACCGATCACCGGAGCGTAGGCGCGCAGCGCGATCGCCTGCCGCGCCGAGGCGGGATCGGCGCCGATCGCCGACCGCACCACCGAGTGCGCGCCGTCCGCGCCGACCACCACGCGCGCCTCGAGCCGGTCGTCCAGGACGACGCGATCCGGCGCCACCTCCACCCGCCGCACCCGGTGGCGAACCGCCTCGACGCCCCGGTCCAGGGCAGCCGCCCGGATCCGGGTGTCCAGGACCGTGCGCGGGACGACGTACACCCCACGACGCATCACGCCACCGATCTCGGGGCCCTCCGGGAAGCACAGCCGCAGCCGCTGCACCGAGGGCCAGTCCGCCAGCAACCCGGTGACCCCGAGCCGCTCCAGGACGTCGAGGACGTGCGGTGCGACGCCGTCGCCACAGGACTTGTCGCGAGGGAAGTCCGCCCGGTCCAGCAGCAGGACCCGGGCCTGCGGCCATGCCCGCCGCGCCGCGATCGCTGCCGTCGCGCCCGCCGGCCCCGACCCCACCACCGCCACATCCCACATGGGCCCCAGCATCCCCGGCCCCGGCCAGGTGCGC
>DATDMG010000123.1:0-12643 GCA_036518955.1 Kineosporiaceae bacterium | reverse complement strand
CACGCCCTCGGCCTGCAACGAGACGGCCGACCGCAGCAGCTGACCGATCACCGCTCGGGGCATGGCCCGGCGCGCCGGGGGCGCGGCGGGCACCGCATCGGCGGCGGAACCGGCCGTCGCGGTGCCCTGGACCTCGACATGGGTGATGTCGAGGTCGGTGACTCCGGGTGCGGGGGCGCCGGCCTGAGCGGTGGCCACCGGGGCTGGAGCGGCAGGCCCGGAGCTCGACCCCTCCCGGCCGCCCTCGCCCGGGCCGTCCGTCGGCGCCGGACGATCCGGACCGTCGGGCTCGACCCGATCCGGCGTGGCGGCGGGGGCTGTACCCGGCTCCGTCAGGGTCGGCTCCGCGAACGCGGGATCGACCCGCGTGGCCGACGTCGCGATCACCTCGAACACCATCCCCAGCTCCTTTGCTCCAGCCGCCCCAGCTCCCCGGAGCGGGACGGCGGTGCGCCATACGGTGCGAGTGCACGACAGTGACGCTACGGATCCCGGGGATCAGGGCGATGAACTACGAGTAACCATCTGCGGCGTACAGGGGTCCATCGACCGGCCGAAAGCGTGGCTTGACCTCCCAGGCACCATGGCTCTCGACGCTAAAAGCCACCCAAATGAGGATTGACTGATTGCCGGACGGGGGATGCCTAGTGGCGAAGCGCCGGGTCAGGCCAAGCTGACCCGCCACGAACAGCGGAGGTCGACCATGTCCCCCTCTCGCCGCCGTCGCCGCGCCAGTGCCGCTTGGGAGGGCAGGCCGACGATCTCCGTGGCGACGCTGCCGGGTCGGGGGCTGTACGCCCGGCACCTGAGCCACCCGGAAGGAGTGGACGCCGTCTACCGGCCGACGGTGGGGTTGCCGGGCGCCGCCTCGCGCGGGGCCGCCTTCACCCCGACCTGGTTGCGGGCCCACCTCGACACGATCGACGTCGTCCACGTGCAGGGCCTCCACCCGCAGCACCATCCCCGGCAGATCGCCGAGGCCACCGCCGTCGTCAAGCGCACCGGCGTTCCTCTCGTCGTCACCGGGTACCACCTGAGCGACCCGTCCGGGTCGGATCCGCGCCTGTACGCGGCGCAGCTCGACCAGCTGGTGCCGGAGGCGGACGCCGTCGTCACGCTGACCGAGAGCGCGGCGGACGAGATGCGGCGCCGGTGGGGCGTGGAGCCCCTGGTACTGCCGCACCCGCACGTGGTCGACTTCGTCCGGATGCGCCAGGCCCGCTCCCCCCGCAGCCAGAGGCTCCGGGTCGGCCTGCACCTCGCCGCGCTGCAGGTGCCGATCGAGCCGGTGCTGCTCGTCGACGCGCTGACCCGGGCGTGCCGCGAGGTGCCCGGCGTCCAGCTCGCGGTGAACGCCCACGAGACGGTGCTCGATCCCGGGTCGTCGACGTACAACGCGGAGAACCTCCACCGGGTGGAACGGCTCGTCCGGGACGCCGGGGGCGGGCTACGCCTGCACCGCCCGTTCAGCGACGCACAGCTGTGGGACCACCTGTTCGCCCTGGACGTGTCGGTCGTCCCCGGCCTGCACGGATCCCACTCGGTGTGGCCCGAGGCGTGCGCCGACCTCGGAACCAAGCCGTTGCTCCCCGGCCACGTGCACGCCGCCGGTCAGCAGCCGTGCCTGACGTACACGGTGAGCGACGACGTCGACGAGCTCGCCGAGTCGCTGACCGGCGCGCTGCGGACGGCCCTGCACGAGCCGGCGCGCCGAGCCGACCCGGAGCAGCGGTGGGCCGAGCGCGTCCGGGTCGCGGAGACCCTGCGAGCCCTCTACGAGCGCCTGCTCGGGATCGACCGGCGCTGACGTCGGCGCTGAGGTCGGCATCGGGGCCGGGCCCGGACCGGGATCGGGGCCGGGCCCGGACCGGGATCGGGCCCGGCCGACGTCGGCGGGTCAGGCCACGACGAAGGCCAGATCGAGCATCTGGGCCTGCTGCGTCACGATGTCGACGTAGAGGTGGTCGACACCGGCCTGCGCGCATTCGCCGGCCCGGTCGAGGTCGGCCACCCCAGAGACCGCGATCTCCACCGGCTCCGGGGTCGCTGCCCGGACCTGCCGGACCGCGCTGGCCAGCACCTCGGGAGTCATCCCCTCGCAGACCACGAACCGGGCACCGGCGAGCACCGCCTCGACGGCCTCCAGCGGAGTCCTGACGTCGATCTGGACCAGGACGTCGGGCAGCCGGCGGCGGACGCCGTCCAGCGCTCGCTCCACCGAGCCCGCGGCCAGGGTGTGGGCGACGGTGACGTGCGCGGCGTCGTAGAGGCCGGCGCGCCCGTTGCTGCCGCCCCCACAACGGACGGCGTAGCGCTCCAGCGGGCGCAGCCCGGGCGTGGTGGCCCGGGTGTCGAGCAGGCGGGCGCCGGTGCCCTCGAGCGCCTCCACCCACCGCGCCGCGACGGTCGCGACACCGGACAGGTGCCGGACGATGTTCAGCGCGGTGCGCTCGGCGGTGAGGAGCACCCGGGCCGGGCCGCGCAGCTCGGCGAGCACCTCTCCGCGCCGGACTCGCGCGCCGTCCGCCACCAGCAGGCGCGCGACCGGCACCGGCAGGCCGAACCGGGCGGCGGCCTCGGCGAGGACGACCGGGAGCAGAAGCAGTCCGCAGGCCACGCCACCCTGATGGGCGTGGACCTCGGCGCGGGCGTCCTCGTCGACCGGGACCGTCGCGGCCGTGGTGACGTCGATCCAGCGCGGGCCCAGCTCCTCGGACAGGGCTCGGAGCACGAACTCGTGCACCCAGCCGGGGTCCAGGCCCACCGCGGCCAGGGCCTCCCGAGTGCCCGGCTGCCAGGGGGCCCGGGGACTGTCGAGCGCGCGGTGACGGCTCATCGACCCCTCTCAGCCGGCTCGGACGCGCCGGAGGCCACTCCAGCCTCCAGCCGTCGCGCGTCACCGTCACCCTATCCGAACACTGTGCGATCAAGCGACAGCAGACCGTGATGGTTGGTGGTCATCGCGTGGTGCGGCTCAGGACGGCGGCTGCCCGTCGTGGTTCTCGTGCCCCACCGCCACCAGGACATTGTCGATCAACCGGGTGGTCCCGACCCGAGCGGCCACCGCGAGGAGCGCCTCGCCGCGGTACCACTCCGGGACGTCGTCCAGGGTGTCCGGGTGCACGAGCACCAGGTAGTCGACCCGACAGAGCGGTTCCCGGACGAGGACGTCGCGCGCCGCGCGCCGGATCGCGCTGGCCCCTTCGCAGGCGTGGACCGTGCCGGCCCGCAGCGCCCGGGGGAGGGTGAGCGCCACCTCCCGGTCGAGCGGCGTCAGGTAGGTGTTGCGGCTGCTCATCGCCAGGCCATCCGGCTCCCGCACGGTCGGGACCGCGACGATCTCGACCCCGAAGTCGAGGTCTCGCACCATCCGCCGGATCAGCAGCAGCTGCTGGGCATCCTTCTGACCGAAGAAGGCGGCGTCCGGGCGCGTCAGGTGCAGAAGCTTGGCGACCACCGTGAGCACCCCGTCGAAGTGCCCGGGCCGGCTCGCCCCCTCGAGCACGGACCCCAGCCGCCCGGAGCTGACCATCACCCCGGGGTCGCCGTCCGGGTACACCACGTCGGGGGACGGCGCGAACACGACGTCGACGCCCTCCCGCGTGCAGAGCTCCAGGTCCGCGTCGAGCATGCGCGGGTACTTGGCCAGGTCCTCGTGCGGTCCGAACTGGAGCGGGTTCAGGAAGATCGTGGCGATCACCGTGTCGAACCGCTCCGTGGCCCGGCGGAAGAGCGTCGCGTGTCCCTCGTGCAGCGCGCCCATCGTCATCACGACCGCGACCCGGCCGCGCAGGGCCGCCCGAACCGGGGCCAGTTCGCCGCGGGTGCGGGCGAGCACCAGCCCCGCCGGTACCGCCGGGGTCTCGCGTGCCTCGGCCATGTCGGTCACCGCCGCACCCCTCCCATCAGACGGCGCACCCCATCGGTCGCCGGAGCCCCGCCACGCTACCGCCCGGACGGCGGCGGCCGGTGCCGGGCCAGGCATACCGGCCAGCGATCGCCGTCGCCGGCGTCGAGGTGATCGAGGTGATCGAGGTCCGGATCCGTCGCCGCGGGGGACCACGCCGGGCGTCAGCCGGCCCCCGGCGGAGCCTGGGTCGGGGGCGGTTCCGCCAGCGCCGCCAGCAATGCCCCGGCGTCGGCCGGCTTGAGCCGGCCGCCGGCCAGCGCGCGGTCGGCGGTCGCCCGGGCCAGCACCCGGTAGGTGGCGCCGACACCCGGGACACCGCTGGCGCGGAGCGCGGCCACGTGCGCGGCGACAGTGCCGTCGTCGCCACGGGCCACCGGGCCGGTGAGCGCCGCGTCGCCGTGCCGCAGCGCGTTGTCCAGTGCCGCCGAGAGCAGCGGGGCGAGCACCCGGTCCCCGGCGTCGACGCCGGCCGCCCGGAGCAGGTCGAGCCCCTGCGCGACCAGCGTCACCAGGTGGTTCGCGGTGTGCGCGAGAGCCGCGTGGTAGAGCGGGCGCGCCTCCTCCGCCACCACGACGGGCTCGGCGCCCATCTCCACCACGAGCGCCTGCGCGATCGGTAGCACCGGTGCGGGAGCGGTGACCCCGAAACAGCAGTCCGCGAGCCGGACCAGATCGACGCTGGTACCGGTGAACGTCATCGCGGGGTGCAGCGCGAGCGGGATCCCGCCGGCCGCGGCCGCCGGCCCGAGCACCCGCCAGCCGTAGCGGCCGCTGGTGTGGACGACGATCTGGCCGGCCTGCCACGCCCCGGTCGCGGCGAGGCCGTCCACCAGCCCGGGCAACGCGTCGTCCGGCACGGCGAGCAGCACCAGCTCGGCGCGCTCGACGACGTCCGGGAGCTCGAGCACCGGGACGGCGGGCAGCATCACCTCGGCCCGCTCCCGGCTCGCGGCCGAGACGGCGGTCACCCCGACCATGGCGTGCCCGGCCGCGCGCAGGGCGCTCCCCAGCACCGCGCCGACCCGCCCGGCCCCGACCACCCCCACCCCCAGCCGGCCGGGGCGGCGCTCGGCGGGGAGCGTGGCGGGAGTGCGGGGGTCCGAGCCGTGCGTCATGGCTGCCGACGCTAGCCTGCAAGCCGTGGGACGTCATGACCGGATCGCCGAGTTGGCCCGGCTGGAACCGCTGCCCGACCGGCGGACCCTCGAGGTCGCCGACCTCGCCACCGGCTACGGCCGGACCGTACGGGCCATCCTGGCCGCCGCCCGCGGGCCGCTGCGCATCCACGCCGTGGACACCGCGTCGGGCCTGGACGACGACGTGCTGCACGACGAGCGGGTCCGCTCCGTGATCGCTGATCTGGACGAGCCGCTGCCGTTCCCGGACGGCACGCTCGACCGGGTGGTCTCGGTGAACGTCGCCGAGCACGTCGCCGACGCCCGCGCCCACGTGGCCGACAGCTACCGGGTCCTCCGCCCGGGCGGCCTCCTGGTGCTCGCCCACAGCGACTGGGACACGGTGCTGTTCGCCTCCGACGACGACGCCCTCACCCGGCTCCTCGTCGACCGGTTCGTCTCGACGCCGCCCCGGTTCGCCCAGCGGGCCGACGGGTTCATGGGCCGCAAGCTGCTCGGGCTGGCCGACGCCGCCCCCTTCGAGATCGTCACGGTCGACACCTGGGCCGACTGCCATCAGCGCTTCGATCCCGACTCCGTCGGCTGGAAGGTCGCCCGCGGGGTGCTGGCCAGCGTTCAGGAGGACCAGGAACTGGCGCCGAAGGCCCGCGGCTGGGTGCAGAACCTGGTGCGGATGGCCGAGGCCGGGCGGTTCCTGTTCACCGTGACGGACGTCGCCCTGGTGCTGCGACGGCCCACCTGACATCGGCGGTACCCCGCAGCTGCTGCGGATCGCCGCCGCCGGCGGGGCTGCCGGGCCAGACCCGTCCGCCGGTTCCGGCGGACCTGGGGTCAGGGTCGGATCCGCTCGGCCTTCGGGTCGTGGAGCGAGCGCAGGGACCCCCGGACCGGGTACCGCCGGCCCGCGATCTCGACCTCCAGCGGCTCGGCGTCCAGCCAGGCCTGGGTGACCGGTTCGGGCCGCCCGTGCCCGCCCGGGTCGACCATCACCAGGCCCACGGCCCCGCCGAGCGTCCACCCGTAGGACCCGGACCGGACGTACCCCACCGGTGCGCCCGCCCGGTACACGACCTCGCCGTGCCACAACAGCGGTTCCGGGTCCGTCACGAGCACCTGGACCAGGCGTCGGGTCGGCGCCCCGCCGGATTGCCCGGCGAGAGCCGCCTCGACGGCCCGGCGGCCCACGAAGCGGCGCCCCGGCGTGAGGTCGACCCCGAACCCCAGGCCCGCCTCGAGCACCGAGTCCAGGTTGCCGATGTCGTGGCCGTAGTCGGGGTACCCCTTCTCCAGCCGGAGCGATCCCCACGCCCTGAGGCCGGCGTAGGTCAGCCCGAACGCCTCGCCCGCCTCCACGATCCGATCGTGGACGTCGATCGCGTGCTCGGTCGGCACGTACAGCTCGTAGCCGAGTTCGCCGACGTCAGTGACCCGGATGCCCAGCACCCGGGCGAAGCCGAGGTCGAACTCCCGCGCCGCCCGGAGGGGGAACGCCTGGTCGGACAGGTCGCACGCCGTCAGCGACTGCAGCAGTTCCCGGGACCGCGGCCCCTGCACGCCCATCAGCGCGTAACCTGACGTGACGTCCGTGACGACGGCGTGCGCCCGACCCAGGTGGCGGCGCAGCCAGCCGTACGCGTGCCGGTGCGCGCTGTCCGGGACGACGACCAGGAACTCCTCGTCGTCCAGCCGGGTCACGGTCAGGTCCGCCTCGATGCCACCCGCCTCGTTGAGCCACTGGGTGTGGGTGTTCCGGCCCGGCTCGCCGGCGACGGCGCCGACGCTCACCCGGTCCAGGACGGCGGCGGCGTCCCGCCCGGCGACCCGGAACTTCGCCATGAACGACAGGTCCGTCAGCGCGACCGCTTCACGCCCGGCCCGGTGCTCGGCCGCCCAGTGCGCGAACCACGGCGCCCGGCCCCAGGTCAACGGGCCGGCGTCGGGCCGGACACCGGCGCCGGCGAACCAGTCGGCGCCCTCCCATCCGCCGACGTCCCGGAAGTGCGCGCCCGCCGCGGCCAGCCGGTCGTGCAGGGCCGAGCGCTTGGCACCGCGCGCCGTCCGGGGCGAACGGGTCGGGTAGTGGCGGGCGTAGACCAGGCCCAGGACCTCCGCCGTCCGCGCCCTGCGGTACGCCGGCGTCGACTGGTACGGGTGGAGGCGCCCCACGTCGAGCCCGGTGACGTCGACGTCCGGCGTCCCGGCGAGGATCCAGTGCGCGAGCGCCCGGCCGAGCCCGCCCCCGGTGAGGACGCCGATCGAGTTGAGCCCGGCGGCGACGAAGTACCCGCGCACCTCCGGCGCCTCGCCGAGGGCCGGCATCAGGTCGGGCGTGAACGACTCCGGACCGCAGAAGACGGTGCGCAGGCCCACCTCGGAGGCCGCCGGGACCCGGGACAGGGCGGCCTCGACGAACGGGGCCAGCCGGTCGGTGTCCGGAGGGATCCGGCCGAACGAGAAGTCCGCGGGCACGCCCTCCACCCGCCAGGGCGCGGCGACGCCCTCGAAGAGGCCGACCATCAGCCCGCCGCCCTCCTCCCGGTAGTACCCGTAGTTGCGCGGGTCCTCCAGCACGGGCAGGTCGGCCGGGATGCCGGGCAGCTCGTCGGTGATCAGGTAGTAGTGCTCGGCGGCCTGCACCGGGACCGCGACACCGGAGCGCGAGGCCAGCTCCCGGGCCCACATCCCGGCACAGTTGACCACGGTCTCGGCCTCGACGTCGCCACCCGCCGTCCGGACGCCGGTCACCTCCGGCAGGCCGCCCGGACCGCGCCGGGTGAGCACCGTCTCCACCGGCACCCCCTCGACGACCCGGACGCCGCGCTGCCGGGCGCCCTTGGCCAGCGCCATGGTGACGTCCACCGGGTTCACCCGGCCGTCGTCCTGGACGTAGAACCCGGCGAGGACGTCGTCGGTCCGGGCGAGCGGGAACAGCCGGCCCACCTCGGCCGCCGAGATCTCGTGGACGTCGACGCCGCAGTACCGGTTGAAGGCGGCCACCCGGCGGTACTCCTCCAGCTGGTCCGGCTCGGTGGCCAGTTCGATGAACCCGACCGGCCGGAAGCCCGTCGCCTGCCCGGTCTCCGCCTCCAGCCGCTGGTAGAGGTCGTGGGTGTAGCTCCGGAACTGGGTGGACGTCGCCGACAGCGAACCGAACCGGACCATCAGGCCGGCGGCGTGCCAGGTGGTGCCGGAGGTGAGCCGGTCACGCTCGAGCAGCAGCACGTCGTGGCAGCCGAGCACCGCCAGGTGGTAAGCGACCGAGCAGCCGATCACGCCGCCACCGATCACCACGACCTGCGCGCGCTGCGGCAGCTCACCCGGGGTCATGCCGCGAGAGTATGGCCTCGTGGTGCCGTGGCAGCGGGCGTGGGGGCAGGCCCTGTACGGCCCCAGTGGGTTCTTCACCACCGGTGCCGGCCCGTCCGGGCACTTCCGGACGGCGGTCCACGCCGCCCCCGGTCCGCTGGCGCGCGCCCTGGCGCGCCTGGCGGACGCCACCGGTCGGTGCCGCGTCCTCGACGTCGGGGCGGGGCACGGGGAGCTGCTGGCCGCCCTGACCGCGCTGCCGGACGCGGCGCACCTGGCCCTGCACGCCGTGGACGTCGTCGCCCGGCCGGCGGGCCTGCCCGCCGGCATCGGCTGGTCGCAGGGACTCCACGAGATCCCGGCCGACGCCTTCGACGACGCCCTGGTGATCGGCTGGGAGCTGCTGGACGACGTCCCGTGCCCGGTGCTCGAGCTCGACGAGGACGGCGCACCGCGGACGGTCCTGGTGGACCCGCGGACCGGCCGGGAGGCCCTCGGCCCCGACCCGGCCCCCGCCGAGCTGGCGTGGTGCCGCCGCTGGTGGCCGTTCGAGGACGGCGACCCGGGCGACCGGGTCGAGGTCGGACTGCCCCGAGACCTGCTCTGGGCGGGGCTGGCAGAGCGGGCCGCGGCCACCGCGGGCGGGGCCACCCTGCTCGCGGTGGACTACCACCACGAGCGCGCGGACCGGCCGGCGACCGGCACGCTGACCGGCTTCCGAGGCGGCCGGGCGGTCCCGCCGGTGCCCGACGGGAGCTGCGACGTGACCGCGCACGTGGCCCTGGACGCCGTCGCCGCCGCGGCCCAGGCCGCGGGCGCGACCGACACCCGGCTGACGGACCAGCGCACCGCCCTGACCGAGCTCGGCGTCCGGGAGGGCCTGGCCGGCCCGGCGGCCCACGCCCTGCCGGCCGGAGGCGCCGGCCTGCTGCAGGCGCTGGCCCGGCGGTCAGCGGTCGCCGAGCTCCTCGACCCCGGCGCCCTGGGCGGGTTCGGTTGGCTGGTCCAACGGGTGGCCGGCCGGTGCGGCTGACGCCACCGTCTCCATCCAGCGCTCCGGACCCGCGCCGGCCCGCGCCTGCCGCGCCCGCAGTACCTGCTCGTCCAGCAGCCGCGCCACCACCGGAGCGGCCAGGTGCGCGACCACCGGCATCGCCGGTCCCGGCGTGGAGTGCAGCGTGAACGACGCCAGCGCCAGCCGGCGCTGCAGCGGCCCCTGCCGCACCCCGACGCTCTGGGTGCGGGCGTGCGGGACGACGTCCAGCTGCCGGTACAGCACGCCGCGGCGGAGCAGCAGCGCCGTCCGGGTCACCCGGTACCCGTGCCGGCGCCAGCCGATGGGGTCGACGAACCGGGCGGCCGGCGGAGCGGCCGTGAAGCCGCCGTCACCGAGGGTGCCGACCAGGCCGGCGTCGACGACCGGCCCAGGATGCTCCGTATCCCTCACCCCGAGGTCGGGCAGCACGAACGCGAGGACGGCGACCGCCTCGTCCCGGGTGCCCACCGGCAGCAGCACCCCGGTCTCGGCGCGCTCCCGCCCGTAGCCGGCCACGTTGACCTCCACCCGCCACCAACGGCCCGGCCGCCACAGCAGCGGCTGGCTCAACCGGACGGCCTGCACCCGGCCGGGCGGGACGGTCTGGGTGCGCTGCTGGAGCAGCCCGTGGCGGAGCCGGAGCCCGTCCGGAGAGGTGGCCACCCGGAACCCGAACTCGGTGCTGAAACGGTTCCACAAGGTGCCGGCAGCACCGAGCAGAGCGGGCAGCGCGCCTGCCGCCAACCCCGGCCGGCCGGTCGCGATCGAGCTGCTGACCAGCGCGACGGCGCCGGTCCCCAGCCAGATCGTGCCACCGCTCAGGGCCAGCGCCCCGGCCAAACGCTGCAGCGGCACGGTGAGCACGAAGTGCTCCGGCGCCTCCGGCGCCTCCGGGGTGCGGTAGCGGACGCCGGCCGCCGCGGCGAGCAGGTGGTTGCGCAGCCGGCGGGCCTGGGTCTCGGTGAGGTAGGCCAGCTCGATCCGGGAGTCGCCCCCGCCGGCCACCTCGAGGGTGAGCCGGGCCAGTCCGGTCAGCCGGGCGAGCAGCGGCTGCACGATGTCGACGGCCTGCAACCGGTCGAGCGGCGCCTGGCGCTGACGCCGCGAGACGACGCCGTGCTGCAGCTCCAGCGCCTCGTGGCTGACCCGGTAACGGGTGCAACGCCAGGACAGGCCCGCCATCCCGCCGCCCAGCAGGATCACCACGAGCACGATCAGCAAGCCGCCGCCGAGGGCCCAGCCGCGCAGCTGGGCCACCTGCCCCGCCGCGTCCAGGTCACCGCGGAGGGTGGTCTGCACGAGGTCCTGGCCGAGGTAGATCAGCAGGACGACGAGCACCTGCCAGGACCGGATCGCCGGCGTGAGCGGGTGGACGCGGTGCCACCGACCGTCCGCCGCGACCGGCTCGGTCCCCGCGTCGGCCTCGTCGCCCGGCCCGCCCACCTCCGCTGTCACAACCCCGCCAGCCGGGCCTGGCCGCGGGCGGCCAGCCGGTCGCGGACCCGCGCCGCCTCAGCCGGCGGGAGCCCCGGGATCATCGCGTCGGTCGCCGCGGACGCCGTGTGGAGCTGTACCCGCGCGATGCCGAAGATCCGATCGACCGGGCCCGCCTGGACGTCGACGTACTGCAGCCGCCCGTACGGGACGACGACGATGTACCGCCACATGATTCCCCGCCGCACCAGCAGGTCGTCGTCCCGTTCCGCGTAGCCGATGGCGGCGACCTGCCGACCGGCGACCCACCACCACCAGGCGCCGACGGCGACCGGGACCATCGGGGCCAGCCACCACCACGACCCGATCAGCACCGCCGGCACCACCAGGAGCGCCCCCGGGACGGCGAGCGCCAGCAGGCCGGTGAGCCGGCGCGCGGCGGCGAGCTTGGTCGAGACACGGTTCCAGCGGACGCCGACCGGGTCGAAAGGCTCTCCCCCCGGCCGGACCCCCGGGCCCGGTTCTGACCTGACCTCGGACTGGGGCGTCATGACGGCAGGATCCCACGCTGCACCGTGGCAGACTCACAGCTGTGGACCAGACCGTGACCGACAGCGTCCCGACGTCCGCCCCGGCTTCCGGGGTGCCGGTGGAGGTGGGCCTCGGCGCATCGGGCCTCGCGACGTCCGACATGGTGCTCAACATCGGGCCGCAGCACCCTGCCACGCACGGCGTCCTCCGCCTGCGGCTCGTCCTCGACGGCGAGAAGATCGTCGAGTGCCAGCCCGTCGTCGGCTACATGCACCGGGGCGCGGAGAAGCTCTTCGAGGTCCGTGACTACCGCCAGATCATCGTGCTGGCGAACCGGCACGACTGGCTGTCCGCGTTCGCGAACGAACTCGGCGTCGTCCTGGCGGCAGAGCAGCTGCTGGGCATGGAGGTGCCGCCCCGCGCGGTCTGGACCCGCACCCTGCTGGCAGAGCTGAACCGAATCCTTTCCGCTCTGGTGTTCCTCGGGTCCTACCCGCTGGAGCTCGGCGCGCTGACCCCCGTCTTCTACGCCTTCCGAGAGCGGGAGACCCTGCAGGCCGTCCTGGAGGAGGTCTCCGGCGGCCGGATGCACTACATGTTCAACCGGGTCGGCGGTCTGAAGGAAGACCTGCCCGCCGGCTGGACGGGCCGGGTGACCGAGGCGCTCGCCGCCGTCCGGCTGCGGTTCCCGGACGTGGAGAACATGCTGATGGACAACGAGATCCTGCACGCCCGGACGGTCGGCGTCGGCGTCCTCAGCCACGAGCTCGCGGCCGCCTACGGCGTGTCCGGCCCGATCGCCCGCGGCAGCGGCGTCGACGTGGACCTGCGCCGGGACGAGCCGTACCTGGCGTACGACGAGGTGTTCGCGCCCGGCGGGCCCGGCCGGGTGATCACCCGGACCGCGGGGGACTGCTACTCCCGGCTGGACGTGCTCGTCGAGCAGGTGCACGTGTCGCTCGACATCGCCGAGTTCTGCATCGACCGGTTGCGCTCGCTGCCGCGCGGCGCGATCAACGTGAAGCTGCCGAAGGTGCTCCGGGTGCCGGAGGGCCACACCTACCGGTGGACCGAGAACCCGCTCGGGATCAATGGCTACTACCTGTACTCCAAGGGCGACAAGGTCCCGTGGCGACTCAAGCTACGCTCGGCCTCGTTCAACAACGTCCAGGTGCTGTCGCGGCTGCTGCCGGGCAATCTGATGGCCGACATGGTATCGATCATGGGATCGATGTTCTTCGTGGTGGGCGACGTCGACAAGTAGGGCCGCCGACCGGCAGGTCGGCGACG
>DATDMG010000122.1:0-3179 GCA_036518955.1 Kineosporiaceae bacterium | reverse complement strand
CACTCGTCGGCTCGGTCCTGTGCGATGAAGTTGGTCCGCTGTGGGGGGACGAGGTCCAAGCAGACGCGGGAGCGCTGTCGCCCGGGACCATGCGGGCTGTTGAGGTCGGCCTGCGTGAGGCACTCGGACTCGCGAACTGAGGACTCGCGAACTGACCGGGCGGGGTGGCGGGTGGCGGCGCCGAGGGCAGTTCCGATGCCCTGCCGAATCGGTCAGCTTGGGTGTCGACCGTGCGGGCGGGGCACGACGCCTGCCCGGCAGTCGCCAACCGGAGTGCAGGGGCTGCGCTGCCAGTCCGGGTTGGTCGCACTGGAGATGTGGGTACGCATCCCACTCACGTTCACGCAACCCTCTCGCCCGTTCCGAGGTTTCCGTGCGGGGCGATCTTCGCGATGCAGGGGAAACGACGCGGGATCTTGGCCGCGCTCCGACTGTACCTTCGGCGGCTCGCGCCGAACGATTCCCGGCACAGGTTCGGCGGCCGCAGCCTGCTGGGCCACGCGCACGGCATTGACCTGAGGTCATTGTTCGGTGAGCGGCGGGCCGCCGGCAGCCGTCGCAGCAGGTCGATTCGGGCAGGGTTCGGCGTTCCAGCGGAAGGGGGGCTCGCGGAGGGTGACCTTGCTTCTGCTCTCACGCTTCGACGTCGCCGTCAACTCGGTACGGCGGACTGTCCAGATGTCCTGATCGAGGCGGTTGGGCGCCGAGGTGCTGGTCGAGAAACGCCTCGACCGTGGAGTAGAGGCGCATGCGGTTGCCGGGGTCGGTAACGCCGTGGCCCTCGTCGGGGAAGAGCAGGTACTCATGCTGGATCCCCGCACAACGCAGTGCCTCGACCATCTGCTCGGCCTCTGCGACAGGGACGCGAGGATCGTTGCCTCCCTGGGCCAGGAGTACCGGCATGCGCACACGGGACACATGTGTCAGGGGCGATCGATCGACTAGCCGTTCCCTGTCGTGCTCGGGGTGCCCAACTCGCTGGTGGAACACGGCGAGGAGCGGCGACCAGTAGCGAGGCACCGACTGCAACCAGGTCAGCAGGTTGGACGGCGCGGCGATGGCGATCGCGCACCGGAACGTGTCACCGTCGCGGGTGGCCCCGGTCAAGGCCGCGTACCCGCCGTATGAGGCGCCCATGACGGCGACCCGGTCGGCGTTCACGAGTCCCTGCTCGACGAGGTGGTCCAGTGCGTCGAGCAGGTCGTCCTGCATTGCCGCTCCCCACTGACCGTCCCCGGCGGTCACGAAGGCGTTGCCGTAACCGGTGGAGCCGCGGAAGTTGACCTGCACGCAGGCGTAGCCGCGGTCGGCTAGCCAGCCGGGCACGGCCTCGAAGCGCTGGCCGTCCCTGGCCCAGGGGCCGCCGTGGACGAGCAGGACGGCGGGGCACGGTCCTTCCTCGGCGTTCCGCGGCAGGGTGACATACCCGTGCAGTCGCAGGCCGTCGCGTGACGTGGTGGTGAACGGCCGCTTGGGGGCCAATTGGCGGCGTGCCAACGCGGTGCGGTGGCTGAAGATCCGGATTGCTCGACGGTTCTCGGCGTCGTAGAGGTGGTAGCCCGTCGGCCCGTCCGGGGGGGCACCGGAGACCATCCACCAGCGGTCCGTCCGCTCGCGTCGGCTGACGGTCACCTGTCCCGGCACCTGCGCCCGCAGGGCAGCCACGTGCGGCTCTAGGCAGGGGTCCAGTACGGTGATCCGGCGTTGGTCTGCCAGCACCGTCACAGCCTGGACCTCGAGGGTCTCGGGGTGCTGCCACACCGATTCCACGTCGTACTCGGGATCGTGGAACAGCACGCTCACCTGTCCGGTGTCCAGGTCGTGGCGTTCGAGACGGGCGGTGTCGGTGTGCAGGCTGCTGACGACGAACAGCGCCGAGTCATCCCGGTTGAAGCCGTGGACGAAGGTGGCACCGGCCTGCAACGGGTTCACCGTCAGGTAGGGCACGAAGACCCCGTCCCGTCCGAGCTCCGCCTGGAGGGTGCCGTCGTCGAGCACACGGATGCCGCCCCGGACGTCGAGCCCTGTCCCCACCAGCCAGGAGGCCCAGCCCGGGTTGCGCTGCACGAGGGTGCACTCCCCGCTGGCCAGGTCGAGGCGGTACGCGTCGTGACGGGCCGGGTCGTCCTCGTTCAGCCCTAGGAGCATGCCGCCGCGGTCCAAGCGCCCGTAGCCGAGGACGCGGGCCTGCACGCCCGGGCGGGTGCGCACCGGGCGGCACCACCCCGTGGTGTGGTCCACCAGGGTGAGGTGCCACTGCTCGTCACCCCGGCCGTCCTGCACCACGAGCAGTTGCCGGTCGTCCTGGCAGAAGGTGTACAGGTGGACGCTGTGGGGCAGCTCGCGGGTGATCGCCCGGGCCGGGGCCGAGCCGTCGAGGGGGCGCACCCAGACGTGTATCGCTCCGTCCAGCGGGGCCATCCAGCCGAGGAGGCGTCCGCACGGGGACACCGACGGCGAGGCGTGGTCGGGCAGGCCGAAGAACTCGCTCAGCGGGATCGGGGCAGTCCGGCGGACGAAAGTCGTCCGCCCGGCCGCCTGGCTCATCGGGGCACCCGCGCCGGGGCCGCGGCCAGCGTCGGCATCAGCGAGACCGCCGTCCCGCGGTAGACTTGGTCGAGCACATCCGGGGGCAGCGCCAGGCCGTACAGGGGACGGGTGTCGTCGGCGTCGAGCCCGGCGAAGGCGTCGTCGTCGCTCTCCAGCACCCGGAACTGCTCCCGGTAGAGCGCGGCGGACTGCACCCGGTCGCCGCCGAAGCAGACCCGGTCGGCGAACTCGCCGAGGAAGCGCGCCGCCACCCGCGGCTGGCGGGCGAGCACGCGGTGACGGCTGCCGAGCTCGAGGTAGAGGTTGGGTAGCTGGCGCAGCCGGTGCGCGACCTGCCCCAGTCGCTCGCCGTCTGTGTCGAGGTGGGCGGCGAGGATCGTCACGTCCGGGTGGCGTCGCAGCACGTCGTCACGCTGACGACGCAGCTCCTCGATCGACAGGCCGCCGGGGCGGGGCCGCGCCCAGGGCGCCCGGTAGAGCCGCCGCAACTCCTCGTTGGAGGCGTCCCAGGGCCGGTACGCGGCGCTGTCGTGACCGAGGTGCACGACGACGGGCAGGCCGAGTTCGGCGGTCGCGCGCCAGAACGGTTCGAGTCGGGGGTCGTCGAGATGCACCGGGTCGGGGGAAGG
>DATDMG010000121.1:0-2205 GCA_036518955.1 Kineosporiaceae bacterium | reverse complement strand
GGTGTTCGCGTGGCTCAAGCAGATGCTGGCCCAGGGCGTGCCGATCAACGGCGTCGGGGATCAGGGGCACCTCGACACGCAGTACGGGTTCAGCGGCACGCAGATGACACAGGACCTGCAGCGGTACGCCGGCCTCGGCCTTAAGGTGGCCATCACCGAGGCCGACGTCCGCACGTTCGTGAACAACGCGACCGACCAGGTACCCACCGACCACCTGGCCACGTTCGCGCAGCCGTATGAGTTCGGGCAGATGCTGAAGGCGTGCCTGGCCGTGCGCCAGTGCATATCGTTCACCGTCTGGGGCTTCGGGGACGCGGACTCCTGGGTGCCCGGCTTCTTCACCGGCGAGGGGTACGCCACCATCTACGACGTGAACCTCAACCCCAAGCCGGCCTACACCGAGCTCCAGCAGGATCTCCGGCTGGCCGCTTCCGGCGCCCCGCACCGGGTGCCGAGCGGAGCGGGCCGGTAACGATCCCGGCCGGCCGGGGAACCGGTCCGGTTCCCCGGCCGGCGGCAGGGCGGCCGTGTCCTGGCTCATCGCACTGGGCGGCGCTCAGCCCCTGATCGCGCCGACCAGCCCGCCGACGAGATAGCGTTGCGCGAACACGAAGATGGACAGGGCGGGGAGCATGGACAGCGCGGTGTAGGCGAAGACCTTCGCGGTGTCCGTCATGGTCGCCGCCCTCGAAGACCGTGGCCTCATCGGACGACACCGCGACCAGGCCGACCGGCGCCGCCTGGCCATCGCCCTGTCACCAGCCGGCCACGAGTTCCTCGACCGCTACCGGGACCCGGTCAACGCACGGAATCTCGCATGCTCCACGGCACCACCAAGCCCCAGGTGACTGCCCTGCGCCGCACCCTCACCACCTGCCACGCCAACCTGGCCCCCGGCCAGCCCCGATTACCGTAAGCTGCGCTGGCTCACCACACGCGGATGCGGGACTTGCCGGGGGTTAGGGCGGCGATCGGTCCGGCGGGGTAGTCGCGGCCTGGTTCTTTGCGCTTGCCGAGCAGGTCGACGTCGACGATAACCGGGGTGCCGTCGCGCTCTTCGAAGTCCGCGTCGACGAGGCGGGGGCGGGGGAGGTCGGCGCCGGTGACAACGCCCACGCGGACGCCGCTGAAGGCCCGCGGCAACTGCGCCTGCAGGTAGACCTCGTCACCCTCCTCGACAACCTCGAACGACACCTGGCCGGTGAGCGCCCGCGCGGAGGACTCGTCAGCAAAGGCGCTGGCGCCCGGCGCGTAGACGTTGTCGCGCAGGTAGGCCGGCTCCCGCACGCCGGGGATGCGACTGTCGTTGCCTTCGGGCGGGTTGGCGATGCGGTAGATGTAGTCCTTGAGGGATGTCGGGCTGCCGTCGTAGGCGGCGGTGCCGTAGCCCGCTGCGGGATCGGCGTCCTGCGTCGTGTCGTACCCGTATGCCTTGGCAATGTCGCCGCCGAGGAAGATGTTGCCGATCCAGCGGTCGTCGCCGCTGTAGATGATGGCGTAGCCCTTGACCTGCGTGCTGTGCGGTCGGTGGTAGGGGGTGGCCCGGTCGTGGACGGGCACTAGACGCACGGTGCCGCCGATGAGGTTGTGGACGAAGGCGCCGCCCTGGCTCCACAGTTCAAGCGAGACTGGTGAGGCGAGTACGTTGTGTTCCACCAGGTACGGACCATGGCTGACCTCGACGAACAGGTCCCGGTTGTTCCGGTAGTAGAGGTTGCGCGAGACGCGCGTCCCCTGCGCCTGCCAGTCGAGCCAGGTGCCCAGCGAGCAGTCGTGGATGCGGTTGTGCCGGATCTCGACGTCGATCGCGGCGTGCAGCTTGATGCCGGCGATCTCGTATCCGTAGAACTCGCGCTTGAGCGCGATGTTGTAGATGTGGTTGTCCTCGATCGTGGAGAAGACGCAGCCGAGGTGGCCGACGATGCCGTTCTGCCCGCAGTCGAAGATCGTGTTGCGCCGCACCACGTGCGAGCCGATGTGCTCGCGGTCCCAGCCGATCTGCAGGCCGGAGAACACTGCCTCGATCTGGTACTCGTGGCCTTGCTTGTCGCCGCGCAGTGTCGCGTAGTTGTCGCCCGTAGAGGCCCCCTTGCCGAGTGAGACGGCGGAGCATTTCGCGTCGTGGATCACGTTGTCCTCGATGATCCAGCCCTTGGCCCAGTTGGGGCCGATGAGCCCGGGCTGGTCGGCAGTGGGCGGGGTCCA
>DATDMG010000120.1:0-2525 GCA_036518955.1 Kineosporiaceae bacterium | reverse complement strand
TTCGAACGCGCGGACGACGACGTCCGGTGACCGGGCTTCAGGTCGTCGCCGGCGCCCCAGGGGAGACCCGGGCCGCGGCGTCCTCGCATGCTGCCGGAGTAGCGCCGGTACCTGGTCGAGCGCCGCGCGCGACGCGGCGCTCCGTCGAGGGTGTCGTCCAGACGCTGATCATGTTGGCGATCGGTGCGGCGGCAGGCGCTGCGAGCTTCACGCACGTTCATGATGTGGCGGCTGGGCACGGTCAAGCGGGGTGGCTCGCGTGGGCGGACGCGGTGGTGCTGGAGTTGATGTCGGTGGCCTCGGGTCTGGAGATCCGCCGGCGCAAGCGTGTTCACGGGCCGGTCGTGTTTCCGGTGGTGGTGCTCGCGGTTGCGGTGAGCCTGTCGTTGTCGGCGCAGGTGGTGGACGCCGAGGCGTCGCCGATCGGGTGGATCACCGCGGCGATCCCGGCCCTGGGTTTTCTCGTGATGGTCAAGATTGCCCTGGCTCAGACGCCGGTACCGTCCGTGAATTCGGAGGTCCTTGCTCCCGCTCCTGACGAGGCGATGGAGGGCGGACCGGCAGTCATTGATGCCGCTGGGTCTGCCCGCACGTCGGACACGGGTCAGGTGGCCGTCCTTCCCGGCGTTGCGACGCAGGGTCGAGGAATGTCTGCGACGCCGCATACCAGCCTCGTCGATGTGTCGTCGGCCCCCTTGCTGGACAGCCTCGGAACTTCCACGTTGCCTCACGATCGAGCCCCGGTTCGTGCGATCGAACCTCGTGCCGTCGAAGCGTTGATGCCGGCAGCCCGTGCGCTCGCCGAGGTAGTGCATCGAGATGGTCGGCGGGTCTCCCGGCAGGCTCTGGCCCGTGCCCTTCGGGCTGAGGGCCATGCAGTGTCGAACGCGCTGGTGTCCGCCGTGCTGCACGCGCTGAAGGCCGAGGCTGCGGAGGGCCAGCTCGACTCGGCCGCCCTCCGGAGGCGTTACGGGCCGGGGTTGCGTGGGTCGGCCCCGCCTCAACGTCTCCGTTAGCGCGGATTTCCGTACCGGAGGTTCGGCCCAACCCCTGCCCATGGATGCCCCTGAAGGCAGGCCGCTGATCAGCAGAGATGCTCAGGGACATGCCCGGTGATGAGTCTGGCCATGAGCCGATCCTCCTGCTGAATCACGTCAGTGTCATTCGTTATTGATCTGTGACGCTCTGGCCAACTAGGCCAAACCGGCCGGTTGAACCAGGGCAAGCCGGAACAAAAGGCCGCCGAGCCGACCCTGGCGGCGGCCCGGCGCCCACCTGGACATGGCCGTGTCGACCTGCAAAATGTGTCTCATGACAGGAGGATCGGCCCAACCCCGGGGTGCCGAGTTCTTTACCACCCCGGAGCAGGTCAACCAACGCCGGTACGAGGCGCTGCGCGCGTTCTTCGTCGACGGTGCCACCCACGCCGAAGCGGGCGAACGGTTCGGGTACACCCGCGCCACCATGGTCGCCCTGGTGCGCGACTACCGAGCCGGGAAGCTGGACCTGTTCGCGCCGGCCCGCAAGCCCGGACCGGCGCCCGGGACCGCACCGGCCAAGGAGCGGGTACGCGGCCGGGTCATCGCGCTACGCCGGCAGGGCCTGTCCGCATACGAGATCTCCGCCCACCTGGCCGCCGAGGGCACGCCCCTGAACCGCACCAGCGTCGCCGAAATCCTCACCGAGGAAGGCTTCGGGCGCCTGCTGCGCTACCCCGATCCCGAAGCATCCACCTCGATCGCCACCCCCGGACGGGACACCACCCTGCCCCCAGCGGGAAGGCTGGACTTTGATGCCCTGCCCGCCCGCGCGGACACCACGATGGCCGGGCTGCTGCTGGTCGTCCCCGACCTGATCGCCCTCGACCTGCCCGCCCTGGCACGCTCGGCCGGCTACCCCGGCACGCGGGCCATCCCCGCGGTCAGCTGGCTGCTGTCCCTGCTGTCCCTCAAGCTCACCGGCACCCGGCGGGTCTCCCACGTCGATGACCATCTGCTCATCGACCCCGGCGCCGCCCTGTTCGCCGGCCTGTCCAGCCTGCCGAAGAAGACCGCCCTGACCGACTACTCCTACCGGCTGTCCCACGACCACCAACGCGCCTTCCTGGCCGCCCTGGACACCAAGATGATCGGCACCGGGCTCGCCACCACCGAACAGGCGATCTTCGACCTCGACTTCCACGCCATCATGCACTGGGGCCGCGACCCCGCCCTGGAAAAGCATTACGTGCCAACCCGATCGCAGCGCTCCCGGTCGGTACTGACGTTCTTCGCCCAAGACAGCGGCACCCACAACCTGGTCTACGCCAACGCCGACATCTCCAAGGCCACCCAGAACCGGGAAGTCATCGCGTTCGCCGACCACTGGAAGACAGTCTCCGGCCGCGAACCGGCCATGCTGGTGATGGACCAGAAGGTCACCACCCACGCCGTCCTCGGCGAGCTCGACGCCCGCGGGATCAAGTTCCTCACCCTGCGGATGCGCTCACCCGCCCTGCTCAAACAGATCAACACGCTCACCCCGGG
>DATDMG010000119.1:0-10900 GCA_036518955.1 Kineosporiaceae bacterium | reverse complement strand
CAGGGCGCCGTCCTGGCCCCGGTCGGCGCCCTGCCGTTCGACCCGGCGGAACCGGTGGCCGTCGGCCGGACGGAACGGCACCAGGAGCTGCTGGCGCAGTCCTCGGAGCTGGCCCTCGAGCAGCTGGCGGGCAGCATGCGGGTGTACGTCGAGGTCCCCGACCGCAGCTTCGGCGCGACCATCATGAACCGGTTGCGGCCGTGGCTGCACGTGCTGCTCGCACTGTCCGCGAACTCGCCGATCTGGCGCGGCCGGGACACCGGGTTCGCCAGCTGGCGCAGCATCAGCGCCCGGCGACGGGCGGCCGACGGCCCCCCGCCGTACGTGCGGAACGCGGCCGAGTACGACCGGTTCGTCGACCAGCTCGTGGCCTTGGGCGTCGTCCCCGACCGGGGACAGGTCGACTGGTGGCTGCGGCTGTCCGATCCCCCCGGGAGCAGCCGCCCGACGGTCGAGATCCAGGTGTGCGACGTGCAGCTGGACGTGCAGTCCGCCGTCATGATCACGGGGCTGGCCCGGGCGCTGGTCTGCCGGGCGCTGCGGGACGCCGTCATCGGCGTGAGCGAGCCGCGGTTCCCGAGCGCACTGGGCCGAGCCGCGGGCTGGCAGGCGGCCCGCCACGGGGTGAGCGACGAACTGATCCAGCTCAGCGCCGCGGCCGCCGGTAAGACGTGGTTGCGGCCGGCTCTCGACGTCGTGGCAGCGCTGCTCGCGCACGTCGCCCCGGTGGCCGACGACCTCGACGCCCTGATGCCTGCCCTGGCGGACACGCTGCTGGGCGCGGGGGGCGCGGAGCGCCAGCGCAGGGCGCTCGCCGAGGGCGGTCAGGCGCGGCTGTTGGACCTCGTCCGGCTCGCGAACGAGCCGGCCGGCGTCGAGGCGGCGTGAGCCGGAATGCTGCGCGGGACGGTGACGTCGCGGCGCTTCCTCACGCTGGCCGCCGTCGCGGTCGTCGCCTTCCTGGCCGGTCGCCGTCGCGGCCAGCGCCGGCCACTGTGAGGGCCGCCGCCGGGCGGCGTCGACGTCGACGGTGAGGGGCACTCCTGGCCAGTCGGCGAGCGTCGACGTCGAAGGTCTTCCCATCCCTCACCCGGCAGGTTGTACCGTTTTGTCGTGATATCCATCGCGATGGATAACATCGTCACGGCAGACGGGTCGGCCGTGACGGTGCTGAGGGTCCTCGGTGAAGTGGACGTCGGGACGGCCCCACTGCTGGAGGAGAAGATCGCGAAGGCCCTTGACGGCGGCGTGCCGCGGCTCGTGATCGACCTGGCCAGGGTGGACTTCTGCGACGCGTCCGGGCTGAGGGTGCTGATGTCGGCGCGGAAGCGGTGTCTGGAGCGACATGGCTGGATCAGGCTGGTGGGGGGCCGCCGGATCCGGCGGCTCCTCGAGGTCACGGACCTGCTGGAGGCGCTGCCCTGTCACCACGATCTCAGCCACGCCATGGCCGCCGGACAGACCACGGCGCCTGCCCCTGGCGGCAGCGCGTCCGTCACCTCGATCCGTCCGATCGAGGAACGGTGAGAGCGGCGCGCCCGGCCGGGCGACCGCCTCATCCAGTCGATCTCGGGGACATCGTGGGCGACCGCCGGGCCGGAACCAGTGCTGTCGGTACCGGCAGGGCGGCCCAGACGGTCTTGCCGTCCGCGTGGACCAAGCGGACCCCCCAGGCGAGGCTGAGACCGTCAACCACCTGCATGCCGCGCCCGTGCTGGGCTGTCTGCCGTGGGGGTCGAAGGATGGGTTCCTGCCGGCTCGCGTCGTGGACGGCGATGACGAACTGCTGTCGCGAACGCGACATCGCCAGAGAGAACGGCTCGGTCACATGCCGGACGGCATTGGTGGCCAGCTCGCTGCCGATCACGAGCGCGTTGTCGCGGTGGCTGCTGGCTCCCGCTACGGACGGGTAGAACGCCTTGATGATCTCCCGGGCCCGCCGGACACTGTCCGGTACCGGCTCGAGCGTCACCTCGAGTCGGTCCAGCACGGCGTCCGCCGTGGCCGCGGCCACGGCGGAGGTCAGGGTGGGGTGAACCGGTAGGTAGCGCGCCATCCGCAGGTCCAGCAGGTGATGCGTCACGTCGGAGGTGGGCTCGGCCAGGTGCAGCGCCCGAGCCGGCCAGCGGCCGGCCCGCCGTAGCGCCGCCGGGAACGCCATCAGCAGCGAGCGGCTCGTCACCTCGAGCCGGCTCACGTCGCAGACGACCACCCCGTGCCGGTGGGCCCGCAGGGCGTGGGTCAGGGCCGCCATCGCCCGCCCCGCGTCGGCCAGCGCCAGCACGCCTTCGACCTGCAGGACCACGACCGGCTCGACCGCTTGGGTCCGGAGAACCAGAGCACTGGTGTCCATAGGGCTCCCGACCAGCGCCGCACGATGGCCGTTCCGTTGCCTACCAGCCCCGCACGATGCCTGAACCTACCTTTGGGGATGCCTGCGGAAGGTGCAAGAGCAGCGGCCTCGCGGCCCGGGGGAGGAACCGGCGGCGGTTCCGGTGCGACCGCCGCCGCCCGGTCGCTCTCCGCCGGCCGCCTCAGTCCCGCGAGGTCACGGAGCTGACGGCGTCCCTGGCGCGGTCCACCAGCGAGGCGAACGGCCCGATGGTCCATTGCGCCGCGGTGGACCCGGCGGCACCGGGGTGAGGGTGGGTCGGAGCCGTCCGCTCCGCCGCGAGCAGGGCTCGCCCCATCCGCTCGAGCTGCTCACGGGACTGGTCGGTCTCCACCGAGGGAAACTCGAGCTGCTCCTCGTTCTGCGCATGTGTCAGGACCGCCCGCTCGAATTCGGCGAACGAGGTCCGGAACTCCGCGGAATCGACGTCGAGCTTCTCCAGATCCGCTAGCATATGGGTGGCTTGGTCCTCCTCCGAGTTCCGGGCGTCGGCGACGTCGGCACCGGCGCTGGAGCGGCTGACCGGACGCAGCACCATCTCCTCGGCGGTCTCGTGCGCGGCGAGCAGGGCGCGCAACTCGTCGAAGGCCTGCTGGCGATGCTCGCCGTCCGCGGTGCCCACGTCCGCGAACAGCTCCTTGATCCTGTTATGCTGCCGGAGCAGGATGCCGATGACGTCGTGCTCCGGCAGCTGCTCCTCGTGCAGTGGCGTGGTCATACCGAACTCCTCTCGCTTGTGACCGCCGGTAGGCACTCGGTTAGTCCCGTTCCCGCCGCGCGCGTTGCCAAACCGCACCACCGGGCCGGATCCTGGCGTCTCCCGAGCAACTCCTGGTCACCCCGCGGATGGTCCCCTGACCGCTGGCCCGGCCGCTCCTTCCCAGGCATGGGGGTGCGGCCCTTCCCAGGCATGGGGGTGCGGCGAACGGGTACTCCGAGCAGGTCGAGGCCGACGGCCGATCACGGCAGCCGCTACCACAGGTCCGGGAGACGAGAAGGAGGCCACTGTGAACCATGAGACGTTCCTCACCGTGGCCGCCGAGCACGGCGAGCACCGGGACTCGGCGGAGGGCCGTACGGGCGCCGCCGGCGTCCTGCGGGTGCCCACCGTTCGGATCACGCCCGTCGAGCTCGGGTACCCCGCCGAGTACGGCGTCGTGGGCCGGTCGGGCGGGCGCGCTGACAGCGCCGTCCGGTGAGCGAGCCCGAGGTGTTCGCCGATCGCCGGGCCGCCGGCCGGGTCCTCGGCGAGGTGGTGGCGCGGTACCTGTCCGCGTCCGGTCCGCCGTCGGTGCCGCCGCTGGTGCTGGGGTTGCCGCGGGGCGGCGTCCCGGTCGCGGTGGAGGTGGCCCGGGCCGTCGGCGGCCAACTGGACGTCGTGGTCGCGCGCAAGGTCGGGTTCCCCGGCCAACCCGAGCTCGGCGTGGGCGCCGTCACCGACGACGGCCCCCCGGTGTTCAACACCGCGCTGCTGCGCCGCGCCGGCCTCACCGTCGAAGACCTCGTCGACGAGGTGGCCCGGGAACGCGCCGAAGCGCGGCGCCGGCTGCGTCGATATCGGGGGGACCGACCCCCGCCGCTGGTGCACGGGCGGGTCGTCGTCGTGGTGGACGACGGCCTCGCCACCGGGATCACCGCCCGGGCCGCGATCGACGCGGTCCGCCGCGGCGGCCCGGACCGCCTGGTCCTGGCCGCACCGGTGTGCGCGGCGCGGTCCGTGCGAGACCTGGACGACGCGGCCGACGCCGTCCTCTGCGCCCGAACCCCGGCCCGGTTCGGCGCCGTCGGTGCCTGGTACGACGACTTCGCCCAGCTCACCGATGAGGACGTCGAGCAGGCGCTCGGCGAGCCGCGGCCCGCCTGAGCCGGACCGGGCCGAGCCGCGGCTGGCCCGGGCCGGGTGCGGGTGGGGGGCAGGTCAGTCCCGCCACTTGATCGAGCAGCCCCGGCTCGGTCGGTGCGGTTCGGGCACGGCCTGGCCGGCGAGGACCCGCGTGATCGCCAGGTCGAGCAGCTCCCCGGTGACCGGCAGGCCGTTCCCCGGGCTCGAGGCGTCCATCGCGCCGCGGTAGGCGAGTCGGGCGGCGCGGTCGTAGAGGAAGAAGTCCGGGGTGCAGGCGGCGCGGAACGCGCGGCCCACCTGCTGCGACTGGTCGACGAGGTAGGGAAAGGCCCAGCCGGCCCGGGCGGCCTGCTCGGCCAGCCCCGGCGGCGCGTCGTCGGGATAGGCCTCGGCGTCGTTGGTGCAGATGCCGACGACGGACAGCTCCGGGTGCCGGCCGACCGTCTCGGCCAGCCCCCGCTCCACGTGGCGGACGTACGGGCAGTGGTTGCACACGAAGGCCACCAGCAGCGGCGCGCCCGTGAACGCCTCGCTCGACACCGTGCCGCCGTGGAGGTCGGGAAGGCTGAAGGCAGGTAGCGGTGAACCCAACGGAACCATGGTTGACTCGGCAGCCACGCGCCCAGCCTAGCGTCGTCCTCGCCCCGCAGCCCTACCCTGCCGAAACCGCCGACACGTGGGTCGGGCACCGACCCGCCGCCCGCTGGCTAGGATGACCTCGGCTGCCTGCGCCGCAGCCGAACGCCGTGAGCGTGTGAGGAGCGCGGCGCCGAGTCGAGGAGGCCCGTTGGCTTCGCCCGCTGAACAGCACCATCCGGAGACGATCGATGCCGCCAGCAGGGGGTCGCCACGGGCCTGGCCGACGCGGCGTCGGCGTTCGCCGACACGTACCGGCTGGCGGCGTCGCTGGTGGCCCTGACCCTGCTCCCCGCATCGTTCGTGCCCCGCCGGCGGAACGCGCCCTGCTCGGGTCCGTGGAACCCGGCACGGCCCACCTGCCCGTCCACTGAGTGCAACGGGAGATCGAGACCCATGGAACTGACCGCGCCGACCCCGGTGCGATCACACGGCCGCGACGCCTTCATGTGGAGGGCCGTCCTCGGCGGTGTCCCCCACCGCATCGCATGGTCGACGGACGACAAGAAGATCCGTATCAGTTGGGAGGACGGCGACGGGTGGTCCCGGTTCGTCACCCTCGGGTCGCGGTGGTCCCCGCAGGAGGACCTGTTCGGCGCTCAGGCCGCGGTCGAGGACTGGGCGCGGCACCGGGAGACGACGATCACGAGCCGCTCCGTCGGCTAGCGACCGGCTCAGCCGATCACCGGCGTGCGGATCGACATGGCCGCGATCGCCCGGGGTCCCGGCCGCGGCGCCGCCGCGTGGAGTCCCGGGCATCCATCCCCACCGCACGGAGTGCGTCACAGGATTCAAGCAGTGCTCATGCGCTGCTTCGTAGGCCTCGCGGCGGGCGTCGGGGAAGGGCATGGTGTGACCCATCGATGCGCGGCCCGGCAGGCCCTCGGGCTCGTCGTCCGCTCCGCTCGCCCTGCCGGGCGTGAGTGAGTACGCCCGACTGCATGCTCACGGCCGCGGCGGGCGGCGCCGGCCCGCTGACTCGACGCTTCGGACTCGTTGACCTCTCGCTGGTCCAGGTGCCGGAGCATGAGAGCGGCATCCATCCACGCCTGATCGGCCCATGAAGGGAGCGGGCGATGCACGACCTCCCCCCAGGCCTGCGTGCGCGATACGGCGTGCCTGCTGCCAAGGACGAGCGGACCGTCTGGCTCGCGACCGCGGCCTACGCCGGCGTGGTGGGCGCCATCCTGCTCGCGCTCGGGCACGGTCAGTGGAGCGACTGGAACACGATGGGCGGCGTCCTCGCGGTTGCGCAGGCGCTGCTGCTGATCGCCTACGGATTTCGGCGGGCGACCCAGCTGCGTGCGGCGGCCGCCGCCGGCACGAGGCCGCCGCGGAGCGGATCGATGCTGGCGATCCTCGGCTGTCTGGCCGCGGCCACCGCGGTGCTGGCCGTCGTGGGCGTGGTCGCGGGGTAGTGCCAGCCCCGTTACCCTCCGCGCCAGCCGTGCCGGGCGAGCCCGACCGGCTGGGGTGGCCGGGCGGCTCAGGTCAGCACGGCGTGCCGGCCGCGGGACGTCGGGCGGCCCAGCTCGAACAGCTCCCGGGCCACCGAGCGGTAGTCCTCGACCGCGCGCATCGAATACCTGTCCCGCAGCGGGTACTGGGTGACCACGAGCCCGTCCAGCGGTGCACGCTCATGTGCCCGATACCGGCGGACGGTCGCCTGGAAGAACGGCATCCGGTGCCGCGTCAGCAGAGCTCTCGCCTCCTCGATCTCGCCCGGACTGCGCGGGTCGACGATGTTCAGCAGCACTCGGTACGTCACCCGGCGGGGCGCGACCACCTCCCGGACGGTCCGCAGCAACGGCACCAGGGTGAGCGCCGCCGCCTGCGTCGGCAGCACCACGAGGTCGGACGCCGAGATGACGGCGCCGAGCACGTGGTGCCCCTCGAGCGAACCGGGCGTGTCGAGGAGGACGACGTCGTGCTCCGCCCGCCGCAGGTGCTGCAACTGCGCGGCGCCGGTGTCGGTGGCGAAGTCGAACGGCAGTCGCTCGCCCACCTGCCGGGCCCACCAGGTGGCGGAGCCCTGCGGATCGGTGTCGACCAGCAGTACCCGGGCGGCCTCGGCGGCCACCGCTGCCAGGGACATCGCCGTCGTCGTCTTGCCGATGCCGCCCTTCTGGCCGACGACGGACACGATGTACGGCATCCCCGACTCCCCGACTGCGGAACCCCTTCGGGGACTCCCGTCCCCGGCTACCGATCCTGGCACGATCGCCGAGGTGTTCCGGGTGAGTCGGGCCGATCCGACGTCCATCGGGCCAGGGGCCGCCGGGTCTGTCCCGTCGCCCCAGGCCCAGGCCCAGGGCCCGGCCCAGGGCCCTAGTCCGGCACGCGCCGGTAGGCGCCGTCACTCGCGCTGGTGGCCATCGACGCGTAGGCGCGCAGGGCGGCGGACACCGGCCGGGTACGGTCGATCGGGGTGTACGGCTTCGGCCGGCGCTCCGCCGCCTGGCGGCGCCGCTCCAGCTCGTCGTCCGGCACGTTCAGCGTGATCGTCCGCCCGGGGATGTCGATGGTGATCTCGTCACCCGTCCGGACCAGCGCGATCAGGCCGCCGGCCGCCGCTTCCGGTGAGACGTGGCCGATCGACAGGCCCGACGTCCCGCCGGAGAACCGGCCGTCGGTGATCAGCGCACACGCCGTGCCCAGCCCGCGTCCCTTCAGGAACGACGTCGGGTACAGCATTTCCTGCATGCCCGGGCCGCCCCTGGGCCCCTCGTACCGGATCACCACCACATCGCCCTCGACGACGTCCTTGCCGAGGATCCCGTCGACGGCGTCCTCCTGGGACTCGTAGACCCGGGCCGGGCCGGTGAACTTCCACAGCTCCTCGGCCACGCCGGCGGTCTTCACCACGCACCCGTCGGGGGCCAGGTTGCCGACGAGGATGGCCAGGCCGCCGTCCGCGGTGTAGGCGTGCTCGACCGACCGGATGCAGCCGTCGACGGGGTCGGTGTCGAGGGTGGCCCACCGGTTGGTGGTGGAGAACGGTTCGGTGGTCCGCACTCCGCCGGGAGCGGCGTGGTACAGCTCGAACGCCTCCTGGCTGGCCCGGCCCCCGCGGATGTCCCAGGCGCCCAGCCAGGAGTCCAGGTCGGGGGAGTGGACGGTGCGGACGTCGCGGCGCAGCGCCCCGGCCCGGTCGAGTTCCCCGAGGAGGGCCGGGATGCCGCCGGCGCGGTGGACGTCCTCCAGGTGGTACTTGGTGCTGTTCGGCGCGACCTTGGACAGGCACGGCACGCGGCGCGAGACGGCGTCGATGTCGGCCACGCCGAAGTCGAGTTCCGCCTCCCGGGCGGCGGCCAACAGGTGCAGCACCGTGTTCGTCGAGCCGCCCATCGCGACGTCCAGCGCGACGGCGTTCTCGAAGGCCGCGGGGTTCGCGATGGACCGCGGGAGCACCGAGTGGTCGTCGCGCTCGTAGTAGGCACGGGCCAGGTCGACGACCAGGCGACCGGCCTTCTCGAAGATCGCCCGGCGGGCGGCGTGGGTGGCGAGGGTCGAACCGTTGCCGGGCAGGGCCAGCCCGATCGCCTCGGTCAGGCAGTTCATCGAGTTGGCGGTGAACATGCCCGAGCACGACCCGCACGTCGGGCAGGCGGACCGCTCGATGGTGGCCAGTTGCTCGTCGGTCACCCGGTCGTTCGCGGCGGCGCTCATCGCGTCGATCAGGTCGAGCTTCTCGTGGACGACGCCCTCGATCGCGACGGTCTTGCCGGCCTCCATCGGGCCGCCGGACACGAAGACGGTCGGGATGTTGAGCCGGAGCGTGGCGAGGAGCATCCCAGGCGTGATCTTGTCGCAGTTCGAGATGCAGACGAGCGCGTCCGCGCAGTGTGCGTTCACCATGTACTCGACCGCGTCGGCGATGAGTTCCCGGCTGGGGAGCGAGTAGAGCATGCCGCCGTGCCCCATCGCTATCCCGTCGTCCACCGCGATGGTGTTGAACTCACGGCCCACCCCGCCGGCCTCCGCCACCGCGCCCGCGACCAGGGCGCCCATGTCCTTGAGGTGGACGTGACCGGGAACGAACTGGGTGTAGCTGTTGGCGATCGCCACGATCGGCTTGCCGAAGTCGTCGTCGGTCATGCCGGTCGCGCGCCACAGCGCGCGTGCGCCGGCCATCGTCCGGCCGTGCGTGGAGGTCCGGGAACGTAGCTCTGGCATGGGGCCATCCTGCCACCGCCGGGCGGCGGGGGCGGCCGGCTGCGCCCTCGGTCCCGGCTCCGCGGTACCGGGCGCGGCGACTCCCCCGGAGGGGTGGACCACCTCAAGAGGTACTGTCCTGGCATGCAGAACAATTCGGGCATTCGGGTCTGTGTGGTCGGCGGTGGGCCCGCGGGGCTCGTGCTGGGCCTCCTGCTGGCCCGCGGCGGGGTACAGGTCGTCGTCCTGGAGAAGCACGCGGACTTCCTCCGTGACTTCCGGGGGGACACCGTCCACGCCTCGACCCTCACCCTGCTCGACGAGCTGGGGCTCGCTGCCGAGTTCGCCCGGCTGCCGCAGCGCCGGGTGGAGCGAGCCCAGGTCGAACTGGACGCCGGGACGGTCACCGTCGCCGACCTGACCCGGCTGCCGGGGCCGCACCGGCACATCGCCCTGGTCCCGCAGTGGGACCTGCTCGAACTGCTCGCCCGGGCGGCGGCGCCGGAGCCGACCTTCACCCTGCTGCGCAGCGCGGAGGTCGTCGGTCTGCTCACCCGCGACGGTGCCGTGACCGGCGTCCGCTACCGGGACCGGACCGACGACAGCGAGCACGAGCTGGCGGCCGACGTCACCGTCGCCTGTGACGGCCGGGACTCCACGGTGCGCCGCTGCGCCGGGCTGCACCCACGCTCGTTCGGTGCCCCGATGGACGTCGAGTGGTTCCGGCTGCCGCGCGCAGCGGGCGACCCGGACGGGTTGGTCGGTCGGGTGTCCGCCGGCGAGATGGCGGTGATGATCGACCGTGGAGACTACTGGCAGTGCGCCTACCTGGTCCGCAAGGGCGGGGACGCCGCCCTCCGGGCCGCGCCGATCGAGGCCTGGCAGCACCGGCTGGCCGCGCTGGTCCCGTGGCTCGGTGACCGGGTCGCGGCCGCCGGCTCCTGGGACGACGTCCGCCTGCTCGTCGTCACGCTGAACCGGCTGCGCCGCTGGTACGCCCCCGGCCTGCTCCTCATCGGCGACGCGGCGCACGCGATGTCGCCCGTCGGCGGCGTGGGGATCAACCTGGCGATCCAGGACGCCGTTGCCACCGCCCGGCTGCTCCGGGCATCCCTCACCGAGCGCGGCAGGATCGACCTGACCACCCTACGGGCAGTGCAACGCCGCCGGTGGTGGCCCACCGTCACGGTGCAGACCGGCCAGCGGATCGCCCACCGCCTGGTCATCCGGCGCAGCCTCGGCCCGGCCGCCGCGCGCGGTGACGCCACCGGCGCCCGGGTCCGCCGGGCGCGGCAGGTGCCGCGCCTGCTCCAGCGCTTCCCCGCGCTGCAGGGGGTGTCGGCCCGGATCGTCGCGATCGGCCCGCTCCCCGAGCACGCGCCCGGGTGGGCGCGTCGGCCGACAGGGACGCCGGCCGGACATCGGCCGTCGTCCGTGCCGGCCGGACAGTAGGTGTCGGTCGCGTTCCGAGGCGGTGGCCTGCGGGGTCATGTCACGGTCACCGGCAGCGACCGGTACCCGTGCAGCGTGCGGGTGGACCGACGCACCGGCGGGCCGGCGAGAGCGAGGTCCTCGAACCGCTCGAACAGCCGCTGCAGGACCGTCACCGCCTCGGTCCGGGCGAGGGCGGCGCCGAGGCAGTAGTGGATGCCCGCCGAGAACGACAGGTGCTCGCGTGCCTCCGGGCGCCGGACGTCGAACCGGGCGGGGTCGGGGAACCGCCGCGGGTCACGGTTCGCGCCACCCAGGAGCAGCGCGACGACCGAGCCGGCGGGGACGACGTCACCGTCGACGGTGACGTCCCGCAGCGCGGCCCGGGCAGTGCTCTGCACCGGTGAGTCGTACCGAAGGATCTCCTCGACGGCGCCCGGCCA
>DATDMG010000118.1:0-16427 GCA_036518955.1 Kineosporiaceae bacterium | reverse complement strand
ACCTTCAGGCCGGTGACCGTGGCGGCGACGATCGACGCGGTCCGACCGGCGAGGGCGGCCACGTCGGCCGCGGACAGCGCCTGGTCGTAGATCCGGAAGTCGTCGACCGACCCGGCGAAGAACGGGTCGGCGCCGTAGAGGGATCGGCCGACGTAGCCCCCGTAGTTCTTGCCCGGGTCGTCCACGGCGGACGGCTTCACGGTCACGTTGGTGGCGGTGGCGACCACGGAGCCGTTGAGGTACAGCGTGCCGGTGTGCGCCGTCGAGTCGATCGCTACCGCGACGTGCTGCCAGCTCCCCGTCGGCAGGACCGGCCCGGTGAGCTTGTTCTCCGCGCTCCAGCTGCCCGTCGTGGCAGCGGCGTAGAGCGCCCCGGCCGCCGCGGTCTGCGGGCTGAGGAACAGGTACCGGTTGCTGTCCGGGCCGAGCCCGAACAGCCACTGGTTGGCCGTCCCGCCGCTCCACTTCACCCAGGCCGCGACGGTGATGTCGGAGACCCCGCGGAGCACCCCGTTCGGGATCGTGACGTACGGCGCCGCCGCGCCGCTCGCCCCACCGGCCAGGGTGACGGCGCCGCCGTGGACGCCGGGTGAGAACGTCGGCGAGTTCACGTAGGCCCCGTCGTTGCCGCGCCCGGAGGCGTCCGGGACGAGCGTGCCGCCGGTGTCGTCGAAGGTGTAGTGCAGGACCAGGTGGGTGGGGATGTCGGTGGTGACCTCGACCGGGACGGTGACGCTCCGGGAGCCGTCCGACGTCCGCGCGGTGATCTGCGCCGTCCCGGCGGCGACCGTGGTGACGACGCCGGCCGGGCTCACCGTGGCGACGCCGGGGGCGCTGCTGGTCCAGGTGAGCGTGCGGGCGCTGGCGTTCGCCGGCAGCACGGTCGCGGTCAGCGCCCGGGTGACGCCGACCCCGAGGCGCACCGCGGTCGGCGTCACGGTCAGGCTCTGGACCGGGATCGGGTCCTGCTGCACGGTGACGGTCGCGCTCGCCCGCACGCCGACGCTGCCGGGCAGGGTCCCGGACACCGTGAAGGTGCCGGTGCCGGCGTAGGCCGACGTCGGGACGGCGTCCCAGGTGACGGCGGTGGCGCGGGTGCTGCCGTCGGCGTACGTGGCGCTCACCGTGGCCGGCAGCACCGGGGGGACCCCGACGCTG
Source organism: Kineosporiaceae bacterium (assembly GCA_036518955.1). Taxonomy (GTDB): domain Bacteria; phylum Actinomycetota; class Actinomycetes; order Actinomycetales; family Kineosporiaceae; genus DATDMG01. Next base: position 15,269 of record DATDMG010000118.1, on the reverse strand, counting down.
GTCGTGGCGGTCACGGGGGCCGCCGACGTGACCAACTGGCCGGGCGCGTAGGCGGCCAGCAGGCGCTCGTACTCGGCGCGGGTGACGGGCAGCACGGTGCCGTGCCGGGGGCTGGTCGGCAGCGCGTACCCGGTGGACGGCGTCCAGGTGCCGGACGCGAGGTCGGTGGACTCGAACGGCACGTAGCCGCGCCCGCCGAACTCGTCGATGAACAGGTGCCACTTCGCCGCGGTGTTGTCCTTGAACACCAGCGGGCCCTCGCCGGCGTTGATCACGCCCTTGCCGATGCCCTCGACGACCGGGGCGTAGCTCCCCAGCACCGAAGAGCTCTTCTCCTCGAAGACGAACTTGCTGTTGGGCGTGCTCGAGGTGTTGTTCCGCTCGTCCTTGGAGAACCGGTAGTACGTGCCGGCGTCCTTGATCATGGTCGAGTCGATCACGGACCAGCCCCGGTCGATCCAGACCTTCGGCTCGCTGAACGTGCGGAAGTCCCGGGTCGTGGCGTACATCATCCGGTTGTACGTGTCCCCGGTGTGCGCCGGGTTGTCGTACAACGTGGAGGCCCAGAACACCACGTACGCGCCGAGGGTGGGGTCGTAGAACGCCTCCGGCGCCCAGGTGTTGCCGGCACTGTCCGGGGAGACCCGGACCAGCCGCTGGTCGGTCCAGTGGACCAGGTCCGTGGACTCCCAGACCATGATCGACTTGCTGCCGGTGCGCTGCGCGGCGTCCCAGTTGCCGTTGCCGTAGATCCGCAGGTCGGTCGCGATCTGGTAGAACTTGTCGCCCTCCGGGGACCGGATCACGAACGGGTCGCGCAGCCCCTTCTCCCCCAGCGTCGAGACCAGGACCGGCTTGCCGCCGTTCAGGTCCTGCCAGTGCAGCGGGTCGTTGCCCCGGGAGAGGCCGAAGTAGACCTGCTCGCCGTCCGCCGTCCCCTCGCCGGTGAAGTAGCTGAACAGGTACCCCTCCAGCGCCGCCGGCGCGGGCAGGGCCGGCACGGTGGCGGTGAGGTCGCGGGTGGCGCTCGCGGCGTCCAGCGTCACCGTCGCGGTCAACGTCACGGTCACGGCCGACGACCCCGGGGCGGGGCGGTGCACCTCACCGGTTCCGGTGACGACGGCCGGGTTGCTCGACGTCCAGCTCACCGACGTCCCGCCGCTGCCGGTGACGGGCAGGGTGAGATTGCCGCGGACGTCGTCCAGTCCGGGGACGGCGAGCGCGGCGGCGGCCGCCTTCACCACGCCCGGGTCGTCGGCGAGGGAGAGCACGGTGACGGTGAAGGCCTTGGTCGTGGTGGCCTTGCCGCGGGTCAGCGTGGCGGTCAGGGTGGCGGTCCCGTTGGGCGAGCCCGTGGCGGGCCGGGTCACCACGCCGGTGGCGCTGACCACGGACGGCGCGCTGCTCGCCCAGGCGATCGTCGACCCGCCCGCGCCGGTCGCCGGCAGGGTGAGGTTCGCGCTGACCGCGGAGGTGTCGCCCAGGGTGAGCGCCGCGGCGTCCGCGGTGACCGCCTCGGTGGTGGCGCGCACGGCGAGCGCGGCGACCTCGTCGGCCGTCAGCGCGTGGTCGTAGATCCGGAAGTCCCGGATCCGGCCGGTGAACGGCTTGTCGCTGGCGTAGAGCGACCTGCCGATGACGTTGGAGGTCGTCGTCCCGTTGCCGATGGCGCCGGGCGTGATCGTGACGCCGGCCGTGCGGCCCACCTCGACGCCGTCCAGGTAGAGCACGGCGGTACCGCCGGTGAGGGTGTACGCGAGGTGGCCCCAGGTGCCCCGCGGCAGGTTCCGGGAGGCGGACGTCTTCTGCTCCGTCGACCAGTTCCCGGTCGCGATCGAGGTCCGGTACCCGTCACCGGTGGTGAAGAGGTACCCGTTGCCGGCACCGGCGGAGGAGTTGCCCAGCCCGTAGATGAAGTACGGCGTGGCCTGGTCCGGATCGAGCCAGACGTCCGTCGCCACCGTGATCGACGTCAGCCCCGCCATCACGTTGTCGGGGAGTTTGATCGCCGTGTCCGTCCCGTTGAACCACAGGCCCTCCGGGCCGCCCCAGGAGGCCGCGCCCTGCACCGTCGCGGTGCGGCCGTTGCCGGAGGAATCGCTCACCGTGGAGCCGGACGTCTCGTCCAGCGGGTAGACCAGGACGGCGCCGCTCGGGGTGGCCGCCGCCGCCGGGGCGCCGAGGGCGACCGGCACGACCGCCAGCCCGAGAGCGACCGCGGCGGCGGCGCAGACCGCGGTGAACCGGCCGGGGCGCGGCGTCCGGCCGTCGGGGTGCGGACCGGGGCGGGATGGGATGCGACGGTGCATCGACGTCTCCAACGGACGGGCGGACGACAGGTGGACGAGCGCGCGCTGATGTTAGCGATAACATAAGGATCTCGTAGGACACTTGGCGGGAATGCGGCGAGTAACCTCCGATCCGACCGCAGTAACCGTTATTCCCCCAGGCCCATCCAACGACCGACAATCCCTTCCCAGGCCGCCACCGAGCTATCCCTATGGGCACCTAGCTATGTGACCGCTAACACCGTCCGGCCGTGATCATGCCCGACAGCGCGATCCTGCAGACGGCCACGGCCGGCGGGCCGCTGGTCGTCGGAGGACCTCCGGCCCGCCCACCTCGCCCCCTGGGGCAGCAGACTCGCCGCAGACCTGTCGTCCCGGCGAAGGCGTGCCCGGCGTGAACATCATCCGCGCGAAGTCCCGACTGTCCCCCACCGTCACCCAACTCATCGTCGACTCCCCGCGCATCGCCCGGGTGCGCCGGCCGGGCCAGTTCGTCATCGTCCGCCGGGCGGACGGCGCCGAGCGGGTCCCCCTGACCATCTCGGACGCCGATCCGCAGGCCGGGACGATCACCCTGGTCGTCCAGGCGGTCGGGAAGAGTACCGCCGACCTCGCGGACCTCGCCGTCGGTGACCCCGTCACGGACATCGCGGGCCCCCTCGGCCGACCCACCGATCTGATCCAGGAGGGGCACGCCGTCTGCGTCGGGGGCGGTGTCGGCACCGCGGTGATCCGGCCGATCGCCCAGGCGCTCGCCGCCGTCGGCGTCCGGGTCACCTCCGTCATCGGGGGACGCTCCCGGGAGTGGGTCGTGCTGGCCGACGAGCTGGCCACGGCCGGCGACGTCGTGGTGTGCACGGACGACGGCAGTGCGGGACGTGCCGGCCTGGTCACCGCCGCGCTGGACGACGTGTGCCGTGGTGGGGACGTCGACCAGGTCTACGCCGTCGGGCCGGTGCCGATGATGCGAGCCTGCGCGCAGGTGACCCGACCGCACGGCATCCCCATCATCGTCTCACTGAACTCGATCATGCTGGACGGCACCGGCATGTGCGGCGGATGCCGGGTCAGCGTCGGAGGCCGCACCCGGTACGCCTGCGTCGACGGCCCGGAGTTCGACGGCCACGCCGTCGACTTCGACGTGCTGGCCGACCGACTCACCACGTACCGCCCGTTCGAACGGGAGGCCTACGCCCGCCGGACCGCCTGCCAGGAGGCCTGATGCCCACCCACCCCGCTCCCCTGCCGCCTGCTGGCGTCGTCCCGTTCGGTCCCCTGCCGGCGAAGCGTCGGCTCGCGATCGAGCGGCAGGAGATGCCGGAACGGGACACCGAGTCGCGCTCGCGCTGCTTCGAGGAGGTGAACCTCGGGTTCGACGCCGAGCTGGCGCTCCTCGAGGCGCAGCGCTGCCTGCTGTGCACGAAGGCCCACTGCGTGCGGGAGTGCCCGGTGGCCGTGGACATCCCCGGCTTCATCCGCCGGGTCGCCGAAGGTGACCTGCACGCGGCCGCCGAGCTCCTGCTCGACGGCAATGCGCTGCCGGGCGTCACCGGGCGGGTGTGCCCGCAGGAGACCCAGTGCGAGGGTGCCTGCCCGCGCGGGAGGACCCTGCGCGGCGTGCCGGGCCGACCGGTCGGCATCGGGTATCTGGAGCGCTACGTGGCGGACTGGGCGGCCGCCAACCGTCACGAGGTCCCCCCGCCGGCGCCTCCGTCCGGCCGTCGGGTGGCCGTCGTCGGATCGGGACCGGCGGGGCTCACCGCGGCCGGGGAGCTGGTGCGGGCCGGCCACCAGGTCACCGTGTTCGAGGCGTTCCACGAGCCGGGCGGCGTCCTGGTGTACGGCATCCCGGAGTTCCGGTTGCCGAAGGCGATCGTCCACCGGGAGGTGGCACGCCTCGTCGCGCAGGGGGTCCGGATCGAGTGCAACGCCGTCATCGGCCGAACCTTCACGCTTCCGGAGCTGCGCACCGGGTACGACGCGGTGTTCGTCGCGGTGGGCGCCGGGCTGCCGGTGTTCCTGGACATTCCCGGGGAGAACCTCAAGGGCGTGTACTCCGCCAACGAGTACCTGACCCGGGTGAACCTGATGGGCGCCTGGCGGCCGGACGCCGAGACGCCCGTCCTGGCGGGCCGACGGGTGGCGGTGGTGGGAGGCGGCAACGTCGCGATGGACGCCGTCCGGACGGCCCGCCGGCTGGGGGCGGAGGAGGCAGTGATCGTCTACCGCCGCTCCCGCGCGGAGCTGCCCGCCCGCGCCGAGGAGGTGCACCACGGCGAGGCGGAAGGAGTGCGGTTCGCGTTCCTCACCGCGCCGGTGCGGGTGCTGGGCGACGAGCGCCGCTGGGTGACGGGGCTGGAGTGCCGCCGGATGGAGCTGGGCGAGCCGGACGAGTCCGGCCGTCGGCGTCCGGTCGAGGTCCCCGGCTCGGAGCACGTGCTGCCGTGCGACGTCGTCGTCGTCGCAGTGGGCACCCGCGCCAACCCGCTGCTCACCTCGACAGCGCCGGACCTGCTGCTCGACCGGCGAGGCTACATCGAGACCGACGCCGACGGGCAGTCGTCGATGCCCGGGGTCTTCGCCGGTGGCGACATCGTCCGCGGCGCCGCGACGGTGATCCTGGCCATGGGCGACGGCAAGCGGATCAGCGCGTCCGTCGACCGGTACCTGGCGACCGCCCGGTGAGCCGTCGCCGGGCCTCGCCTCACCCCGTCGGCATGATCACCATCAGCGTGCCCGCTCATGGCGTTGGTGGGGCGGCGGGTCAGCGACCGGAGATCAGGCCGTCCTCGACCGCACGCCGCCGCAGATCAATCTTGCTCGACGCCGTCCGGCCGCACTCGGCGTACTTCTCCCGCACCCGGCTGAGGTACGACCGGGCGCTCTCGTACCCCACGCCGAGGCGCCGCGCCACACTCTTCATCGGCAGGCCGCTGGCGTACAGGACGAGGACGCGCTGCTCCTGGTGCGACAGGTTCGGCGCGGTGCTGGTGCGCTCCCCCGCCAGCAGGACGGCGGCGACGGACGCGCTCAGGTAGGTCTCGCCCCGCTGCGCGGTGCGGACGGCGGTCAGCAGCACCTCGGCGTCCTCGCTGGTCGCGAGGAACCCGAGCGCGCCGGCAGTGAGGCACTCCCGCACCAGCGCGACGTCCGGGTCGGCGCTCATCACCACGGTGGCCACCTCGCGCATCCGCAGCGTGGCGACCCGGACGGCGGGGGGTACGTCGTCGACTCCGTCCAGACTGAGCAGTGCCACGTCCACCGGGAAGCGAGCGCACGCGAACAGGTCCGGGAGGCTTCGGACCGCGGCGGCCACCTCCACGTCGGGTGACCGGGTGGCGAACCAGGCCGTCAGCCCGTCGAGGAACAGCTGGTGGCCGTCCACGATGCCGACGGCGATGCTCTTCCGCGTCATGCAACCCTCTTTCGAGGCTCGGACGATCCCCCTTCATCCCTGATGAGCACTACCGAACGTATCACATAGCTCCACACTCTGTGGTGAATAGGGGTCAACAGCTGGACGTTCCCGCCCCGTGAGCCCGGTAGCCTCAGGCCGCGAGCCGACGGCGTACCTCCCGGCGATCGCGATCGCCGGCCCCCCAGGACCGGACGGTTCGCCGGACCCGCGCGGCCGGGGCGCCCGGACGGCGGTCGTCCGCCGTCCGCGCCAACCAGGCGACGTCGCGGCCGAAGGACCAGCACAGCAGCGCCAGCGCGCCGGCCACCACGGCCCGGGTCACGGGCAGGGGCAGCACGCCGGCCGTGGCGACCATCAGGACGACGCCCTGGACCGCGGCCACCACCTTGCGGGAGTACCTCCCCGGGAGCTCGCCCCGCAGCCACGGCCACACCGACCCGGCCGCCACGAACGCGTACCGCATCGCCCCGACCGCGATCACCCAGCCCCCGAGCGGGCGCGCCTGGTGAACGCTCAGCAGGAGGATCAGGAAGGCGTCCAGCTCCATGTCGAACCGGGCGCCGAGCGCGGACGAGGTGCCGGTCCGCCGCGCCACCGATCCGTCCACGGCGTCCAGGAGCAGGGCGAGCACGGTCACCGGCACCATCACCGCGACCGGGACGGCGCGGGTCAGCGAGTCGACCGCGAGGGCGGCCACCCCGCCCACCAGGACGGCACGGGCCAGGGTCACCAGGTCGGCAGGTCCGAGCCGCGAGCCGCGACGCGAGGCCGGCGTCCGGCGAAGGCCACGGCCCAGCAGCCGGCACGTGCCGAGGACGACGCCCAGACCGGCGAGCCAGCCGAACACGTCCAGACCGGCGACGACCGACAGCACCACCAGCAGCGCGAACTGCCCGGCCACCGCCGACCTGGTCGCCGCCGGCAGGCCGGCCCCGCCCCGCAACCCACGGATCACCCGCAGGAGCCGCTCGCCGAGCGCGGACAGGTGGCTGCCACCAGGAAGCCCGCCACCAGCCGGAACCCAGCCACCGGCCGGAACGTGGGTCGGTGGTCGGTTCGGGAACACCCCGGTCCCCGGCCGACGGGAGGACGTCCCGCCGCGCGGGCGGCGCACCGACGCGGCTGCGCGCGCCGGGCTGATCGGTACGTCAGACACCGCGAACGGCCGTGCCGCGAGACCGCTGCTCCGCGTCATCGATCCTCCTTCTCCGCCGCTGGCGGGCACGGCGCGCCCACGTAAGGTGGCGCACCACGACCAGTACGCATCCGGCGCCCGTTCGGTTCTGGTGCCCGCCACCGGGGCCGCGCGCCCGGCAGGCCCGAGAGGACCCTCGATGACCGCCCCCGCACGTGCCTACTGGTTATGCTCCCCCGGTCAGGCAGAGATCCGCACCACGACCGTGCCCAGCCCGGGGCCGGAGGAGGTGCTCGTCCGGACCGTGCACACCGCGGTCAGCCGAGGCACCGAGTGCCTGGTCTTCCGCGGCGAGGTGCCGCCGAGCCAGTACGAGGCGATGCGGGCGCCCTTCCAGGAGGGCACCTTCCCCGGCCCGGTGCGGTACGGGTACCTCAACGTCGGGGTCGTCGAGGAGGGGCCGGAACGGCTGCTCGGCCGCACGGTCTTCTGCCTCTACCCGCACCAGTCACGCTACCTGGTCCCGGCGTCCGCCGTCGTGCCGGTACCGGACGGTGTGCCCGCCGCTCGCGCCGTCCTCGCCGGTACGGTGGAGACGGCGGTCAACGCCCTCTGGGACGCACCACCGCTCGTCGGGGACCGGATCAGCGTGGTCGGGGCGGGGATGGTGGGCTGCTGCGTGGCGGCGGTCCTGGCCCGGTTCCCGGGCGTCCGGGTCGAGCTGGTCGACCCCGATCCCTCCCGGGCCGACGTCGCCCGCGCCCTGGGCGCCGGGTTCGCCCTCCCCGCGGACGCCGCGCTCGACCGCGATCTCGTCGTGCACGCCAGCGCCACCTCCGAGGGCCTGGCCCGGGCGCTGCAGCTGGCGGCGGCCGAGGCCACCGTGCTCGAGCTCAGCTGGTACGGCGACCGCCCGGTGAGCATCCCGCTCGGGGAGGCGTTCCACTCCCGTCGGCTCGTCGTCCGCAGCAGCCAGGTCGGTCAGGTCGCCCCGGCGCGACGCGGACGGCGCGGCCACGCCGACCGGCTCGCCCTCGCGCTGGAGCTGCTCGCCGACCCCAGGTACGACGCCTTGATCACCGACGAGTGCGCGCTCGAGGAGTTGCCCGCCGCGGTCGCCGCGATGGCGGCCGGCCGGGCGCCGGGGCTGTGCCTCCGGGTCCGCTACGACGGCGGGTAGCCTGGCTGCCCGTTCTCGCGTCGACACCGGCCGACCAGGAGTGACCACGGGTGTTCAGTGTGACCGTACGTGACCACATGATGATTGCCCACAGCCTGCGCGGGGAGGTGTTCGGCCCCGCGCAGCGGCTGCACGGCGCCACGTTCGTCGTCGACGCGACCTTCCGGCGGCCCGACCTCGACGAGGACGGGATCGTCGTCGACATCGGCCTGGCCGCCCAGCAGCTGCACGACGTGGTCGGCGACCTCACCTACCGCAACCTGGACGACGACCCAGCGTTCGCGGGAGTGAACACCACGACGGAGGTGCTGGCGCGGGCGGTCGCCGACCGGCTCGCCGAGCGGGTCGCGGCGGGCGCCCTCGGCGCCAGCGCCCGCGGCGTCACCTCGCTCAACGTCATCCTGCACGAGTCGCACCTCGCCTGGGCGAGCTACGAGCGGTCCGTGTGAGCGACCGGGCAGCCGCGGCGTCCGTGCCCGTACCGGCGTCCGTGCCGGCGTCCGTGCCCACGTCCGTGCACGTCGTCCTGCCCGGTGGGGTGGACGACCCGGCGACCCCGAGCGGCGGGAACCGCTACGACCGCCGGGTGGTGGAGGAACTGGCCGCCCTCGGTTGGAGCGTGCGGGTCGGCGCCGTTCCCGGCTCCTGGCCGCGACCCGGCCCCGGCGCGCTCGAGGCGCTGGCCGCCGAACTCGCCGCGGTCCCCGACGGCGCGGCGGTGCTGCTCGACGGCCTGGTCGCGGCGGCCGCGCCCGAGGTCGTCGTCCCGGCCGCGGCGCGGGTGCGCGCGGTGGTGCTGTCGCACCTGCCGCTCGGCGACGAGACCGGGTTGGGGCCGGACCAGGTCGCCCGGCGGCGCGCCGCCGAACGCCGCACGCTGCGGGCCGCGGACGCCGTGATCGCGACCAGCGCGGCCGCCGCCCGCCGGCTGCTCGCGCTGCACGGGCTCGACGGCGACCGGGTGCACGTCGTGCCCCCCGGTGTGGACCACGCTCCGGCGACGACGCCGTCCGACGACGGCGCGCGACTGCTGTGCGTCGCCTCGATCACACCGCGGAAGGGGCACGACGTCCTCGTCCCGGCCCTCGGGTCGGTGCGCGACCTGGCGTGGCGGTGCACCTGCGTCGGCGCGACCCACCTCGACCCCACGCACGCCGCCCGGGTGCGGTCCACGGCGGACGCTCTCGGGCTCGCCGACCGGGTCACGTTCCCCGGCCCGCGGACGGGTGCGGCACTCACCCGGCTCTACGCGCAGGCGGACCTGCTCGTCCTGCCCTCCCTCGCCGAGCCGTTCGGGATGGTGGTCACCGAGGCCCTGGCATCCGGCGTTCCCGTCGTGGCGAGCGCGGTCGGCGGGATCCCGGAGGCACTCGGTCACGCCCCCGACGGCGCGGTGCCGGGCCTGCTGGTGCCGCCGGGGGACGCCGACTCGCTCGCGGCAGCGCTCCGGGCCTGGCTCACCGAGCGGCCGCTGCGCGACCGGTTGCGGACCGCGGCCGCCGGTCGGCGCGACGTCCTGCCCGGGTGGGACGAGACGGCGGCGCGCCTCGCCGCCGTCCTCACCAGCGTGCTGGCCACGGAGGGTGACCCGCGCCGGACCGCGGCGGCCGGGGCTCCGGCGCGGTTCAGCCGCCGCTGGCTGGACCTGCGCGAGCAGGCCGACGCCCGGGCCCGCTCGGACACCCTGGCGCGGCAGGCGGCCGCCGCCCTGACCCGCTGCCCGGGCCCGGGCCCGCACTCCGGCTCCGTCCCCGGCCCGGACCACCGGACCGGGGCGCCGCACCGGCATGTCGTCCACGACCTGGGCTGCGGCACCGGGTCGATGGGCCGCTGGCTCGCGCCACGGCTGCCCGGCCCCCAGCACTGGGTGCTGCGGGATCAGGACCCCGACCTGCTGGCCCATGCCGCCACGGCCCTGCCGGGCCACGGGCGAGACGGCGCCGCGGTCACCAGGAGCAGTTGGCAGGGCGACGTCAGCACGGTGACCGCCGCCGATCTGGCCGGCGCCTGCCTGGTGACGGCGTCGGCCCTGCTCGACCTGCTCACCGAGAGCGAGGTGGACGCGATCGCCGCGGCGTGCGTCGGTGCCGGCGTCACGGCCCTGCTCACGCTGTCGGTCTCGGGGCGGGTCGAGCTCACACCGGCGGAGCCGCTCGACGCCGCGGTCGTCACCGCGTTCAACGCCCACCAGCGCCGGATGGTCGGCGGCCGCCACCTGCTCGGCCCGGACGCGGTCCCGGCCGCCGTCCAGGCGTTCACCGCGCGCGGCGCGCGGGTCCGCACCCGTCCGGCGCCCTGGCGGCTCGGTCCGGGCCAGGCCGACCTGGCCGGGGAATGGCTGCGGGGCTGGGTCGGTGCCGCCGCCGAGTCCGACCCGGCCCTGGAGCTGGACGCCTACCTGCGCCGGCGACTGGCCCAGGTCCGTGACGGTGCCCTGGACGTCGTCCTGCACCACCAGGACCTGCTGGCCGTACCCACCGGCGCGGATCCCGGTCGACCACCCCCCGAGGGGAGCTGTTGACCCGCCCGTCACGAGCCGTCGACCCGGGTTTGAACCCTTTGCCGCCGACGCCGCGTACTGGAGGGCAACCCCCGGGGCCTCCGGACGGATGAGGCAGGGCCGGGACGACGCGGGCGACGAGGAGGGCGAGGATGGACGGGGCCGGCAGGCCGCCGGGCGGATCGCGCGTCCGGCAGGGGGCGCGGCGGGCGTGGCGCTGGGGGCGACCCCTCGCCGGTGCCGGCATCCTGCTGCTGCTCGCCCAACGGCTCGGCAGCGGGCCGTTCCTCGCCGGGTTGCGAAAGGTCGACGGGACGGCGCTGCTGGCGGCGACCGCCCTGGGTGCGGCCACCACCGTGCTCAGTGCCTGGCGCTGGTCGATGATCGCGGGCGGCCTCGGGATCCGGCTGCCGCTCGCGGCAGCGGTGGGTGACTACTACCGGTCCCTGTTCCTCAACGCCGTCCTTCCCGGCGGCGTGCTCGGGGACGTCCACCGCGCGGTGCGGCACGGCCGGGAGGCCGGGGACGTCACCCGGGCGGTCAAGGCCGTCGTCCTGGAGCGCTGCGCGGGCCAGGTGGTGCTGATGGCGGTCGGGGTGTCGGTGCTGGTGACCGACCCGGCGCTACCCGGGCGCGCGTCGGTCGGCAGGGGTACCGTGCTGACGGTGGCAGCCGCGACGATCGCCGCCGGGCTGATCGTGGCGGCGGCCCGGCCGCTCCCGTGGCGGCGCGCGTTCGGGCCGCTCACGGCCGCGCTCGACCGGATGCCGGCCGGGTCGCGGCGGCGGCCGGCGGCGGCAGGGTGGGCGTCCGGCGTGCGTGCCTGGCCCGCCGACGTGCGCCGCGGGCTGCTGGCCCGCGACCACCGGGCGCGGATCCTGGCGGCGTCGGCCGCCGTGATCGCTGGTCACCTCGCCACGTTCGTGGTCGCCGCGCGGTCGGCGGGGGTCACCGCGCCGTTGCGGGAGTTGCTCCCGCTCCTGGTGCTGGCCCTGATGGCGATGGCGGTCCCCGTCAACGTCGGCGGTTGGGGACCGCGCGAGGGCGTCTCGGCCTGGGCGTTCGGCGCGGCCGGGCTGAGCTCGACGCAGGGCCTCACCGTGGCGATCGTGTACGGGATGCTCGCCCTCGTCGCCAGCCTGCCGGGCGCGGCCGTGATCCTGGCGCGCCAGCTGGCGTCGAAACGGTCGGCGAGGCCGTAGCGGAGCAGGACGACGTCCCCGATCCGGCGCACCTCCGCCGCTCCGCCCGCGCGCCGGGGCGGCCGTGCCGCAACCAGGACCGCCGAACCACCGAAGGGGTGCCGATGACCGAGGCCGCACACCGCCCGTCCGCCGCCCGGCCGCTGGCGTCGGTCCGGGGACCGGGCCCGTGCGACCGCGACCCGGGCGACCTCCCGGCGGCCACGGTGCGGCGTCAGGTCAGCCTCCCGCTCCGGTTCGCCGACGGGTACGCGACCACCGCAACGGTGATCACCTTCAACGGCCTCGCGGACGGCCGCGAGCACCTCGCCCTCGGGCTCGGCGACTGGCGGGCCCCGGGCCGCTCCGGCGGGGCGCCCCCGCTGGTCCGCCCGCACAGCGAGTGCCTGACCGGGGACGTGCTCGGCAGCCAGCGCTGCGACTGCGGTCCCCAGTTGCGGGAGGCGGTCGAGCGCATCGCGGATGCCGGCGGCGTCCTGCTCTACCTGCGCCAGGAGGGGCGAGGCATCGGGCTGTACCGCAAGCTCGACGCGTACGCCCTGCAGGACCGCGGCCTGGACACCTACCAGGCCAACCTGGCCCTCGGCCGGGGCGAGGACGAGCGGGACTACACCCCGGCCGCGCAGATGCTCCTCTGCCTGGGGATCCGCCGGGTGTCCCTGCTGAGCAACAACCCGGACAAGGCCGATCAGCTCGGCCGCCTCGGCATCGACGTCGTGCGCCAGGTCGCCACGGCCGTGCACCTGTCCCCCGCCAACACCCGGTACCTCGCCACCAAGGCTCGGCACACCGGCCACACCCTGGACCTCCCGCTCGACTGAGCGCCGGCGGCAGGGCGGCACCCACCGCCGCACGACGGGCTGCGGACAGCACGTGACCTCGCACCTTGAGGGTGTGATGAAGGCCATATATCAACAGGCCGGTGCGCTCCCCGCGCAGACGGGTGCCTCAGGATGCCGATCCGTGGCGTCGGAGGCTGGCCCGGTAGCCGCCCGTCACCTCGCCGTTTGCCCTCTCCACCCGCCCACGGGGGCTGACCTGGAGGTATGCAGCAACCTTAAGGATGAGTCAAGACCACGTAGAGCAGCCTTGAGGGGGGATGCACGTGCAGATGCATGGTCTGGTAGCTTTTCGGCTTCAACGGGCCGATCGGTGCTTATAGCACAACCTTCTGCCACAGACAGCGGTTCGCCAGATGGAGCGGAGATGCCGAGTCCACGCCGCAGCGCCGGTACGAGCCTGTCGCCGCAGCCGAGGAAGAGCGAAGCCGGAGCAGAAGGCCCGGTCACCGGGTGAGCGGGCACCGGCAGGAGCCCAGCCCACGTCGCCTCGCCATCCTCGACGGCAGCGCGACCATCCGACGCCGGGTCGCGCGGATCCTCGCCCTCCCCGCCCTGGTCGTCCTGATCCTCCTCGGCATCGTCGCCAGCCAGCAGATCACCGACTTCCGCTCCTCCCAGAACAGCGAGCGGTCCGTGCGGCTGACGCTCGCCGTCCAGGGACTGGTGCACCAGCTGCAGACCGAGCGCGGCCTCGCCGCGGCCGTCCTCGGGGGCAACCCCAGCTTCCGCAACGAGCTGGCCACCGCCCGGGGGCAGGTCGACGCGCAACGAGCCGCGGTGACCCGGCTGACCGACGGCGACGGAGACGTCGAGACGAGGTTGCGCGCCACCCTCCAGCAGCTCGACGGGCTGTCGGCACTGCGGGCCGCCGTGGACGGGTCGACCGCCGCCCGGGCCGCGACGTTCGACTACTACACCCAGCGCATCAACGCGCTGGTGGGGCTCGACCTCGGTCTCGAACGGGTCGCGGACGACGAGCTGCGCCGGGCGTCGTCCGCCCTGCGGGCGCTGATGGACCTGTCGGAGGCCACCGCCCAGGAGCGGGCGTTCCTGAACGGGGTCTTCTCGGCGGGCGGCTTCGGCAAGGGCGAGTTCATCCAGTTCGCCGCGATGCGCACGGCACGGGACGCGGCGCTGGCGGCCTTCCGCCGGCAGGCCACGGGCTCCGAACGCGCCGCGGCGGACTTCGTCTTCGACACCGGCGCCGCGCGGACCAGCGGCTACTTCGAGCAGGTCGCCCTCTCCGCGGCGGACGGCCGACACGTGCTGGTCAACCCGCAGTCGTGGTGGTCCGGGCAGACGACGGTGCTGGACGACGTCGGCCAGCTGCAGGACCATGTCGGCTCCACGATCCAGATCCGTGCGCACGACCTGCAGACCGACTCCGCGGCACGCCTGGCCGGCCTGGTCCTGGTGGTGCTGCTCTGCCTCGGCGGCTCGGTGATGCTCGCCGTCCTCGCCTCGCGGTCCATCACCCGGCCGCTGGCGGCCCTGGCGGCGGAGGCGGACGCGGTCGCCGGCCAACGCCTCCCCGCGGCCGTGCGGCACGTCCTGACCCACCCGGACGACGAGCACCCCACGCCCCCGGAGCCGGTCACGGTGCCCGCCCGGGCCACCCGGGAGATCTCGTCGGTCGCCTCGGCGCTGGACCGGTTGCAGTCCGCGGCCTACGGGCTGGCCACCGAGCAGGCGCTGCAGCGGCAGCGCGTCGTCACCTCCCTGGCCAACCTCGGCCGGCGCAACCAGAACCTGATCCGCCGCCAACTCGGGTTCATCACCCGGTTGGAGCGGGAGGAGATGGACCCGACCGCCCTGTCGAACCTGTTCGAGCTGGACCACCTCGCCACCCGGATGCGGCGCAACGCCACCAGCCTGCTGGTGCTCGTCGGCGAGAGCGGGCCGAGGCAGTGGTCCTCGCCGGTGGCGATGGCCGACGTCGTCCGGGCCGCCGTCTCGGAGGTCGAGGAGTACCGCCGGGTGGCGTTGCGCCGCGTCGACGAGGTGCTGGTGGCCGGGTCGGCGGTGGGCGCCGTGGTGCACCTGCTGTCGGAGCTGGTGGAGAACGCGCTCACGTTCTCACCCCCCGACTCCGAGGTCGAGGTGCAGGGGCGGCTCTTCGGCGAGAACTACCTCATCGCGATCACGGATCAAGGGATCGGGATGAGCGTGGAGGACCTGCGCGTCGCGAACGCCCGGCTCAAGGGCGAGGGCGATTTCATCGCCGCCCCGACCAAGTTCCTCGGCCACTTCGTGGTCGGCGAGCTGGCCCGGACGACAGGCATCGACGTCGTGCTCGTGCCCTCGCCGGTCATCGGCGTCACCGCCCGGATCACGCTGCCCGCGACGCTCCTCACCGGCCGGGTCGCGGTCGAGGCCGGGCCGACCCCGCGCACTCCGGAACCGCGCACCGCGAAGTCCGCCCTCGACCCCGCCGGTGGGCCGGGCCCGACCCCGGTACCCGGCGTGCCGGCCCTGGAGCGGGCCGGGGCACGCCCGGCGGCACCCGCCGGAACGCCGCGCCTGACCGCGGTGGGCGGTTCGCGCGACGGTGCCGGCGACCCGGCGACCCGCGGGATCACCACCATCGACCTCACCGGCCCCGAGCCCGCCGCACCCGGTGTCCGCCCCGTCGGCCTCACCGCGGTCGAGGCGGTCGCACGCACCGGCACCCAGGACGACGCGCAGGCCGCGGGTACCGAACCCG
>DATDMG010000117.1:0-34557 GCA_036518955.1 Kineosporiaceae bacterium | reverse complement strand
CCGCCCTGGGCCGCGATCCGGACGGACGCCGGCAGCCGCTTCTCGCCGTCTACCGGGAGCGGGCCCTGCGGGCCCGACTGGCCGGGCTCGACGTCGTCGGCTGCTCATTACGTACCATCACCGAAGGACTGCGCATCGTGGAGGTGCCGGTCGGTCACGCCGAAGCCCTGGACCTCGACACCGCCGAGGACGCGGCCACGGCTGAACGCTTCATCGAGGCCTCGAGCCAGCCTTCGGATTGCCACGACACCACTACGTAACGTAGTTCTTGGCTGAATACACCATTTTGCCGAGGGATGCCTTACTGTAGGACTCAGCCGGTCGACAAGGATTCAACTAGTTTTCACTGTCCCGGCCCGCCAGCTCCGTGCCGCCGTCGACCGCCAGGGTCGACGGCGGCACGGAAACCACGTCCCTGGTCGTGTGCACGAGTAGCCGGCAGGGGTCCGCCACAGGGTGCGGAGCACTAGATTCGTGCCATGAAAGCCGTGGTCGTGACCGCTCCGGGCGGTCCCGAGATGCTCGCGCTGACCGACGTCCCCGAGCCCACCCCCGGGCCGGGCGAGGTCGTGCTCGAGGTGGCGGCCACCGCCGTCAACCGCGCCGACATCCTGCAACGGCAAGGCTTCTACCCACCGCCGCCCGGGGCACCGCAGTGGCTGGGCCTCGAGGCGAGCGGCACGGTCGTCGAGGTCGGGCCGCAGGTCTCGGGGTGGGGGGTGGGCGGTCGGGCGTGCGCCCTCCTGGCCGGCGGTGGGTACGCGGAACGGGTCGCCGTCCCGGTCGGGCAGTTGCTGCCCGTGCCCGACGGCGTCCCACTCGTCGACGCCGCAGCCCTGCCCGAGGTCACCTGCACCGTCTGGAGCAACGTGATGATGCTCGCCGGCCTGCGCCCCGGTGAGACGCTGCTCGTGCACGGCGGGTCGAGCGGCATCGGCACGATGGCGGTGCAGCTCGCCCGGCAGGTCGGCGCCACCGTGGCGGTGACCGCGGGGACGGCGACCAAGCTGGCGCGCTGCGCCGAACTCGGGGCGACGATTCTGATCGACTACCGGAAGCAGGACTTCGTCGAGGAGGTCCGGCGGGCCACCGCGGGCCGCGGTGCCGACGTGATCCTCGACAACATGGGCGGGCGGTACCTCCCCCGCAACGTCCGGGCGCTCGCCACGTCAGGGCGCCTCGTCGTGATCGGGTTGCAGGGCGGCCGGACCGGCGAGCTCGACCTGAGCCTGCTGCTGGCCAAACGCGCGACGGTCCATGCCACCACCCTGCGTGCCCTGCCGCCGGCCGAGAAGGCGGCGGTGGTGGCGAGCGTCCTCGAGCACGTCTGGCCGCTCCTCGCGGACGGCGCGGTACGGCCGGTCATCGACCGGATCTACCCGCTCGAGGCCGTCGCCGAAGCGCACCACCTGGTCGAGGAATCCGGTCACGTGGGCAAGGTGCTGCTCCGGGTGCGCTGACCCCGGAACACCCACCACCCGCGCGGGGTCCGGTGACGCCGGGCCCGGCGGCCTAGGCCGGTTGGCCGTGCGGGCGGGTCACCACGTGCAGGATGCCGCCGACCGCCTCGACAGTGACGAACCCGCCCGTGCGCGGGTCGTCGTCCGGTTCGACAGCGGTCACGATCCCGTCCACCAGGAGTGCGAACCGCTCCCCCGGTGGCGCCGGCCAGAGCAGGCTCACCAGGTGCCGGTCGGCCGCGTTCGCGACCGACTTGCGCCCGGCGCGCACCCGGGCGCTGATCCCGTGCCAGGTCACGGACACCGCGGACGCGCGTGGCCGGCCGTCGGCGTCCGTGGTGAGCAGCATCGGGACGGTGCCGAACCCGGCCGCGGCCTCCAGCAGCTTCTCCAGCTCGACGCGCTCACTCATGCCGACCATCCTGCCGCAACCCGGCCTACGCTGCGCTCATGGGTTATGACGTGAATGCCGTGCGTGACCGCTACCCGGCGCTGACCGACGGCTGGGCCTACCTGGACGGCGCGGCCGGCACCCAGGTCCCGCGGACCGTCATCGAGGCGGAGGCCCGGGCCTACAGCCGGGGGATCGGCAACCACGGCGGATTCTTCGCGGCCTCGCGGCACGCCGACGAGCACACCCGCGACGCCCGGGCGGCCGTCGTCGACCTGCTCGGTGCGCCGTCCCCGGACGGGGTCGCGCTCGGGCCCAGCATGACGGCACTCACCTACCGGTTCGCCGACGGGCTGGCCAAGACCTGGCGGGAGGGCGACGAGATCGTCGTCACCCGGCTCGACCACGAGGGCAATGTCCGGCCATGGGTGCAGGCGGCCGGCCGCGCCGGCGTCACCGTCCGCTGGGCCGATCCGGTGCTCCCCGAGCTCGAGCTCCCGGCGGAGGCGGTGACGTCGTTGCTGACCGAACGGACCAGGCTGATCGCGCTGACCGCCGCCTCGAACGTGGTCGGCACCCGGCCGGACGTCCGTTGGGTCGCGGACGCCGCCCACGGGGTCGGCGCGCTGGTCTACGTGGACGGCGTGCATGCCACCCCGCACGGACCGGTCGACATCACCGAACTCGGCGCGGACCTCTACGCCACCAGCGCCTACAAGTGGTCCGGCCCGCACCTGGCGGCCGTCGCGGGCGATCCCGCCGTGCTTGCCCGGATCCGCCCGGACAAGCTGGCGTCGTCGCCGGACACGGTCCCCGAACGCTTCGAGCACGGGACCTCTCCGTTCGCCCAGCACGCCGGACTGGCCGCCGCGGTCGACCACCTCGCCGGGCTCGCCGACCCGGACCCCGCGCTGCCCCGGCGGGACCGGATCCTGGCCTCCCTGGACGCGGTCGCCGATCACGAGGCCGCCCTGCTGCAGCGGATGCTCGCCGGGATCGGGGGGATGGACCACGTCGAACGGATCGGGTCGCCCGCACGGTTGGCCCCGACGGTGTGGTTCCGCGTGCGCGGCCTCGACCCGGACGAGGTCGCCCGGCGCTGCGCGGCGGCCGGGGTGAACGTCTGGTCCGGGCACAACTACGCCTGGGAACTGGCCGGGCTGCTCGGCATCCGGGACAGCGGATCGGCGGTCCGGGCGAGCGTCTCGTGCTACACCTCGGGCGAGGACGTCGACCGGCTGCTCGACGTCCTCGCCGGACTCGGCTGAAGGCCGCGGGCCGTGACCGGACCCGGTGAGTCAGGCACCTTCCGGCGGTCCGGGCCGGGCGCGTCAGGCAGGATGGACTTATGAGTCAGCCCACGGACGCATCGGCGAACCAGCCCGCGCCGGACCGCAGCGACGCCCGCGAACGAGTGGTCGTGGTGACCCCGGAGGGAATGGCCGTGACCGGCCACACCGAGGAGGGTGACCGCAGCCCGGCCGAGCTCATCGAGGAGCCGGCCAAGGTCATGCGGATCGGCAGTATGATCAAGCAATTGCTTGAGGAGGTCCGGACGGCGCCGCTCGACGAGGCCGGGCGGGTTCGACTGGCCGCCATCCACGAGAAGTCGATCGCCGAGCTCGAGCAGGGTCTGGCTCCCGAGCTGGTCGACGAGCTGCGCCGCATCACGCTGCCGTTCGCGGAGGACGCGACCCCGTCGGACGCCGAGCTGAGGATCGCGCAGGCTCAGCTCGTGGGCTGGCTCGAGGGGCTGTTCCACGGAATCCAGACCGCGCTGTTCGCGCAGCAGATGGCGGCCCGCGCCCAGCTGGAGCAGATGCGCCGCGCGCTGCCCGGTCACCTGACCGGACCGGGCGGCCCGATGGGCGCCGAGGAGGCCCCACCGTCCCGCAACACCGGCCAGTACCTGTAGAGCGGATCACCCGGTCCTGGACCGGACGCCGAGGAGCCGTTCCAGGACCTGGGCGACACCGTCGTCGGCGCAGGGCGGCGCCATCTCGTCGGCCGCCGCGATGGCCTCCGGGTGACCGTCGGCCATCGCGTAGCCGTAACCTGCCCAGCGCAGCATCGGGACGTCGTTGGGCATGTCACCGAAGGCGACGACGTCCGCGGGCTCGATCTGCCGCTGCCGCGCGACCAGCGCGAGCGTGGACGCCTTGCTGACGCCGAGAGCCGAGATCTCGATCATGGATCCGGTGCTGTCGCTGTGCACCGGCTCGGCGATCCCGTGCAGGACGCCCCGCGCCGCGGCCAGGATCGGGTCGGCCGTGACGCCCTCCACCCGGCAGAGGATCTTGAGGACCGCGGGGTCGTCGTCCAGCAGCTCGGCCACCGTGCCGACCCGTGCCCCCCGGGCCGCCTCATGATGCGCCAGGAACCCCGGCTCGCGGCGATACCCCGAGATCGTCTCCATCGCGAACACCCCGGTCGGCAGCACCGTCCGGACGGCGGCGACGGCGTCGAGCACCGCCTGCGGCGGGAGCGTCCGGGTACTGACGATCCGCTCGTCGCCCAGGTCGTACAGAACGGCGCCGTTGCCGCACACGGCAAGGCCTCGGTGGCCGGTGGCCTCGGCGATCGGCGCCATCCAGCGGGGGGGCCGCCCGGTGACGAACACGACCGCCACCCCGTTCGCCTCGCAGGCGCGAAGGGCAGCCAGGGTCCGGGCGGAGATGGTCCCGTCCCGCCGGACGATCGTGCCGTCGAGATCCGAGGCCACCATGCGCATGGCGACCATCCTCACCGGCAGCCGACCTAGCGGGGAACGTCGTTGCCGAAGTAGTACTCGTAGAGCCGGTCGTAGGTGCCGTCGGCCTGCATCTCCAGCAGGGTGGTGTTGACCTTCTTGCGCAGCCAGCTCGCGGAGGGGAACGCGATCCCGTAGTCCTCGTGCGCGAACACCCCGCCGACGAGCACCTCCGCCGTGCCACGGCTCACCGCGGTCCGGTGCTGCAGCACGGGCGCGTCGAAGACGATCGCGTCGACCTCCCCGGAATCCAGGAGCGGGTACGCCTTGTCGATCGTCGTCACGGTCCGGAAGGGGATCTCGTGCTCGGTGAGGTACCGCTGCGCGGACGTGCCCTCGACGGTGAGCACCCGGTGCCCGGGGAGGTCCTGCACGCCGGCGATGTCGGAGCGGATCGACTGCACGGTGAGCTGGGTGGTGACCGCGGCCGTGAACAGCGAGACGAAGCAGATCCCGATGATCGACCAGGAGATCGCCGCGAACCGGGCCACCGGCCTGACCGGATCGCCCACCCCGAAGTCGCCGACCAGGCCCACCCCGGCCGCCTTGTACATGCCCGACCCCACGCCCGGCAGGTAGCGCTGGCCGGTCCGGCCGTCGATCCGGGCACGCACCCGGCCCGCCAGCCACACCACGTTGCCGGCGAGCACCAGGACGACGACGAGCGCGAGGAGATACCGCCCCACGCCGGCGGTGCCGAACCCGCTGAGCTCGGCCGCCCAGCCCGAGCCGCCCGTCGGCCGGGACATCACCTGCAGGCCGGCGGTGAACATCGGGTAACTGAAGTCGAGGACCTCCTCACGCTCCTTGGTGATCGAGATCCCCGCGATCCCGACGTCCACGCTGCCCGCCTGGACGTCGTCGAGCAGCTGGGAGAGACCCCCGTGCCACACGTAGGTCGTCGACCAGTTGTTGCGCCGGGCGATCTCGTTCCACAGCTCGATGCTGAAGCCGCCGTACCGGCCCTGGCCCCGCTGGACGACGAACGGATCGAGGGGCTTGATCCCGACGCGGAGCGTCGAACTCGCCGTCGCGGGCGTCGCGGACGTCGCGCGCTGCGACGGGGCCGGCGACGGGGCCGGCGACGCCGCCTGCGCCGCCGGGGCCGCCGGGGTGGCGGCGCCGGCCAGCGCGAGGACGGCGAGCAGGGCGACGGCGGACAGGCGGACGAGACGTGGCACGGCCCCTCCAGACTCGATCGACGCGCTGATCACCAGCTGGCGACGCGGACGTTAGCAGAGCCCTACGACACGCCTCCCGGGCAGCCCGCCAGCAGCTCCCCGGCCAGCTCGCCCAAGAGGTCGCCACCATCCGGCGACAGGATCGACTCCAGGTGGAACTGGACGGACGCGAACCCCGGCCCGCGCAGGGCGACGATCTCGCCGTCCGTGCCGCCCGTGCCGTCGGTGAAGATCTGGACGCCGGGCGGCAGCCGCCGCGCGTCGGGCGGCAGGCGAGCCGTGAACGTGTTGTAGAAGCCCACCCTGACCTCACGGTCGAAGGCGCGGACCCGACGCTGCGTCCCCTGGTACGGGCGCACCAGCGGGGCCAGCGGCAGCCCGAGCAGCCCGGCGAGGACCTGGTGGCTGAGGCAGACCGCGAGGAGTGCCCCACCCCGGGCGGTCCGTGCGGCGATCAGGCCGTGCAAGGCGGCGATGCGGCGACTCCCGACGTCCCGCGGGTCCCCCGGGCCCGGACCGGCGACGAGCAGGTCCGCCGCCTCGATCTCGGCCGGGGTGACCTCCGCCCAGCCGCGGACCCGGGCCCGCATGCCGAGCCGGCGCAGCACGTGGGCGAGCATCGACGTCCAGGCGTCCTCGGCGTCGACCACGAGCGCCGCCCGGCCGGCCAGGCGCGGGTCGCGGATCTCGACCTGCTCCTCCAACCAGAACGGGGCGAGAACGGCAGGATCGGTGCGTCCAGCTCCACCCCGCGCTCGCCCGCCGTCAGCAACGCGGCCACCCCCGCGTAGTGACCGCGGCCCGTGGACTCGTGCCGCGCGATCACCCGGCAGGCGTTCTCCACCGGCGAGCCGGTGACCGTGGCGGCGAACATGGTGCCGCGCAGGACGTCGCGCGGGTCGGCGTCGCTGCGACCGGTGAGCAGGTACTCGGTGTGCGCGAGATGGCCCATCGGGGCCAGGTCCGGGCCCACCACCCGGCCGCCGCGATCGCAGAGGCGGCTCATCATCTTGAGCTCCTCGTCGACGACCATGAACAGTTCCTCGACCTCCTTGGTGTCGCGGAGGAAGCGCAGCAGGCCCGCCCGGGTCGGGCCGCCCGGCGGGTACCTGAAGGTGCCGCTGATCGGGTTCATCACCACCTCCCCGGCCCGGGCGGTGACGTGGCGCTCCGGCGTCGCGCCCACCAGGGTCAGGGCACCAGCGGGCTCCGCCGGCACCCGACCGGAGCCGGCGGGAGCCGGCAGGTGGGCGGCGAAGCACCAGTAGGCGCCGCGCTCGCGCTCCAGCAGCCGCCGGACGACGGCCAACGCGGCCCGGGCGGGCGGCAGGGGCTGCCGGGCACGCAGCTCGCGACGGATCACGAAATTGGCGCCCTCGCCCCGACCGATCTCCTCCTCGACGACGCGCTTCACGATCTCGGCGTAGGCGTCGTCGTCCAGGTCGAACGACGCGCCGGCGAGGGACACGTCGTCGTCCGGGAGGGCGGCGGCAGCGGCTTCCACCGGGAGCGTCCCGTACGCCCGGGCCACCAGGCACCGCAGCGGTGCGCCATCGTCGTGATGGACGAAGCCGAGCTCGCGCACCTGCCGGAACGGCACGAACGCCAGTACCGGCGGCGCCCCGGGAGCAGGCAGCGGCACGTCGGCGAGGCGGTCGACGTCCAGCACGTCCGCGCGGCGGCCGACGAGCAGTTCGACTGCCCCGCCACGGCGGCGCAGCAGCGCGAAGGGCGGCGGAGCCGGGTCGGTGGCCAGCGCGGCCAGGACGCGGAGCAGGTCGGGAGTGTCAGGCATCGGGTCTCCGTGGATCGTCAGGACGATCGAGGGAGGCCGGGGACGACGACGGCCGCCTCGATCGAGGCGGCCGCTGCAGGACGTGCGCGAAGGGTCCGCCTAGGAGGCGGGCCACCACTGGGAGTTCAGCGGGCTGAACGTCATGCGCACGTCGCACATCATGCCACAGCACCCGACCCGAGGTCGGCGTCGCCCTCCGTCGGCCGGACCACGGGCCCCAGCCGGGCCGCCGTCCGCAGCGCGGCGAACCAGAAGGGGAGCTCGATCACCTTGCCGATGAACAGCCCCCACGCCGCCCCCGCGGTCCCGTCGAGGATGGCTCCCAGCGGCATCAGGGTCACCATCAGCGTGGTCTGCAGGACGGTGATCCGGAATGTCCGCTTGGCGTGACCCGTCGCCGCGATGACCATGAACGGGCCGAAGGAGATGTTCGCCGACACCGAGAACAAGCCCATCGGGAGCAGCACCGAGCGGGCACCGGCCCAGGTGTCGTGGAACAGGATCGTCCCGATCGCATCCGGCAACGCCAGAATGATCACGAGGTACACCAGCGCGGCGAGGCCCATCACCGCCCCCATCCCGACACCGGCCAGCCACCGCGTCCGGGGCGACAGGTGCGCCCGTCGGGCGATCTCGGGCATCGCGAAGCTCCCGGCGGCCTGGGTGATGATCAGCAGCGGGCTCAGCAGCTGGCGGGCGTAGTTGACGGAACCCACCGCCGCGGCGTTCACGATCGCCCCGACCATCAGGTAGGCCGACTTGTCGCCACCGCTGGCGATCAGCGTGCCGGGGAGCAGGTAGCCGAGCAGGTCGCCGTGCTCACGCACCCAGCCGCGGGCGGCCCGCGGGTTCGGGACGGCGCGCAGCTGGGCAGCCGCCACCACCACGCACACCCCCGCGGAGACGCCCCAGGCCAACACCAGACTGCCGGCGGTCGCCCAGCCACCCACGATCAGCACGCCCATGACCGCGAACTGGACGACGGCCCACACCGCGTCGTTCATCGCCGCCAACTGGGCCCGGGACTGGGCGAAGAAGATGCTCCGCACGGTGTCCTGCATGAGCAGCGGCCCGAGCGTGACCCCGACGGCGATGAGCGGCCAGCGCAGCACGCCGCCGAGCAGCATGCCCGCCACGACCATCGCGGCGCCTGCCGGCACGGCGAGGACGGCGACCGTGCCCAGGGCGCGGGACGCGATCGCCGGCCACTCGTCGGCCGCGGCGGCGCTGTGCCGGATGGTCAGGACCTGCCCGGTGAGGGCCCGCTCCACCGCGATCCCGAGGCTGAACAGCAGGAACGCGACGCTGAACGCCCCCGTACCGAACTGGTCGACCTGTCGCGCGACCAGGATGCTGAGCACCGCGTTGGTGAGGGTGCTCAGGATCTGGTCGATCAGGTTCCAGCCGGCCCTGCCGGCGAGCTTGGCCAGGGCGCTGCGGCGCGGGGCCACCATCAGTCCCGTCCCGGCCCCGAAGTCGTTCCCGTCGGACACCCGATCTCTCACCCATCCGCTCGTCCGGCACCCCGGCTGGGCCCTCCCGTCACTGGAGCCGACCCTACGGCGTTCGTGCGGGGGGGCGCGGCGCCCTCGGGCATTCCGGCCCCTTCCGGCGGACCAGCCCCGGGTCGTCGGACGGGCTCAGAGGTGGGGCGCCGTCCCCTCGGTGGGCCCGGGCGGCGAGGTGTGACCGGCGCGTTGGACCGGCGCCAGCGAGCCCAGCGGCTCCTCGTGCGCGGTCACCGCCGGGGGGATCGGTTGGACCGGTGCGGAACCGCCGGACCACATCGGCGGCACGACCGTCCGAATCGGGCCGGCATCGCCGTCCGGGGCGCCGGCGTCGCCGGCCCCCGAGGGCAGTACGGTCACCACCGCAGCCCCGCCGACGGCGTCCGAGAAGGTCCGGACGACGCCCGGGCCCAGCGCGACGCCCGCCCCGAGCAGCAGGACGGCGAGCAGCAGGCGGGGGAGCAGTACCCGGGAACTGTGCCACCACGGCCGGCGGGCCCGCTGCCGTCGCCCGGCCGAGCGGGCCGCGGACCGCCGGCCCGCGCCGGGGGCGAGGTGCTGCGGGTCCGGCTCGCGGCTGCCGGTGCCCGGGTGCCCGGCCCCGCCCGTCGGCACACTCACCTGACCGGTGTCGAACTCGGCGGTCGTCAGCTGCTCCGGACCTTCGCCCTCGACCAGGGTCTGCCGGAGGACCGTGTTGAGGTGCAGCACCTCAGCGGGGTGCAGCCGGTGCGGCAGCGAGCGCAGCGCCCGGGCCAGCCCGGACACCCCGACCACGTGCACGCCGGGTGCCACGATCTGCTCGCCGAGGTCGTGCTGGAGGACGCAGACGAAGGCGTGCACCGCCGTGCGGTGCTGGGGAAGCAGCAGCGCGGCGATACCGCCGGCGGCCTGGGCGACGGCCGTCGTCTCCCGTTCGCGCCGGACGCCGTTCTGTTGCAGGACGCCTCGACTCACCTCGACCCGGCCCGCCCACGCCGCGCTGTCGACCACGACCACACCGCCAGGGCCGATGACCAGGTGGTCGATCGGCGGCCCCTCCGGGGCGCCGGGCCGCTTCACCTGCGCCAGGCTCACCCAACCCTCGACCTCGAGCAGGCGGAGCACCTTGGCGAGCCGGGGGGCGCCGGGATGCCCGCGGACGGCGGCATCCCCTCTCGCCGCTCGCGCCGCACCGGACCGGCGCGAGCGGGAGGCCAGGAGCCGCGCGGCCACCCGGCGTGCGCGGTCGTCCACTCCGTCGGCGGCAGGCACTGGGCTCCTTCGTGGGACGAGCCGGAGCGAGCCGGCCGAGGTTTCGAGTGTGCCGCAGCAGCTTCCAGAGCGTCCGCAGAACGGCGGAAGTCGGGCTTCCGGCGAACCGGCACGAGCCTGGCTGCCGGCCTCTCCGGGGTGACGCACCCGGCCCTCGTGTCGGGCGGAGCCGACGCGGGTCGGGCGACACGTCGAAGGAACGTCAGGTTCGCGGTTTCCGCCCCAGGGCGGACGAGAATCTTCCCGGGAGCACCACTCGAAGGACGCGGCCGATGTGAGGAGGTCTGCACCCGATGATCCGCCGTCAGCACCGAGGGGAACAGGTCCGGGTGACGTTCGTCCTGCCGGACACCGAGACACTTGGCAAGGTCTCGGTCGTCGGCGACTTCAACGGTTGGGAGCCGGGGCGCCACCTACTGGTCCGACGCACCAACGGAACCCGCAGCGTGGCGGTCTCGGTGCGCCCGGGCAGCGCGCACCGGTTCCGCTACCTCGCCGAGGGCGGCCGCTGGTTCGACGACCCGGACGCCGACACGCTCACCCACGAGGGCGGCGTCCTGCAGGTCTGACCTGCCCGTCACCTGACGGACGCGGGCGATGACGCTCTGGTGCCGCGCCGGGACCGAGAGGCATGCTGGTTCAGGTGAGCCAGCTTGCGGGGGGGCATGCTTCGGAGGACGGGGAGTACCCGGCCGCCGGTGTCGCGGTACGCGACGAACGGGGCGCCGGGCAGGTCAGGTGGGGTGCCGACGCCGTCCGAGGCCAACTCGCGCCCTCCGTCCAAGCGATCTCGCAGCGGGCCGTCGCCGCCCGGCCGAGCCGTGGCGGTGTCGTTGTCGGGCTGCTGTTCTTCTGCATCTCGCTGACACCGTCGCTGCTCCCCCGGACCTGGCTGGCCCAGAGCCTGATCAGCGCGGTCACCTCCACGGCCGGCTACGCGATCGGGGTCGCGCTCGGCTGGCTGGCTGTCCGGGTCGTGCCGAGGCGGTGGTTCCCCGCGCGGCCCGTGCGGAGGCTGCTCGTGCGGAGCTCGATCACGGCAGCGGTCCTGCTCGTCGCAGTGTCCCTCTACGCCGGGTCGGTCTGGCAGCGGGACATCTTCGAGCTGATGGCCCAGCGCCCTCCGGGCCGCTGGACCTACCTGCGGGTCCCCGGCGTCACGCTCGTCCTGGTGACGGCGCTGGTGGCGGTCACCCGTCTGGTGCGTCGCGGCGTCCTTCGCGTCGTGGCACTGATCCGACGGTCCCTCCCGGCCGGCCCGCAGGAGGTGCTCGGGGTCACCGCCGGGCTGCTCGTCCTGGTGGGCGTCACGGAGGGCGTGGCTCTCGGCGGTTTCCTGCAGGCCGCGAACCGGATCTCGGCCGCGGTGAACGACGCCCAGGACGCCCACCTGCGGCCGCCCGCGTCCGCGATGCGGTCCGGGAGCCCGGTATCGCTGGTGTCGTTCGCGTCCCTGGGCCGGGAAGGGCGCACCTTCGTCTCCGGCGGTCCGGACGCCGCCGCGCTGCGCCGGTTCGCGGCCTCCGGGGCCACCGACCTCGCGTCCGCGCAGCGGGCCCAGGCCCAGGTCAAGGAGCCGATCCGGGTCTACGTGGGGCTGCGCGCGGACGGCGACAGCGCGGCCTCGGCCCAACTCGCCGTCCGTGAACTGGAGCGGACCGGCGCCTTCGGCCGCTCGGTCCTCTGCGTGGTCACCACCACCGGCACCGGCTGGGTCGACCCCTACCTGGCCGCGGCGCTGGAGTACATGCACCACGGCGACACCGCGATCGTCGGCATGCAGTACTCCTTTCTGCCGAGCTGGATCTCGTTCCTGAGCGAACGCGACCGGGTAGCCGTCGCCGGGCCCGAGCTCTTCGACGCGGTGCACGCCCGCTGGGAGCAACTCCCGCCGGCGCACCGACCCAAGCTGCTGGTGTTCGCCGAGAGCCTGGGTTCCCTCGGCTCGGAGGCCGGCTTCCGTGGCCTGGACGACGTCCTGGCCACGACGGACGGTGTCCTGTGGTCCGGTCCGACCAACGCGAATCCGCTCTGGTCGCGGCTGGAACGGGACCGGGACCGGCCCAGCCCGCAGGTACTGCCGGTGTATCACGGAGGTTCGTCGGTGCGGTTCGTGTCCCGCTCCGAGGACCTCGACGCAGCGCCGGCCAGCTGGTCCTACCCCCGGGTGGTCTACCTGCAGAACGCGACCGATCCGGTGACCTGGTGGTCGCCGCGGCTGCTCTGGGAGGAGCCGGACTGGCTCCGCGAACGGGCCGGCCGAGACGTCCTGCCGGCGATGCGCTGGTACCCGGTGGTGACGTTCCTGCAGGTGACCGCGGACCTGGCGCTCGCCTACGGCGCGCCGCCCGGGCACGGCCACCAGTTCCACACAGCCGCGGTCGCGGCCTGGGCCGCGATCGACGCTCCAGCCGGCTGGACGGCGTCCGACACCGCTCGACTCACCGCCCTCCTCGGCCCCTGACGTCTCGGCCCCTGAGCGGGTCAGCCCCTGACGTCTCGGCTCCTGTCTCTCGGCTCCGACGCCAGGGCCTTGATCCGCCGGACGGGACCCGGACCGGAGCTCGAGGGCCGGTTCCCGGCACGTCGTCCCGGGCTCGAGGGCGGTCATTCGCAGGCGATGCCGTCGCCGTCCCGGTCCAGGCCGGAGCGGTACCCCGGCTCGCCGATGATCAGTGGCGCGACGCCGGCGCGGCGGGCGGCAGCACAGTTCGGGTAGAACACGCCTGCCGGAGCGACCTTCGCCGACGTCGTCGTAGCCCCGGACGAGGACACCACGACGTGCGTCGACTGGCTGATGGTGACCCCGCCGGCGGCCGTGCTCGTGATGGCTCGGTTCAGGACCCGGGCCGACGGCGTGGACGCCGCCGCAGGCCGCGACGTGCCGGTGATCCCGATCGTGACCGCTCGACGCGCGGACACCGTGGAAGCCGCCCCCACCGATGGGGTTGGGGAAGGTGACCCGGCCGGCGACAGCACCCCGAGCGGCTGCGCCGACGCCGGCGGACCGCTCGGAGCGACCGTGGACGGCGCGGCGCTCGGAGACTCGAAGGTCACGTCCGAAGGGCGGGCGGTGACGCGTCCCGCGACGACCAGGGCCGTGATGCCTGCGGTGAGGAGCATGCCGGCCGCCAACGACCTCCGTCCCACGCTGATCGACCGCCGTCCCGCGCCGCGGGTGCCGGCGGGCGCGACACCCGCGGCCCCCGACGTTCCGGTGGTGGCGGCGGGTCCGGAGCCGGCCGGCGCGTCGATCCAGAGCTGCCAGCCCGGGGGGACGGCCGGCCAGCTGGCCGGCGGCCGCCAGTCCGGGGCCGGCCGCCAGTCCGGGGCCGGTCGCGGCCAGCCGGGAGGCGGGTTGAAGATCGTGGTCAGGACGGTCGGGGCCGGCTGCACGTCGCCGGGGGACCGAACGTCCGAGTTGGCACTCTGCGCTGGCATTGCCCCGGTCTACCGGGCTGGAGCCCATTCGGTCCCTCGACCCGCACAAGATCAGCCGAACAGGGGAGGCTCGACGGGCCGGAGCCCGCACGACGGCCGGACCAGGTCGTGCCTGCAGGCGGTTCGCACGTCGCCAGCTCTGCCCGCTCAGACCGCCCGGACGGCGACGAGAGTCGCTGCCACCAGCACGCCGACCCCGTTCACGGCCCAGTGCAGCCCGGCCGAGGCAAGCAGGCTGCCGCTGCGCCGCCGGAGCTCCCCGAGCAGCACCCCGGACAACGCGGTGAAGGTGACCACGCCGGCCACGATCACTAGCCGGCCGACGTCGCCGGAGCCCGCCACCTGCGCCACCGCTCGGTTCACCCGGTTCAGGCCGAGCGACGGCAGCACGTGCCAGAGCCCGAACAGCGCGGACGAGACGCCCAGCCCCCAGCGCCCGCTGCGGCGCCGGGTGAGCAGCCCCATCAGGACGCCGCGGAAGGCGATCTCCTCGACGACCACGGTTCCCATCGGGATCACCACGAGCGCGGTGAACAGCGCCCGCCCCACGGGCAGCTGGTACCGGGCGTCCAGAAAGGCCAGCCGGGTGACCGGGAGTGCGGCGGCGGTGGCATACCCGAGCGCGACCAGCACGATCGACCCCAGGGCGATCACGGCACCTCGGCGCCAGGAGTGGCGGGCGAGCCCGAGGTCGTCCCAGGAGAGCCCCCAGTGCCGGGCGAGCACGAGGAGCGCCGCGCCGACCGACGGACCCAGGACGAGGCTCGCCAGCGCCGGGCCGAAGTGGTCGAGGAGGTTCACCGCGGCCATCAGGGCAAGGACGACGCCGAGCACCGCGACGAAGTGCCTGCGCCGACCGGTCACCCAGCGGGACTGCGTGAAGGTACGAATGCCCCTCACCGTAGCAGGGCCACCGGCCCGCCGCCGGGGCGGGGCCAACGCCCGCCCACCCCCCGGTGTCCCCACGCCGGCACGGCTCAGCCGGCCGGTGCCGGGCTCACCAACAGCCATGCCCCGCCGGCCAGCGCCGAGGTGGTGAGCAGGAGGAACACCCCGACCCAGACCAGGCCCGGTATCCGGGTCAGGCGGGCCAGTTGATCGGCGTCCGAGGCCGCCACCAGCCGGCGCCGCCGAGCGCCCTGCAGCTCGAGCACTGGTCGCGGGCCCGCGACCAGCAGGAACCAGGTGAGCAGGTACGCCGCCGGGCCCTGCCAGACGGCCGGCGCCCAGCCGGCGACCCCGACGAGCGCCGCGGCCGTCGCCAGGACCGACAGGACGCCGAACAGATTCCGGATCATCACCAGCAGGGCGGCGAGCAGGACGACGGACACCCACAGCACCGGCAGCACCCGGCCCGACCCGAGGGCCGCGGCGGCCGCGAGTCCCAGCACGGACGGCGAGAGGTACCCGGCCAGGAGGGTGAGGACGACGCCGATCCCGGTCGGCCGCCCGGCGGAGATGGTGAGCCCGGAGGTGTCGGAGTGCAGCCGGACGCCGTGCAACCTGCGGCCGGTCGCGGCCGCCACCGCCGCGTGACCCCCCTCGTGCGCGATCGTCACCACATGCCGCAGCACGATCCAGACCGGCCGGTACAGGACGGCGACGACCGCGATGATCGCGGTCAGGGCGACCACCGGCCGCTGCGGCAGCGGCTGCGCCCCGAGGAAGGTGTCGAGAAGGGAGCCGCCGGACGGTGCGGCGGCGCCGGCGACGGTCCTGGCCAGCATGGGGACGACGGTCGGGGCCGGCGCGAGCATCCTCGAAGGGTACGTGCCGCACGGCGTGTCGTGGACGTCCACGCCGCGTCCGCCGCGGCAGGTGGTGGCCGGCCGATAGGTTGACCGACCGTGCGAAGAGTGGAAGCGCGCCGCGCGCTCCTGACCGGCGTGGCTACCCTCGCGACAGCCACCGCGACCCTCGCCGTCCCCACCGGAACGGCAACGGCGGCAACCGGCCCCACCGGAACAGCGGCGACCGGCACGACCTCGGCGACCTCGGCGGGCTGGCCCTCCAGGATGGCGCACTGGCCGGTTCCGGCCGGCAGAACCCCCGTCAGCGGGCGCGTGACCGCGACGGCCGCCCCGGTGACCGTGCCGGCAGCCCTGGCAGCCTACCTGCGGGGCGACCGCGGCGACGTCCAGTGGGCGCTCCGGGCGACCCACCTGGAGCAGGCCTGGCAGGCGAGCCGGGGCGTCGGCGTGATCGTCGCCGTCGTGGACACCGGCGTCGACACCTCCGCGCCGGACCTCGCCGGGCAGGTGCTACCCGGCGGCTACCTCACCCCGGCCGGGACGATCGCGGCCGGCGACCGCCCCGATCGGCTCGGCCACGGCACCCACGTGGCCGGCGTGATCGCCGGGACGGACGACGGCCACGGGATCTCCGGCGTCGCCCCGGACGCCAAGATCCTCCCGATCAACGTCGACACGACGGACGACGTCCTCACCGGGGCCCAGGTGGCTGCGGCCATCTCCTGGGCGCGCGGACACGGTGCCCGGGTCATCAACCTGTCCCTGGGCTTCGCCGATGTGGCGACCGGCGCCGCGAACGTCACGGCGGTCTGCCAGGCGGTCTCCGCGGCGGTCGCGCAGGGCGTGGCCGTCGTCGCCGCGGCGGGCAACGACGGGGACGGCGCGAACGCGGCGGAGGCGCCCGCCAACTGCCCGGGCGCGATCTCCGTCGCGGCGGTCGACAGCGATCTGCACCCCGCGCCCTGGTCCTCCTTCGACGGCAGCGTCACGCTGGCCGCCCCCGGAACCTCGATCTACTCGACGGTGACCCGGGCGGCCTCCCCGCTCGGGTACGCCGCGGAGTCCGGCACGTCGATGGCCAGTCCCTTCGTCGCCGGCGTGGCCGCCCTCCTGCTCGCGCAGCACCCCGACTGGACTCCGGCCCAGGTGACGGACCGGCTCACCCACACCGCGGCCGACGTCGCCCCGCCGGGGCGCGACCCGCGAACGGGTGCCGGGGTGGTCGACCCGGTGGCCGCGCTCGGCCTGACCGGACCTGGCCCGGAGGCCGTCCCGGCACTGACCGTGCGGGCCGACCCCTACGCCAGCCAACACGACCACAGTGGGCCGGCGGTGTACGACCAGGTCCAGGTGCACTGGGTGCCCGACCCCACCTTCGCGGTCACCGGCTACCGGGTGACCCGCTGGACGGCGTCCGGCACGACAACCGTGGACTACGGGCCCGGCACGGTCCGCGGCGTCTTCCCCGCCGGGCCCGCCGGCTACCAGGTGATCGCCACGACGGCGGACGGCGACGTGCCCTCCGCGCCACTGTGGTTCCCCCTGGCCGGACAGGACTACACCCCGATCTCCCCGGTGACCGGGCTGCGGGCGACCTGGACGACGTCCGGGCAGGTCCGGCTCGGCTGGTCCGACCCGGCGCGGAACCGCGGCATCGCCGACCAGTACGCCGTGCTGGTCAACGGGGACGTCGCCGTCGCGGCGAGCGGTGTCGAGATCCCGTCGTCCGTGCTGCTCCCGGCCGGCACCGTGCCGGACGGGGACCTCGTGATCACGGTGATGCTGGGCTCGAGCAGCAGCCTCGACGTCGCCGAGACCCGGGTCGCGCTGGCCGCCCGGGTGCCCTTCTCCGGGACGGCGGTGAGCGCCGGCAGCGGCCGGTACCGGGTGGATCTCGTGCTCGCCCCGAGTCGACGGGCCCGGTGCGGCGGCCGACGGTGCACCGGCACGGTGGTGACCGTCACGGTCGGCGGATACGCCCACGTCACCCGGCTGGACAGCACCGGGCATGCGGTCGTCCTGGTCTCGGCCCGGGTGCGCCACGGAAAGATCACCCTGGGCGTCTCGATGTCCGGCCGGTCCGGGCTCACGGACCGCGCCGTCGTCGTCCCCGCGTTCTGATCCCCGGCCCCCGCGTTCTGGTCCCCGGCCCCCGCTGCTGTCAGCGCCCTCGCTGCTGTCAGCCGAACGCGTCCGGCGGGCCCTGGTCCAGGTGCCGGGGTGCGCGGCGGGGGCGCCGGGGCGGCGGCGGCCCGGGCAGGTCGTCCTCCACCACGACCGGGACCTCCCGGGTGGCGTCCGCCACCGACATCGCCGGGTACTCCGCGGTGGGCACGGCCAGGTCGGCCGGCTCGGCACCCGCGACGTCGACCACGATGACCGAGATGTTGTCGCGCCCGCCGGACTGGTTCGCGGCCTCGATCAGCAGCCTGGCGACCTCGTGCGGCTCGGCCGGGTTCCGCAGCAGGTTCGCGATCATCTGATCGTCGAGCTCCCCCGACAGGCCGTCCGAGCAGATCAGGAACCGCTCACCGGGCTGCGGGGGGAACACCCAGAAGTCCGGGACGGGTGTCTCCTGCACCCCCAGGACGCGCGTGACGATGTTGCGCTCCGGATGCGTACGGGCCTCCTCCGGGGCGATCCGGCCGGCCGTGACGAGGTCCTGCACGTAGGAGTGGTCCACCGTGATCTGGGTCAGGACGCCGTGGTGCAGGCGGTAGATCCGGGAGTCGCCGACGTTGAAGGCGAGCCAGAAGTCACCCTCCGGTTCCTTCACCATCGCCAGACCGACCGCCGTCGTCCCCATGTCACTCACCGCCGGGTCGACCCGGGCGCGTCGCCGGATCGCCTCGTTCGCCTCCTGCAGCAGCGCAGGGATGTCGGCGGCGACGACGGTCGGACGATCGAGGATCTCCCGGAAGGTGTCCACCGTGAGCTGACTGGCGACCTCGCCTCCCAGGTGCCCACCCATGCCGTCCGCGACGAGGAAGACCGGGGCCTGGGCCAGGACGGCGTCCTCGTTGCGCACCCGGACCCGCCCCGTGTCGGTGGCGGACCCCCAGGTCACGACGATCATGGATCCCCGTCCTGATTCGTGGCGTTCGGCGCAACGGGCGCGCCGTACGCCGAGCGTAGCGCTAGCTCACCATCTGCTGACAGGCGGTGTGCGGTCGTCACACGGCGTCGCCGCAAGGCGTCAACCCGTGGCGTCGTCGGGGGCCTCGACCGTGAATCGTCTTTGCCCGATCTGCACCTGGAAACCCACCTGAACATACTCCCGGGCGCCGGGAGCGCAGGGGATCCGCCGGCCGGTGGGGTCGATGACCGTGGTGCCGTTCGTGGAGTTCCGGTCCATCACCCACAGGCCGTTGTCGTCGACGCCGTACGCGAGGTGCGTCTTGGACACCGACAGCTTGGAGTCCTCGAACCGGACGAACCTGGCCGGCGGGTCGCCCTCCCGAGCCACCGGTTCGCGGCCCAGCAGGCAGAACGGACCCAGGTCGAGCACCTCGTCGTTGTCCACGCGCAGGACGTAGGCACCCACGTCACGGGCCGAGTCGCCGACGGCCGTCGCGAGGCCCCCCGGCTGGGACCGGGCGCCGCCCCGCTGAGGCTGCGCGTCGGCGGGCTGTGACGCGGGGGGCTGGGAGCCGCCGGGAGCGGGCATTCCGCCGCGGCCGCCGCCCGCCACGGCCCAGGGCACGCGACCGGACGTCGACGCGAAGGGGTCGTCGTCCGGGGCGCGCGCCGCGCCGTTCACCGGGGCACCGTTGGCGGCAGCGCCGTTCACCGGGGCACCCGGGGCACCCGGGGCACCGTTCACCGGAGCACCGTTGCGACCCGGATCATCGGCCGGCATCGACGGCGCCAACCGCGACGGGGGCCGGAAGGCGACCGGGGCAGGCTGCTGCTCGAGGCCCGGCTGCTGCTCGCGGGCCCATTCGGCGGGCCGGGCGTTGGCCCCGGGATCGGCGTACCCGGGAGGCTGGGGCGGCCCCGGGAATTCCCCGGGCACCGGAGTGGCGGGGCGCAGGATCGCCGACTGCTGCGGCGGGGGCGGCGCCTGGTACCCGGTGCCGGACGGCGCCAGCAGCATGGGCGGGGGTTGCTGCAGCAGGGCTCCGGGACCACCCGGAGCGTCCGGATAGGCGCCGGTCGCCGCCTCCAGGTACGCCGGTAGCGACGCCGGGACGCGGCCCGAGACGAGTGCCACCACTCCGTAGGGGCCGTCCTCGATGACGACGTTGCAGTAATCCTTGGACCGCACCATCAGCAACAGCAGGGCCAGCCCCGCGGTGGGGACGGCGAGCAGGATCGCGAGCGCCACCGCCCAGGTCGGCCGGTACGCCCGGACGTAGCTCTGGGTCGGCCCGAACCCGAGCCCGCGTCGGTAGCCTGCGGCCGTGAGCACCTGGGCAGCCGTGTCGGCCGCGACCGCCACCGAAGCACGCGGACACGAGATCGCGCGCTCCAGGGTCACGTAGTGCTCCACAGCCCTCCCTCCCGAACCTACGAAGCTACCAGTCACAACGGTCCAGTATCCGATCCAGTGTCACCCCGGGAGGCCATCGCGGTGCCCAGGGGGACCGACCTCGGCCACCCGTCGAGCCTAGGACGGCGGGACGGTGAGCCTCAACCGGCACCTGACCCGGCGCGTCTCACCGCAGGTCACTCCTGCAGAAGACGCTCCAGGACCAGGGCCAGTCCGTCGTCCGCCACCGGCGCCGTGACCTCGTCGGCCGCGGCGATCACCTCGGGCACCGCCTGACCCATCGCCACCGAGCGCCCGGCCCAGGCGAACATCTCCAGGTCGTTCCGGCCGTCCCCGACGGCGAGGGCACGCGCGGGCGGCACCTGGAGCCCACGGGCCACCCGGTCCAGCGCGCTGGCCTTGCTGACGCCCTCCGGCGCGAGGTCGAGCCACGCCGTCCAGCCCACCGAGTAGCTCACGCCGTGCAGCCCGATCTTCTCGATGAGCTCCAGGAAGTCCTGCGACGTGTGGTTCGTGCTCCGGACGATGACCCGGGTCGCCGGCCGCCCCAGCAAGCCGGCGAACGGGACGATCACGAGTTCGCCGGAGAGCTCGTCGGCCGGGAACGGCGCGGTGAGCCGGTAGCCGGACCCGACGTCCTCGACCGCGAAGAGCGCCGTGGGTAGGTGGGCCCGCAGCAATTGGAGGGCAGGGGTCGGGTCGAACGTCTCGGCGTGCGCGATCTCGTAGCCGCGCCGCAGCGCGGGGTCGAGCCGGAGCACGACCGCGCCATTGCTGCACACCGCCCAGCCCTCGCGCAGACCCAGCCGGTCCAGGATCGCCAGCGTGCCGTGCAGGGACCGCCCGGTGGCCAGCACCACCTCGACGCCGGAGGCCGCGACCGCCGCGACCGCAGCCCGGACCCGGTCGGAGAGCCGGTCGTCGTGGTCCACGACGGTCCCGTCGATGTCCAGTGCGGCGAGCGAGACGGAACCGGTCACGCCTGCGGGGCGAGCACTTCGAGGCCCCCGAGGTACGGTTGCAGCGCGCGCGGCACCCGCACCGAGCCGTCGGCGAGCTGGTGGTTCTCCAGGATCGCCACGATCCAGCGAGTGGTCGCCAGGGTCCCGTTCAGGGTGGCCACGTGACGGGTGCCGCTGTCGGGCGCCAGCGGGTTGCGCTCCCGGACGTCCAGCCGGCGGGCCTGGTAGGTGGTGCAGTTCGACGTCGAGGTGAGCTCCAGGTACCGGCCCTGCGACGGCAGCCAGGCCTCGCAGTCGAACTTGCGGGCCGCGCTCGACCCGAGGTCGCCCGCCGCCGTGTCGATCACACGGTAGGGCAGCTCCGCCTTCGCCAACATCTCCTCCTCCCAGGCGAGCAGCCGACGGTGCTCGGCGGGGGCGTCCTCGACGCGGCACCAGCTGAACATCTCCACCTTGTGGAACTGGTGCACCCGGATGATGCCCCGGGTGTCCTTGCCGTACGACCCGGCCTCGCGCCGGTAGCAGGCCGACCAACCCGCGTAACGTTTCGGGCCGCCCGTCAGGTCGAGGATCTCACCGGTGTGGTACCCGGCGAGCGCGACCTCGCTGGTGCCCACCAGGTACAGGTCGTCCTGCTCCAGGTGGTAGATCTCATCGGCGTGGGAGCCGAGGAACCCGGTGCCCGCCATCACCCCAGGCGTCACCAGAGTGGGCGTGATCATGGCTGTGAAGCCGGCGGCCACGGCCTGGTCCATCGCACACATCAGGAGCGCGAGCTCCAGCCGTGCGCCCACGCCGGTCAAGAAGTAGAACCGCGCCCCCGAGACCTTCGCGCCGCGCTCGGTGTCGACGGCCCCCAGCAGTTCACCCAGCTCCAGATGGTCGCGCGGGGTGAGGCCCTCCGCGGCGAAGTCCCGGGGTACCCCGACCTGTCGCAGCACGACGTAGTCGTCCTCACCGCCGACCGGGACGCCTTCCTCCACCACGTTGTCGACCTGCCGGACGACGGCGTCCAGCTCGTCCCGCGCGGCGTCGGCGTCCGCCTGCAGCGCCTTGACCCGCTGGGCCAACTCCTTCGTCTGGGCGATCAGCGCCTGCTTGGCCTCGCCGGTGGCTTGCGCGACCTGCTTGCTCCGCGCGTTCTGCTCCGCGCGCGTCCGCTCGAACTCCTGGAGCGTGGCGCGGCGGCGCTCGTCGGCCGCGAGGACGGCGTCCACGAGGCCTTCGTCGCCACCACGGGCGCGCTGGCTGGCACGCACGGTCTCCGGGTGGTCACGCAGCTGGCGGAGGTCGATCACGATGTCAACCCTATCCAGCGGCGCGGTCCGGCGTCGTCCGACATTCCCGCTAGCGTGCGCTCATGACGGCGTCGTCCTGGGGTGAGCTGGTGGTACTCTGTGCGGCGCTCGCGCTGGTGACCGTGGCGGTGGCGGCCGGCCCGGTGCTGCGCCGACGGCGCAGCCGGTTCGCCGGCGAACCGGCCCTGGCACCGACACCTCCCGAACCGGAGCAGCGGCCGCTCCCGGCCGTGGTGGCGAACCCGACCAAGATCGCCCATCTGGACGGCGAGCTGGCCTGGCTCGCCCAGCGGACCGCGGAGCTCGGTTGGCAGCGCCCGATCTGGCTGGAGACCACGCCGGACGAGCCGGGGACGGCGGCCACCCGCCAGGCCGTTGCCGCGGGAGCGCGCACCGTGATCGCTTACGGTGGCGACGGGACGGTCCGGGGCGTCGCCGCGGGACTGGAGGGCACCTCCACCAGTCTGGGGATCCTGCCGATGGGCACCGGAAACCTGCTGGCCCGCAACCTCGGCCTCCCGCTCACGGACCTCAACCTCGCTGCCGAGATCGCCCTGACCGGCCGGGAACGGCCCATCGACCTGGGCATCCTGGAGATCGACGTGTCCGGTGAGGACGAGACCCCGGCCCGGGAGGTGTTCCTGGTGATGGCCGGGTTGGGATTCGACGCCGAGGTGATGGCGTCGGTGCAGCCGGAGCTCAAGCAGAAGGTCGGCTGGCTGGCCTACGTGGTCGCGGGCGCCCGCCGGCTGCGCGGCCGCACCACCGCAACGACCATCCGGCTGGACGGCGGCGAGCCGGTCCGGCGCCGCATCCGCAGCGTGATCGTCGGCAACTGCGGCGAGCTCACCGGCGGCGTCCAGCTGATGCCCCTCGCCCTGGTGGACGACGGCTGCCTGGACGTCGTGGTCGTCGCCCCGCGCCGGCTGGTGCAGTGGGGTGCCGTCGTGGTGTCCGTGCTGTCCGGGTTGTCGCGGGCGCGGCTGTCGGGACCGTCGTCCCCGTCGGGACCGTCGGGACCGTCGGGACCGTCGGGACCGTCGTCCCCGTCGGGACCGCCGGTGTCCCGGGCACGGCTGTCGCGAGCGCCCGTCCTCGAGCACTTCCGCTGCCGGTCGCTGGAGATCCGGGCGGAGAAGCCGCTCGCCGTTCAGCTCGACGGCGACCCGGCCTGCGAGGCCCGCGTGCTGCGGGCTCGGGTGGACCATCTGGGGATCGCCGTCCGCACGCCGTGACCGGGCTCTCCGACTGCCCGGGTCGCGGGCCACGACGTTGTGCCGCCGGTTGTCACGACGAGGGTGACTTGCGCGTCAGGCATGATGTGACTAATGTTGACGCCGTCGGGCAGGGTTCCTCCTCTGGGCCGCGGAGGATCTCTTGACCGACACCTGGAAAGGGTCGGCGAGACGTCGGGCCATCGCCTCGCCGGCCCTTTCCGCCATCTCTCGAGGTCATCGGCGTTGGCGCGCCGAACTCAGAACTCGGGAGGATCCACGGAAGGTCGCTCACCGTGACGCGGTGAGCGTCTGCCAAGGCAGAAACCGTCCCCGGAACGGTGTGACGACCGTTCCACCGGGGGTCAGCAGCAGAGTGTGTCAGCAGCAGAGTGTATTGGCGGAAGCTGGAGCAGCATAGACCACCGCGGTGCCAGTGAACGTCGCAAGGATGGAAAGCAGGCAGACGGCAAGGCGTCGACGCATCGGGGGTCCTCCTGTTTTGTTGGTCATGACTGGAGAGTCAACACCGACTATGACAGGCCTCCGGCGTCATGGGGAGCCTTTTGTCCACTGCGGAGCGAGATTTGGCCCAGCGTCACCGGCGCGTGGCAGGCCGCGTCTCGGTGGTCCCAGCTCGAGCCCCGATGGGGTTCGAGCTGGGGGCGCTCCGCAGCGCGAGGGGAGAATAGGGGAAAGTGACGACCACCTTCGGCGAGCGGCTGCGCTCCCTCCGACTCGAAGCCGGCCTCTCGCAGCAGGCGTTGGCGAGTGATGAGGTCTCGGCCAGCTACGTCTCCCTGCTCGAGGCAGGCAAGCGCACACCGCGCTCAGAGGTGGTCCATCACTTGGCTGCCCGGTTGGGGTGTTCGACGACCAGGCTGCTCGAGGGTCAACCCTCCGAGCGGGAGCAGATCATCGATCTCGAACTTGCGTACGCTCGGTTAGCGATCGAGCACGGCGAGTCGGCGGATGCGGCGGCGCGCCTTCGGCGGTTACTGGAGCAGGACCCCGACGCGATCCCTCAGAAGATCCGGGACGACATCTGCGTGCTGCTGGCGACCGCCCACGAGCGCCAGGGGGAGCTCGAGTCGGCCCTGACACTGCTCGCGCCCCTGTTCGAGCGTGCCCTGCGCGGCGAGCCCGCCCCCACCCACATCGTCATCACCGATCTCGCCGTCCAGCTCACCCGCGTCTACGTCGGGGTGGGTGATGTGGGCCAGGCGATCGACATAGGCCTGCGGGCACTTGACTCCGCGAAGGCCCAACGGCTCGGCGGCACGACCGACTACTACCGCCTCGCGGCAACCGTGATGGGCGCGTTCATCGTCCGCGGGGACTGGGCCACCGCGACCCAGATGTGCGACGAGTACCTCGCCGAGGCCGTCGGCGCCGGCGAGTACCACGGGCAGGCGGCACTGCTGTGGAACGCTGCCGTGCTCGCCCAGCACCAGGGACAACTCGCGCGTGGACTGGGGATCGCCGAGCGGGCCGTCGGGCTGCTCTCCGAACTCGAGGGAGCCCGGGACTACGCGCGGCTCCGGCTGGCGATCGCGTCCCTCCTGCTCTCCGTGGATCCGCCCGACAGTCTGCGGGCCGGAGAGTTCCTGCGGCGCTGCCAGGCGGACCTGCAGGACATGGGCACGCCGACCGATCTGGTCCGCTGGCACGCGCTGATGGCGCAGGTCCTGCTCCTGGAGAGCGACCTGGAGGAAGCGGGGGTCCGAGCCAGGCAAGCCGTAGAACTGGCCGCTTCCAAGAGGTTGGCGCCATCCACGCAGGCGGAGGCGCTCGTGGCACTCAGCGATGCCCTGGCCACTCGTGGGCGGGAGTACCTCGAGCCCCTGTTGCGCGCCCTCGCCCAGCTCGAGACAGCCGCCCCGTCCCTGACCCGCTGGGATGCCCAGCAGGTCCGGGACGTGGCCGAGCGCCTCGCACCGGTCGACCCGACAGCCGCGGTGCGGGCCTTCCGGCTCGCCGTGCAGTGCGCGGTCGTGCCCGACCGCAGCGCCCCGCTCCGCGCACGGGTACGGGCACTCGCTGCGAGTGCTGGTAACGCTGCGGTGATGCCCACCGCGGCGGCTGACGCTCGTATCGCTACAAATGCCGTGAAGGTGGACTAAACGGCTTCTTCGGACCAGGATCGGCCTGTGAAGCTGGGGGCGCTCTTCTGGCGGTTCTGGGCAGCGAGCGGGCTGTCCAATGTCGCTGACGGCATGGTTGCGCTGGTCCTGACCCTCACGGCGTTGAGCCTCACCCGGGAGCCGCTCCTCATCTCCGGCCTCGGGCTGGTGGAGCAACTACCGTGGCTCCTCTTCAGCCTGGTCGCCGGGGCGCTCGCCGACCGGCTCGACCGCCGCCACGTCCTGCTCGGGGTGAACGCCGCCCGGGTCGCGGTGCTCGCCGCGGTCGCCGTCCTTGCGCTGGTCGGGGGCCTGACCATCTGGTTGGTCTTCCTGATCGCGCTGGTCCTCGGCATGGGCGAGACCCTCTTCGACACCTCCGAACAGTCGATCGTCCCGTCCATCGTCCGGTCCGACCAGCTGGAACGCGCCAACAGCCGGATGCAGGGCGTCGAGGTCGCCACCAACTACTTCCTCGGTCCCGGCCTGGGCGGCCTGATCGCGACCGTGTCGATGGT
Source organism: Kineosporiaceae bacterium (assembly GCA_036518955.1). Classification (GTDB taxonomy): domain Bacteria; phylum Actinomycetota; class Actinomycetes; order Actinomycetales; family Kineosporiaceae; genus DATDMG01. The sequence continues at coordinate 8,420 of DATDMG010000117.1, read as the reverse complement.
CGCGGCCTTCGCCACCGGGTCGGCGCTGTACCTGGTGGCGGCGATCGCGGTGTTCGCCCTGCGCGGGAGCTACCGCCCCGAACGTGCCCACCCCCCCGCATCGATCCGCGCCGACGTCTCCGAGGGCCTGCGCTACCTACGGACCCAGCCCGTGCTCCGGCGGCTCGGGGTCCTGTCCGGCCTGCGGATGCTGACGTTCAGCGCGGTCACCGCGATCCTGGCGCTCTACGCCGTCGCGCCCGGTCCGATGGGGCTGTCCTCCACCGGGTACGGGTTCTTCGCGGCGTCCACCGCCATCGGGGCGGTGATCGCGTCGGTGACCGGCGAGCGGACGGTCGCCCACCTCGGGGCGGCCGGCTGCCTGCGGGTCACGTTCGTCGCATTCGCGATCACCGAAGCGGCGCCGCTGGCCGTGAACCCGGTCGCGGTCGGCGCGCTGTGGATGATCGGCACCTACTTCGTGATCGTGTGGAACGTCGTCACGCTCACGGTCCGGCAGCGCCTCGTCCCGGGCCACCTGATGGGCCGGGTGAACGCCGTCTTCCGGCTGGTCACCTTCGGGGCGATGCCCGTCGGCTCCCTGCTCGGCGGCACCCTGATGCACCTGACGGGCGCGCGGTTCACCTTCACGGTCTGCGCGCTCGGCACGCTTCTGCTGTCGCTGGGCACCCTCGCCCTCACCGACGAGGCACTGGTGACGGGTCGGTTCGCCCGGTCGCCGAAGCTGACCGGGCCGGCTCAGGCAGGGGCGGACCAGCTGCCGACGTAGGCCCTGGCCGGCGCCCCGAACGCGCCAGCAGCCACCAGGTCGCCAGCAGCGCCAGCAGCGCGAACCAGCAGTAGCCCTGCTCCAGGACGTAACCCGGGTAGCGGGTCCAGTCGTGGTGGCGCTCCCAGGAATAGCCGTCCCAGGGCAGGTTGAACCACAACATCGTGGTGCCCGCGAGGGCCGCCAGCACCCGGCGGGGCACCCGCGCGTCGCCGAGGAGGGCACCGATGACGACGATCCCCCAGTGCACGTGGTGAACCCACGACACCGGGGACAGCAGGACGGCGAGCATCCCCAGCACGCCCACCACGGCCACCGGCTCCTCGAGCCGGTCCAGCCGGAGCGCCAGCCGGAATCCGAACACCGCGACCACGACGACGAGCAGCAGCCACACCGCGGTCAGCCGATGACTCCCCTCGGGCAGCAGGCCCGTCCGCAGCAGCACACCGCGCATCGACTGGTTGGCCGTGTTGGCGTTCGGGCCCAGCCGGCCGGGGTCCAGCAGGGCGTCGGTCCAGTAGGCGGCCGACGAGGACGGCGAGATCACGGCCGTCAGCAGGGTCGCCGCAGCGGCGACACCCACGGACACCCCCAACGCGCGCCACCGCCGGGCCAGCGCGTAGTGGACCCAGAACACCGCCGGAGTGAGCTTGACCGCGGCCGCGATCCCGGTGAGCGAGCCGCGGGGCCACCAGCCGGCCCGGCGCCGGGCGACGTCGACCAGGCACAGCGTGACCAGGATCGAGTTGACCTGGCCGAAACGGATCCCCTCCTGAAGCGGCTGCAGGTGGATGAGGACGGCCGCCACCGCGCCCTGCACCAGCGCGTGCCGCCGTGGGAACCGGGCCAGGAACGGCCGGAACGCGATGCCTGTGCACACCCACAGCAGCGCGAACTGCATCGCCGTCCACAGCCAGCCGATCACCGGGAACGGGGCCAGCAGCATCACCGTGCCCATCAGCGCGGCGAACGGCGGGTAGGTGAACGGCAGGTACTGCGGGTTGTCGGTGAGCCAGTCGTACACCGGGCGACCTTCGACCAGGCTCCGCGCCCCCTCCCGGTAGACCTCGAGGTCGACCAGCCAGATCTCGTCCGGGAACTGGAGCAGGTAATGATTGATCACAGGCCATCCGGACGCGAGCAGTACGAGCACCCCGAGCGCTCCCCGGACCAGGCGAGGGCCCCGGGCAGACCCGGGAGGCGGAGGCGCTGGCGCGTCGGTCACCGAGCCATTCTGGCCGGTCTACCCTGATGCGGTGTCCCGGACGGTCGCGCGAGCCCTGGTCGCGCTGACCGGGCTCGCGGCGGCCCCCTGTCTGCTGTGGGGCACGCCGGCCGTCGCGGCGCGGGTGACCCTCGCGGCGCCGGTGACCCTCGCGGCGCCGGTGACCGCGGGGCGACCGGGTGGTCCCGTCGTCCTGCTCGGCACGTCCGGCCTGCGCTGGGACGACGTGAGCGACACCACGCCCGCGCTGTCCGCCGTGCTGGACCACGACGCGGTCGCCGCCCTCGCCGTCCGCAGCGTCCGGGACATCACCTGCCCGGTGGACGGCTGGCTCGCCGTCTCCGCGGGACGTCGGGCGGCCGACGCCCCCGGCCCGTGCCGGGACGCCCAGGTGCGCCGCGACCCGGCCCCCGGCGCCGCCGGCCAGGTCGCCGGCTGGGATGCCTACCGGGCGCGCGCGGCGGCCGATCCCTTCGGCGCGGATCCCGGCCTGCTGGGCAGCACCCTGTCTGCCGCGGGCCGATCCGCGGCCGCGGTCGGTGCCGGCGCTGCGATCGCGACCGCCGACCGGCAGGGGCGGACCGCACAGGTGTGGCCGGGCCTGCCCGCCGGGCCGCAGGGCACGCTCGACCCGGCCGGGGACGCGCTGGGCCTGGCCCGGCAGGTCGCCGCGGCCATCACCGGGGGCGCGGACCTGGTCGCGGTCGATCTCGGTTCGATCCGGGACGTCGGCGGCACCCCGGGCAGCACCACCGGGCCGCCGTCGCGGCAGGAGCAGGTCGGGGCCCTCGACACCCGACTGGGGCTGATCATCGACACCCTACCGGCCGAGGCCACCGTGATCGTCGCCTCCCTGGCGGACGACGGGACGCGTCCGCACCTCCAGATCGTCGCCGCGCTGGCACGGGCGTCCGCGGCGGGGCCCGCCCTACCGGCCGGCTACCTGCGCAGCGCCTCCACCCGGCAGGACGGCCTGGTGCAGTCGACGGACCTGCTGCCGACCGTGCTGGCGCGCTTGGGCGTCGAGGTGCCGGTCGCCGCCGTCGGCGCTGGTCTGACCGCAGTCCCGGGCGGCAGCTCACCAGACCGGTTGCAGCACGTGGCCGAGCTCGACCAGGCATCCGTGGAGCTGGAGCATCTGGTCACCCCCTTCTTCACCGTTGCCGGGGTGATCGAGGCACTCGTCCTGGGCGCGCTCGGGGTGGCTGCGCACGCCAGCCGCCTGGCCCCCCGCGCCCGGCACCGGACGCTCACCCTGCTCCGGGTGGCCGCGGTCACGATCGCGCTGGTTCCGGCGGCGACCTTCCTGGCCAACCTGTGGCCGTGGTGGCGCAGCCCGGCGCCCGGACCGGCACTCGGGACGGCGGTCACCGTCGCCGTCCTGCCCCTGGCAGCCCTGGCCCACGCCGGACCCTGGCACCGGCACCCGCTCGGCCCGGCCGGAGCGGCCGGCGCCCTGACGGTCGCGATCCTCGCCCTGGACGTCGCCACCGGCTCCCGGCTGTCGCTCGCCGCACTGATCGGCGGGCAGCCGCTGCTCGCCGGCCGCTTCTACGGTCTCAGCAACCCGACGTTCGGGATCTTCGTCACGGCCGCGATCCTGGCCACGACCGCGGTCGTCGACGCGCTCCGACGGCGAGGCCGCGGCCCGCGGGACCAAGCACTCGCGGTGGCCGTCGCCGGGCTGGCGGTCACCGCGATCGACGTCGCGCCGGCTCTCGGCGCGGACTTCGGCGGGCCGCCGGCCGCCGTCCCGGCGTTCGCCCTGCTGGCCCTCCGGGTGGCCGGGACCCGAGTGACCTGGCGGCGCCTGGTGCTGATCGGGACGTCGACCGTGCTGCTGCTCGGAGTGGTCGGGGGGCTGGACTGGCTGCGGCCCCCCGGCGACCGGACCCATCTCGGCCGGTTCATCCAGACGGTCATCGACGGGGGCGCCGGGGACGTCGTCCGACGCAAGCTCGAGCAGAACCTCGGCCTGCTGGTGTCGTCCCCGCTCACCCTCCTGGTCCCGCCGACGGCGGTGGCCGTGACGCTCGTGCTGTGGCGGCCCGCCCGCTGGTACGCACCGGCGCTGGACGTCGCCTACCGTCGGCTGCCCCTGCTCCGGCCGGCGGTGTCGGCCGTCGGCGTGCTGGCCCTGATCGGGTTCGCGGTGAACGACAGCGGGACGGCGATCCCGCCGGGAGCCCTGCTCGTGCTGGCACCGGCCCTCGTCGCGATCAGCGCGCACGCCCTGGACCAGGACGAGCACGAGCGCCGGGAGGCGGCCGCTGCCGCGGCCCGCACGCCGTCCACCGGACGGTGGCCACGATCACCGCAGCGACCAGCGCGGGGGCGAGGTAGCGGCGCCCGCCGAGGGTGAGCGCCTCGACCGGCGGGCTCAGCCCGACCGTCCGGCCGGGGACGTAGGCGAGGGCGAGGACCGCGAGTCGCGCCAGCAGCAGACCGTCGAGGGCTGAGGCGGGCACCAGGGCCAGCGGCGCCCACACCATCGCGTCGTACCACGGCAGCGCGTACGGCGCGGTCAGGACCCAGGCCCCCGTCATCGCGACGGCCATCCGGGCGCCGTCCCCCCGGTCGGCAGGGGCCCCGGCAGCGGGCAGTGCCGACAGCCGCCGGAACAGCGCCACCGCGAGCGCCGCCGCCAGCACCAGGGCGAGCGGTACCACGACGGGCCCGAGGGTTCCCCGCCCCGCCACCAGTTCGCCCAGGTTCACCAGCGCCCGCCACGGGGACGCGATCGAGGTGAACCGGCTCGCCGTGCGCACCTGGTCGAGCGCGTGCGGTCCGGCCCACCGGTAACCCGCCACCACCACCGCGAGCGCGCCGGTCGCGACCCACGCCACCGCGACCGGACGGCGGCGGGCCGGCAGCGCCCGCAGGCTCCAGAGCGCGGCGAGCGCGAACAGCCCGTACGGCGCCTTGGTCCCTGCCGCCGCCCCGAGCAGCGCGCCACCCGCCACGGCCCGGACGATCGGCACGCCGGGCTCCCCCCCGTCCGATCGCCCCGGGCGCACCAGCAGCAGGCCGGGGAGCGCGAGGGCCACGGCGAGGACGTCGACGTGGGCACCCAGCACCAACTGCCCCAACAGCAGCGGGTTCCCGGTCCACACCACCGCGGCCCGCTCCCGGCCGGGCCCCTGGAGCAGCCTTCCCACCAGCAGGAACGCGAGGCCGCAGAGGACCTGCCAGCACCAGACGGTCCACCGCAGCGAGCCGTGGCCGAGCTCCGCCACCAGGGCCTGCGCGGCGGTGGCCACCGGGCCGTAGACGCTCGGGGTCCGCTGCCAAGGCGGCTGGACGGCACCCGCGACCGGGTCCAGCCCGCCGTGCCAGTCGATCGGCGGGACGGCGTACGGGTCGTCCCGCGAGGCCGCGATCCGGCCGTAGGCGACGTAGGAGAGATGGTCCGCGGAACCGACCGGCGGCACCATCACCAGGACGGCGACCGCCGCGACGGCCGCCCCACCCACCCACCGCGGGGAGGGCCGGTGCCCGGCCGCGAGCGCCCGCAGCCCCGCGAGCACCGCGATCACGCCGAGCAGCTGACCGGCCACCAACAGTGCGGTGACCAGCCACGCGGGCGGGTGGGCGGCCAGGTCCCAGGGCGGTGACGCCGTCCGGGGGCCGAGCCCGGGAGCGGCGGCCGAGTCGCCGAGCAGACCCACCACGGCCTGCGCCGCCAGCGACCCGGCCGCGCAACCGACCCAGACCCGGGTCACCGCGTCAGGTGGGCCCGCCGGCGGCCGAGGGCACGCAGCACCCGCAGCGGCAGCGCGCGACGCATCCGGCGGACGGCGATCGCGCGGGCGACGTCCCGGAACTGGCGCGCGCGGTGCAGCTGGGACCGCCAGTCCCGACCGGTCACCCGGTGGCGCAGCTCGCACGGCACCTCCACCACCCGGAAGCCGGCGGTCAGCAGGTCGATCGTCAGGGCGGTCTCCACCCCCCACCCCGGCGCCAGCGGGCGGGCGACCTCGAACGCCGTCCGGGTGAGGCACCGCATCCCGGAGAGCGGCTGGGTGGCCGGGAACCCGGTGGCCCGCCGGATCCCGGCACGCGCCAGCCGGCCCACGAAGCCGTGCCCGCCGCCCCGCGGGGGAGGCAGCACGGCGACGGTCATGTCCGCGTCGCCGACGCGGACCGGCTCCACCAGGGCGCCGGTGGCCGCGGCGGACTCGCCGAGGTCGGCATCCACGAAGAGGAGCAGGGACGGCGCCAGCCCGGCCTCGGCGTCCAACCGGGCGACCCGGTCGGCACCCGTCGTCAGGGCGGCGGCCTTGCCCCGGTTGCGGGGGTGCCGGACGACGTGCGCGCCGGCCTGCGCCGCGCGCCGGGCGGTGGCGTCCACCGAGCCGTCGTCCACCACGACCACGTGCCGCAGCTGCGGGATACCGCCCAGGGCGCGCACGGTCCGCCCGACGCGCTCGGCCTCGTCCTTCGCAGGGACGACGACGGCGACGGCCACGCCAGGAGATTCCGACACGTGCCGAGCCTACGCGGGGCCCAGGGTGCGAGGATTCGCGTCGTGCGAGCACTCACCGGCGTCCCGGGCAGCCCCTCCTGGCAGGCCGAGCTCGAGGACGCCGTCGACGCGCACCTGCCCGCGGGTCACCAGCCGGGGCTGGCGTACGGGATCGTCCGGGACGGGGAGCTGGTCCACTCCGGCGGCCGCGGCCGGTGCCGGCTGGGGGGCCCGGTGCCGGATGCGTCGACGGTGTTCCGGATCGCCTCGATGACCAAGAGCGTCACCGCCGCGGCCGTGCTCCTGCTCCGGGACGAGGGCAGGCTCGGCCTGGACGACGAGGTGGCCCGGCACGTGCCCGAGGTCGCCGCGTTGCAGCCGCCGACGGACGACGCCCCGCCGCTGACGATCCGCGCGCTGCTCACCATGACCGCCGGCCTGCCGACCGACGATCCGTGGGGGGACCGCCAGCAGGACCTGCCCGACGACGACTTCGGCCGCCTGATCGCCGCCGGCGGGCTGGGGTTCGCGTGGACCCCGGGCACCGCCTACGAGTACTCGAACACCGGGTACGCCCTGCTCGGCCGGGTGATCACGGCGGCGACCGGTGGGCAACCCTACGCCGATGTCGTGACGCGCCGCCTGCTCGCGCCGTTGGGGATGGGTTCGACGGTCTTCCGGGCGCAGGACGTCCCGGCCGACCGGCTCGCCCAAGGCTACCGGCCCGGCCCGGGCGGCGGTTGGGACGAGGTGCCCTTCGCGGGGCACGGGTCGTACGCCGCGATGGGCGGCCTCTTCTCCACGGTGGCGGACCTGGCCACCTGGGTCGGCGGCTTCACCACCGCCTTCCCGCCCCGCGACGATCCGGACGACCGGGACCACGGCACCGGCCACCCGCTGTCCCGGGCCAGCCGCCGGGAGCAGCAGCAGCCTCACCGGGGCCTCCCGCCGCTGGTGACGTGGCGGTCCATCGCGGAGCCCCCGGTGGTCCGGGGTCAGGCGTACGGGTTCGGGCTGATCGTGGAGCACGATCCGGCCCTCGGGACCGTGGTCGGCCACGGCGGCGGATACCCGGGCTTCGGCACCCACATGCGCTGGCACCCGGCGTCCGGCACGGGGGTCGTGGTGCTGTGCAACGCCACCTACGCGCCGGCCTCCCGGCTGGCCGCCCGGCTGCTGGAGCTCGCCCTCGCCCCGGCCCCGGGCCAGGCGCCCTGGAGCACCTGGACGCCGCAACCGCGGCCGGACGACCCGGACCGGGCGATGGCCTCCGCGACCGCGGCGGCGCGCACCGACGTCAACCGACTGGTCGACGCCTGGGACGACGACCTCGCCGGGCGTCTGCTGGCGTCGAACGTGGACGCCGACGAGCCGCTGGACCGGCGGCGGGCCGCGATCGAGCGGATCCGGGCGGAGGTCGGCCCGCTCCGGCCGGACCGGCCGAAGGACAACCCGGCGCAGTCGTCGTCCCCCGCGCACGCGGTCTGGTGGCGCACCGGCGCCGGCGGCCGGGTGCGGATCGAGATCCGACTGAACCCGGAGCTGCCGCCCCGCGTCCAGACCCTTGCCGTCACCGCGGTACCGTGGCCGCCCGCCGCCGTCCAGGATTTCGCAGTGCGGCTCGCGGCCGCACTCGGTGACCCCGAGCCGGCCTGGCCCGCGGACTGGCAGGCGCCCCCGGACGACGACCGCATCGCGCGGGAGGTCCGGGTCGCGGCAGCGTGGAGCGGGGTCTGCTCGGCCGCGCTCGCGATGTCCGGCGACGGCCTGACCCAGGCGACGTTCCGGCTCGAGGGCGGTCGGGTGCCGCTGAGCCTGAGCCTCGCCTGGGTGGAGGGCACCCAGCGGCTGACGTCGTTCGCGATCACGCCGGCCTGACGCCGTCCGCGCGCCTGCACTGATGCCTGCACTGACGCCTGGGCAGCGTCAGCGGAGGGTGACCTGTCGGGACACCACACCGG
>DATDMG010000116.1:0-4444 GCA_036518955.1 Kineosporiaceae bacterium | reverse complement strand
ACCCCACGCCGGCCCGGCTGGCCGAGGTGCTCGCCGGCGCGGGCAGGAGCCGGCCGCCGGTGCGGGCGCATCAGGGGGGCGACGAGCCGCCGCTGTCCTTCGCCCAGCTCGGGCTGTGGGTCCGGCACCAGTTCGAGCCCGGCAACGTCGCGTACAACGTGCCGCTCGTCCTCCGGTTGGAGGGGGACGTGGAGGTCGAGGCACTGCGCGCCGCGCTCCTGGACGTCGTGCGGCGGCACGAGGTGCTGCGCAGTGTCGTGCAGGAACGGGACGGGATGCCGTTCCAGGACGTCCGGCCGGCCTCGAGCTGGCCCGGTCTGCGCGTGCAGCCGGTGGCCGCCGCGGAGGTGGCGCAGGCCCTGTCATCGGCGGCCCGGGAGGTCTTCGACCTCGCCGTCGACCTGCCGCTTCGGGCCACCCTCTTCGAGGTCTCCCCCCGGGACCGGAGGCTGCTGCTGCTCGTGCACCACATCGCCGAGGACGGCTGGTCCCTCCGGGTGCTGCTGCGCGATCTGGCCGACGCCTACCTGGCCAGGACGGCGGGCCGGGCGCCGTCCTGGCCTCGCTTGCCGGTGCGCTATGCCGACTACGCCCGCTGGCAGCGGGAGGCCCTCGGCGACCTCGACGATCCGGACAGCGTGCTGGGGGCGCAGGCCTCCTTCTGGCGCGATGTGCTGCGCGACGTGCCCACGTTCGTGGCGTTGCCGCTGGCCGGCCCGCCGCCCGCCGTTCGCACCAGCGCCGGTGGGTCCGTCGCGGTGATGATCGACGCCTCGACCCACGAAGCGTTGGTCCGCGTCGCGCGCGCCCACGGCGCGACGCTGTTCATGGCTCTGCACGCCCTGCTGCTGGTGCAGCTGAGGGCGTTGGGCGCCGGGCCGGACGTGCCGGTCGGGACCGTCGTGGCAGGCCGTCCGGATGCCGCCTTGGACGACGTGGTGGGGTGTTTCGTGAACACCGTCCTGCTGCGCTGCGACCTGTCGGGGGCCGCCACCTACACCGACGTGCTGCATCGCGTGCAGCGTGCCGACCTGGCGGCGTTCGCGAACCAGGACGTGCCCTACGAGCGCATCTTCGAGCTCGTCGGTCCCGAGCGCGCCGTGTCGCGCGAACCGCTGTTCCAGGTGTACCTGGGGCTGCAACGGTGGCGGCAGGAGATGCTGGACCTCGGCGCCGTGACGGTGTCGGTGGATTCGGCGGACACCGCGACCGCCAAGTACGACCTGGCGCTGGACCTCGGCGAGCTGGTCGACGCCGAGGGGCGGCCGGCGGGGCTCGAGGGCGTGCTGCAGTTCAGCACGGATCTGTTCACCCCGGCGGCCGCCGCTCGGCTGGCCGCCGGGTTCGTCGAGGCCGCGCAGCGGGTGGCGGCCGGCGTGGAGCCGGTCATCGACGCCGCCGCGCCGCCGGTGCAGGGCGAGGTGTTGTCCGAGCGGACGCCGGAGCGAGCGGCATCGTCGCACCGGACACCCGTGCCGGAACGAGCGGGCTCGACCACGGTGGCCGCCGCGGCCGAGCAGGGTGGAGCGATCGCCGCCCGGAGCGTCGAAGAGATCCTCTGCGAGGTCTTCGCCGAGGTCCTGGGCCTGCCTCAGGTGGACCCGGAGGATGACTTCTTCGGTCTCGGCGGTGACTCCCTCGCCGCCTTGCAGATCACCAGCCGGGCCCGCAGGGCGGGCTTGGTGCTGAAGGCGTCGACGGTGTACACCGAACGGACCGCGCGGGCCATCGCGAGGGTCGTGCGCGCCGCGGGCGGCCCGGCACCGGACTCCGGCGACAACGAGGGCTCCGGCACCTGGCTTCCGCTCACCCCGGCCGCCGGCGCGCTGCACGAGGCGGGCCCCGGGTGGTCGAGGCTGTCGAGCGCCGTTGTGGTGACGAGCCCACCGGGGCTTTCGGCGGCCGCACTGACCCAGGCGGTGGCCGCGGTGATGGGCCACCACGAGGCGCTGCGGATGCGGGTCACGGTGGACGACGCGGGGCAGTGGGGTTTGTCCATCCTGCCACCGGACGCCGTTGCGGCCGGCGATCTGGTGCGCCAGCTGGCCGTCGGGCCCGAGCCCGAGGAGTTCGTCGACGCCCTGGCGCAGGAGGCGTCGCACGCCCGTGACCGCCTGGATCCCCAGGCGGGCGTGATGCTCCAGGTCGTGCACCTCGACGCCGGTCACCGACCGGGCCGACTGCTGGTGATCACCCATCACCTGGCGGCGGACGAGCCGTCGTTGACCGTCCTGATGGATGACCTGGTCTCGGTCATGGGCACGACCATGCGTTCCCTGCCCGCCGCTCTTCCCCGGGTGCCCACGCCACTGCACCGGTGGGTCCGCGCGACGGCCGAGGAAGCGGCGGACGGATATTGGCGGCCCGATCTCGTCCGCTGGGTCGAGGCGATCGACCGCGCCGAACCGCCCCTCGGCACCAGACACCTGAACCCGGCGCGGGATCGCAACGACGGGGTGCAGGTGCTGCAGAAGGGCTTGCCTGCCGCGCTCACCGAGAGCGTGCTCGGCGACGTCCCGGCCGCCTACGGCGTCTCGGTCGAGACCGTGTTGTTGGCCGCGCTGGCGTCAGCCGTCTGCGCCACCCGCAGCGGGGCGGGCGCCGACCCGGGCGTTCTGGTCAAGGTCGAGGGGCGTGGTCGCGACCACGCCGGTGCCGAGTCGGACCTGAGCCGGACCGTCGGTCGGCTCCTCGGCAAGTGCCCGGTGTGGGTCGAGGCGGGGCCCATCGGCCGGCGCGAGCAGTCGCCCGACGCCGAGGACGTCCGCTCGTCACTGCAGCGGGTCCAGGAGGCCCTGCGTTCGCTCCCCGAGCGCGGCTACGGTGTGCTGAGATACCTCGACGAGCGGACTCGCCCCACGCTCGCCGCCCTGCCCGAGCCTCAGCTGAGCTTCACCCATCACGGGCCGGTCCGACCCGTCGCGGCCGGGGACTGGCAGCCGGCCCTGGAACTGGCCATCCCCGGACTGATCGAGAGGCCGGATCCGGACCTGCCGACGTCGCAGGCGCTCGAGCTGATCACGCACGTGGTGCCGAACGGCGGCGAACGCGTGCTGACGGCGACCTGGATCGGAGCGGCAGGGGTCATTCCCGGTCCTGAGCTGGACCGGGTCGCCGCCGCCTGGCAACTGGCTCTGGAACGGCTGGCGGTTCACGCCGCCGGGGTGGCCGGCACGTCGCCTCCAGGCCGTGCCGGAGCCTCCGACCCGGCGCGGATCGCAGCGCCGGGGCGGCGACGAGCCGTGTCGGGACCCGCGGCGGACCTGTTCGTCCCGGTGGTACCGATCAATCCGGACGGCCCGCTCACGCCGCTGTTCTGCGTGCACGGTGGTGTCGGGATGGCCTGGCCCTACCTGGGCCTGGCCCGGTACCTCGACCCGGGGATCCCGGTCCTCGGGTTCCAGGCCTCAGGCCTGGCCCGGCCCGGTCACCAGCCCAGCACCCTCGCCGCGATGGCGGCCGGCTACGTCCGGCAGGTCCTGCGGCTGCAGCCGCACGGCCCGTACCGGCTGTTCGGCTGGTCCTTCGGGGGGATCGTCGTCCAGGCGATGGCGGCGCAGCTGCGGGCGGCGGGCCGGGACGTCGAGTTGGTGGTGAACGTCGACGGCTATCCGGGGGCGGTCGCCAAGGATCTCAGCGACCACGCGATGCTCGCGGGGATGCTGAGGGGACGGGCACCGCTGCCCGCCGATGAGGTGCTGACGCCCGCCCGCACGCTAGCGCTGTTGCGGCAGGCCGGCGACCGGCTCGGCCAACTCGCGGAAGCGGACGTCCAGACCGTGCTGGACGTCCTCCGCCACCACGGATCGCTGCTGAGGGCGCACGTGCCCGACCACTTCGACGGTGAGGTCGTCCTGTTCTCCTCGACCGTGGACCGGCCCGACCTCGCCGAGTCGGTCGCGGCCTGGGCGCCGTACGTCACCACCGTGACGCCTGTCCCGGTCCCGTTCGCTCACGACGACCTGTTCGACGCCGACGCGCTGGCCGTCATCGGCCCGCAGTTGGCGGCTCGGCTGACGGGCCTGGCGGAGCCGTCCGCGCTGGTCTGGCGCTCGTCCGCGGTCCAGCGCCCGGTCGGTGCGGGGGCCGAGCCGGTGGCCGGCAGGTCGTTCGACCCGGCCCGGTCGCAGCCGGACGGCGGCTCCCGGCGCGTCGCGACCCGGCCTCCCGGGGGCCTGGAGAGGGTGCCGTTGGTCGTCGGCCAGGTCAACCGTAATGGGCACCTCCACGGTAGCGGCCACCGAGCAGGAAGCCGGAACCTCAACGGGGACGGTCCGGGCCCGGACGGGACCGGGCCCGGGTCGACCGGCCGGGAGGCCGCGGCGACGCCTGCCGAGGGCTGGGCGGCCGGGGACGGTGGGCGGTGGGACCAGTTGCAGGCCCGGTTCGTCGACGACCCCTCGGCCGCGGTCCAGGCGGCGTTCTCCCTGGTGGAGAAGGCGCT
>DATDMG010000115.1:0-4072 GCA_036518955.1 Kineosporiaceae bacterium | reverse complement strand
CCGCTGGCGCGGTTCGCGGAGGGGTTCGCGGACGAGTTGTCGCAGGTTGGCTATACGTCGTTCTCGACGCGTGATCTGCTCGGGGTGGTGGCGCACTTCAGCCGCTGGCTGCAGGACCAGGGGCTGGAGGCCGGGGACGTCGATGAGGCCGTCGCTGAGAGGTTCCTGGCCGCACGTCGAGCGGCGGGGTACCGCTGGCATCGGCGGTTGGCGTCATTGGTGCCGTTACTGGCCTACCTTCGTCGGCTCGGGGTGATCGCCCCGCCGTCGGCGGCGACGGCCCAGACGCCGACGGAACGGGAGCTGGAGCGTTTCCGGAAGTACCTGCTGACCGAGCGCGGTCTGACGCCGGCATCGGCGAAGGACTACGTGTCGCTGGTGCGGCCGTTCGTCGCCGACCGGGTCGGGACGGCCGGGGTGGATCCGGCGCGGGCGACCTCCGGTGAGGTGAACGCGTTCCTGGTCGCCGCCACGTCACGGCTGGGAGCCAAGACGGTGCAACGCTCGGCGTCGGCGCTGCGGGCGCTGCTGCGGTTCTGGCATCTGGACGGGGTGCTGAGCGTCCCGCTGGCCGAGGCGGTCCCGAAGGTCGCTCACCGGGCACCGCAACTGCCCCGTGGTCTGCCACCGGAGCAGGTGGCAGCGATGCTGGCCTCTTGTGACACCGGCCGGGTCGACGGCTTGCGGGACCGGGCGATGATGCTGCTGATGGCGAGGCTCGGCCTGCGGTGCGGGGAGGTCGCGGCCCTGCGGCTGGAAGACATTGACTGGCGGGCCGGGCAGGTGAGTGTCCGTGGCAAGGGCGGACGCCGGGATCTGCTCCCGTTGCCGGTCGAGGTCGGGCAGGCGATCGCGGACTATCTGCAGGCCGGGCGGCCGGCCACCGCGATCGGCCGGACGGTGTTCGTCCGGGTCTTGGCCCCGCATCGCGCACTGTCCAGTACCGGGGTCACCCAGGCCGTGGCGGCTGCTGCCCGCCGCGCGGGCCTGGGCACCGTCTACGGACACCGGCTGCGGCACAGCGCCGCCACCGCGATGTTGGCCGCCGGCGGGTCGCTGACCGAGATCGGCCAGGTCCTGCGGCACCGCCGGCCCGCCACGACAGCGATCTACGCTCGGGTCGACGTCGAGGCGCTGCGCACCCTCGCGCGCCCCTGGCCGCGGGCCCGGTCATGAACGACGTCGGTCCGGGCCTGGCCCAGGGCCAACCCGAGCCGACGTGGCTGCGGGCGGCGCTGGCGGACTACCTGAGGCTGCGGCGCGCACTGGGATACGCGCTACGGCGTGACGAGAAACTGCTGGCCCAGTTCCTGACCTACCTGGAGACCCGCGGCACGGACACCGTCACGATCGCTGACGCGCTGACCTGGGCCAACCTGCCGGCCGGTGCCAGCCCGGGCTGGCTGGCGTTCCGGATGCGGGCGGTGCAGGGATTCGCCGGCTACCTGCACACCCTCGACCCCCGGGTCGAAGTGCCCCCTCGTGGGCTGCTGCCTGGCAGCCCCCGCAGAGCGATCCCCTACCTGTACTCCGACGCGGACATCGCCGCGCTGATGGCCCAGACCTCGCGGCTGCGCACTCCGCTGCGGGCAGCCACCCTGGCCACCGTCATCGGACTGCTATTCGTCAGCGGGATGCGCATCGGCGAGGTGATCGCCCTGGACGACACCGACCTCGACACCACCGCAGGACTGCTGCGGGTGCGGCATGCCAAACGCGGCAGCCAGCGGCTGGTCCCGCTGCACCCCACCACCATCGACGCGTTGACCGACTACCGGCGCCACCGTGACGCCGTCTTCGCCCATCCGGTCAGCCCGGCGTTGTTCGTGTCCAGCAACGGGCAGCGACTGCGCTACGTCAACGTCTGCCCGACCTTCATCACCCTGGTCCGCCGGGCGGGCCTGCCGCAACGCCCGCCGCCGTGCCGCCCCCGCATACATGATCTTCGACATTCCATGGCCGTCCGCACGCTGCTGGACTGGTACCGCGACGGCGCCGACATCGCCTCCCGGCTGCCACTACTGTCGGCGTATCTCGGGCACGTCGACCCCAAGGGCACGTACTGGTACCTGGACGCCGCGCCCGAGCTGATGACCGAGGCCGCCCGCCGGCTCGAGCCCGGCGCCCCGCAGCCGGGCGGTGACCGGTCATGACCGCGGTCGCCCCAAGCCTGCAATCCTTCTTCACCGACCGGCTGGCACGCCAACGACGGGCCAGCCCACACACCATCGCCGCCTACCGTGACACCCTGCGGATGCTGCTGACCTTCACCGCCGCCCGGATCAGCAAGCCGGTCTCCAGCCTGGACATCGCCGATCTGGGCGGGGCCGTCGTGTCGGCCTTCCTGGATCACCTGCAAGACGAGCGGGGCAACGGCATCCGCACCCGAAACGCCCGCCTGGCCGCGATCCACTCCTTGTTCGGCTACCTGGCCCTGCACCACCCTGAACACGCCGAGACCATCGCCCGAGTGCTGGCCATTCCCGCCAAGCGGACCGACCACACCATCGTCACCTTCCTCGACCAGCGCGAGGCGACGGCGCTGCTGGCCGCACCCGACCCGGGCACCTGGGCCGGACGGCGAGACCATGCCTGGATCTCCCTGGCCCTGCAAACCGGCCTGCGCGCCAGCGAGCTGACCGGCCTCACCCACCCGGACGTCCACCTCGGCACCGGCCCGCACGTCGCCTGCCACGGCAAAGGACGCAAGAACCGGATCACCCCGCTCACCACCCAGACCGTCACCACGCTCCGCGCCTGGACCACCGAAAACCCCGGACCAGGCCCGCTGTTCCCGACCAACCGCGGCACCCCGATGAGCAGCGACGCGCTCCAGCAACGCCTCACCGTGCACGCCCGCACCGCCGCCCAGCACTGCCAGTCCCTGCCGGGCAAGAAGATCACACCACACGTCCTGCGGCACTCAGCGGCCATGACCTTGCTGCACGCCGGGGTCGACATCACCGTGATCGCCCTCTGGTTGGGCCACGAGTCGACGGCAACGACGCAGATCTACCTTCAGGCCGACCTCGCCCTCAAACAGCAAGCCCTCGACCGCACCACCCCACCGGCCACCCCACCGGGTCGCTACCACCCACCCGACCAGCTCCTGGCCTTCCTCGAAGCCCTGTGATTATGCCGAACAAGCGCACCCGCGCACCCCCTCCTACCAGCAGGGATCGCCGCGTTATCGGCATAATCACAGGCTCAGCATAATGCTGGTTATGCCGATATCGGCATAACCAGCATCTCCTGCGTGATCTGGCCGCCGCGGGCGAGACCTACCCCGAGGCCGTGTGGCCCGGTCAGATCGCCGAGGCGCTGCGCGGGCTGATCCACGCCACGAACGTCGCCCGGGACAAGGGCCACGACCAGGTCGATCCCGCCGTCCGCGCCAAGCTGGTCAAGACCCTGCGGCACGGGGTGCTGGCCGGACTGTCCGACACCACCAGCCACGGGACCCGGCCCGGGGAGAACAAGGCCCGGGCCCTGCTCGAAACGTTCCGCGACCGGCCCGACGACATCCTGCGGTTCCTCGATGACCTCAGCGTCCCGCCCACCTCGAACGATGCCGAACGCGACCTGCGCCCCGCCAAGATCCAGCAGAAGATCTCCGGCCGGCTCACCAGCATCACCAGAACCCAAGACCGGTACCGGATCCTGGGCTACCTCTCCACCGCCGCGAAACACGGACTCGACCAGTTCCAGACCCTGCTCGACGCGTTCCTCGGCAACGTCTGGATACCCGACGCAGCCGCCGTCACCTGACCGGCGGCGCCTGCCGACCTTCACGAACCAGCCGCAGCCACCGGCCGGTCACTACACGCTGCGACCGATCCAAACGATAGGTGCCCCGGCTGAAGGTTTACGAGGAACGAGCTCAAGCTCTTTGAGATCAATCATACGCGCGAATTTGGTGTCTCGATATACGGTTCTCCTCGTGCGGTTGGATTCCTGAATGCGGCCATGATTTACCATCCGAGCACTGTCGATAGATCGCTAATGCATGATGGCTCGGGGGAGGAGCCAGGAATAAAGGACGATGATGGTGCATGGGACATTCGCCCTCATG
>DATDMG010000114.1:0-9155 GCA_036518955.1 Kineosporiaceae bacterium | reverse complement strand
CCGACTACGGTACGGCGGATCGGCCAGCCGCTGGGGATTCGCGATCTACCGGGCCAGCCACGACGACTACGAGCCCAGCTACCTGCCCACCGGCATCCCCGCGGGAACACCCGAAGAAGCCCTCGACTGCGCCTGCGGCCTCTACCTCAACGACCCCACCGCCTGGTAACCGCAGAACACCGACGTAACTCCCGGCAGCACCGCTAGTGGGACCGACCGCGACGACGTGGGCGTCGTCGGCGAGATGGTCGCGGCCGAGAAGGTCCGCACGTCGCCCGTCTTCGCGCAGGACCGCTCTCGGCGGCCACGTATGATCGGCCGGTGGCGGGGTGAGGCCGTGGAGGTGGTGGACGTGGAGGCGGCGACGAGCCGGTCGATCAGCGCGGCGAGCAGCGCGGCTCGACCCGCATGGCGTAGGCGTCGACCCGTTCGGACCGGGCGTGCGGGTGGGCTCCGACGGAGCACAGCCGCGCCGGTGGCGGACCAGAATGGGAGGATCTGGGCATGCGGGTGCTGGTCCTAGGCGGGTGGGCCGGTTCAGCTACCAGTCCGCCAGGGAGACCACCGGGTTGAAGTGGGCCCCGGAGACGGGGCCGAAGGTGAGGATCAGCACGCCCAGCGCGAACGCGGTAGCGACGCAGTTCTCCAACAACTGCAGCCCGACCTGACCGGGCGATAGCCGGGTCGCCATGATGCCGGACCCGATCACCGCGGCCACCAGCAGGCCGGTGCCGAGCAACTCCGCCAGCACACGACACGACGGGCCAAACCAGGTTCGGGATTCATGACCACCCTCACAAAGGGGATAGGGCGCACAGGGCGGGAACGGGAGCGCGATGCGGCCGGGCAGGCGATGTCTGCCGGCGCATGCGGTTCGCAGCAGGTCAGCAGCAGGAGCCGCCGGCCGACCCGGGATCCGGGGCGCAGCCGCTGGACCCGGTAGCGGGAGCGCAGGAGGCACAAGGGCGGTCCCTACCGCGGCTCAGCCCCATTCTGGTGGGTGGCTGGCTGATCTCCCGAGTCCGGTAAGCTGGGGAAAGGCTTCTATCCGTGGACGTGTCGCCACTCGAGTCCGGTGAGGTGTAGGGCTGCGTCGGCGATGCGTTGGGCGGAGTTGGTCTTGAGTGCGGAGCGGGAGTTGTCAATCCACTCCTGGACGCGGGCGTAGCCCTGCTGCTGGTACTCGACTGCTTGGATAAGGCATTCGAGCTTGTCAGCGTCCTTCGCGACCTGGGCTTCGAGGGTGTCCTGGGCTTCGAAGGTGTCCACGACGTCCTGCAAGATCTCGGCGACGGCGGGTGGGCAGCCGGCGATCTGGTCGGCGGTGACGGTCTGGTTGTCGGCGGCGGTCAGGTAGCGGCGGCCGACGTAGGGGATGTCGCCGATGCGGGTCTCTTGGGTGTCGTGGAAGAGTGCGAGCTGGGCTGCGCGTGCGGGGTCGGCGCCTTCCATGGCGGCGAGGATGGTCGCGAGGATCGCGGTGCGGAAGCTGTGCTCGGCGATGGTCTCGGGGTCCTTGATGCCGGCGATCCACCAGCCGGTCCTGCGTGCATGCTTGAGCAGGCCCATCTCGAACAGGTAGGACGCGATGCCGGTGGCCTGTACGTCGGAATCCGGGGCGGTGGTGTCGCTCATGCGGTCATTCCCATCGAGCGGAGGCTGAAGAGGACGGAGGACAGTTCTCGCCGGGACCGGGGAGATAACCCGTTCTCGTCGAGGAGGGTCTCGGACTGCTGGGCCAGGCTACGCGCCGTCGCCGGGTCGTCGTGGCAGAGCCCGGGGCGTGAGGTCAGCAGCAGCCACAGGATGTGGATGTTGAGGTCGATGAACCCACGGTCGACGGCGAGCCGCTCGGTGAGGTGCCGCAGCAGTCTGGTGCCCCGCCAGACCAGCCCGTCCTCGATCATGAAGGTGTCGCTGTGCTGGTGCCCGGGGATCTCTCCGACCCAGTAGGCGTGGTAGTTGAGGTTCGCGAGCTCGACGTCGGGGCTTTCGGCTCCCGCCTCGATGAACGCCCGCAGCGGTTCAGGGTCCCCTCGTCGAGCCAGTGCCACAGCCTGCGAGCGAGCGTCTGCCCAGTGCGGAGTCCAGGTCGAGGGGGCGCAGCGCGATCCTCTCGGCGTCCGAATCGAGGCCGTGCTGGTACCCGTGGCGTCGAGACTGGTGAGGTAGCACGCTTGGCGGTGGGCGAGGATCGACAGCTGTGCCGCATCACGCGAGCAGGCGTGATCAGCGATCTGACACAGGCCGGCGAAGAACGCCTCACGCTGATCTGCGGCCAGCACGGGACTGCCAGGCACGGGCCCGTGCCGTGTGGGGGAGCTCTCCGGACGTTGGCTGGCCAGGACCCTCGGGGGAACACCCGTGACCGGCCAAGTGATCAGCTCGGTGATGGTGTGAGTGAGCACCACACGCCCCAGGGGATGGGCTCGCCGGGCTGTGACGTCCTCGGCCGCCCTGATGATCTGAGCGAGGTGGTAGTCGGCGTCGATGGCCACACCGAGGAGGTTCACCAGGACGGGCGAGGCGCCCAAGCTCGCGAGCTGGTGGCGCAGCGCCAGGCTCGAATGCGCTGACAGCGCGCCCAGAGGTCGGCGGGAGCTCTCCCAGCCCTGAATGCTGGCTCTGGTGACGTCGAGACGCTCGGCGAGCGCCTCTTGTGTGAGTCCAGTGGACTTGCGGGTCAGCTTGAGCACATACCCGCTGACCGTTCCACGAGGGGGATGCCGGGCCATGCCCACCTCCTTGCCCACAACAGGAACGCTGACGGGCGGTCAGCGTTGCGCCCGCGCAGGGCGACCATGCCACGGCCTGCGCCTGTGAACACGTACTGCCGGTGAGTCCCCACCGGCTTGCCCCGATCATAGGCTTTCCGCACGTCCTCCCGCTGGGCCACAGCGGGCCCGGATGCATCCGCTACCTTCGGTCGGTCAGGCAACACCTGCAATACCAGGCTGCGGTGTTCGCCGCCACCTGCCCGCGGGGCCGACGGTGTCGTTCTCCGAGCCGTCGGTCCCGCGTTCCAACCGTCTCGCGATGCCTTGTGGCGAAGAGATGCTCGTACGGCAAGACTCAGCTTATCCTGCTCCCGCGGATATCACTGGCGGGCTTGCATTGATTAGAGCCTGGCGGAGGGCGCGTCCCTTGTTTCCCTGCGGTCAGACGAGGATTCATCGCTACGTTTCATGTTCTTGTATTGGCCTGGTCTCATCTACCCCAGGCGGGGCATCAAATCCACCCAATCGTACGGACGATGGATCGAAGAGAAGGAGACCTGCACATGCATGCACGGCGGTCTTGGCCGGGCCGAACCAGTGGGGTCGTCGTCTGTGGTTCTGTGCCTATGCAAACGGGACCGACGTCTTGGAATGCGTCGTGGGCCGCCACATCGACGCTGACCGAGGGTGAGGGTTCACCAACGCGGACAAGCCTGGCCGGCAGGCGGGTGATTGTCACTGGAGCCGCCGGGTTCATCGGCACGCACCTCACCCGAGCCCTTGCTGCGGACAAAGCGTGGGTGACCGCATTGGACGAACGGGCGATCGATCCACCGACCGCCACGGTTCTGCGAGCCCGGCGAGTGGACCTGCTGACGGCCGACCTGACGAGCCTGTTCGCCGGGGTGGACGCCGTCTTCCACCTGGCGGGCCGGCCGGGTGTACGTCAGTCGTGGGGACCGGGGTTCGAGGCGTACGTTCGCTGCAACCTGCTCGGCACCGAGCGGGTGGTCGAGGCGTGCGTGGAGGCCGGCGTCCGTCGGCTGGTCGTGGCCTCGTCGTCCAGCGTGTACGGGCAGGGGCTGGGGCGTCCCAGCCGGGAGGCCGACCCGACGCAGCCGGTGTCCCCGTACGGGGTCAGCAAGCTCGCCGCCGAGCAGCTGTGCCTGGCGCATGCTCTGCGGCCGGACGTGACGACGAGCGTGGCCGTGTTGCGGTACTTCACGGTGTACGGGCCGGGTCAGCGGCCGGACATGCTGATCAGCCGGCTGCTGCGGGCGGCACGCACCGGGCAGCCGGCCCCGGTCTTCGGGACCGGGCAGCAGTCCCGGGACTTCACGTACGTCGAGGACGTCGTGGAGGCCACGATCGCCGCCGCGACCCTGGACTGCCGTGCCGAGGTGGTCAACGTCGCGGGGGGCGCGCCGGCCACTGTCACCGAGGTCATCCACCTCGTCAGCGAGCTGACCGGCCGCCAGGTTCCGATCGACCACAAGCCCGAGCAGGACGGCGACGTCGCCTCGACCTGCGCCGACCTGACCCGCGCCCGGATCCGCCTCGGGTACGTCCCCCAGGTGAGCCTGCGCGAGGGATTGGCCCGGCACCTCGCCTGGGAATCCACCCAGCCCCTCGATCCCCTTGGCCCAGCCGGCGAACCATCAGATGCCCCGACGGTCGAGGGGCGGTGACCGGTGATGCTCACGCTGAGTGGAGAGTCGATCAACGAGCTGTTCGTCCAGGCCTGCGCCGCTGTACTGGACCGAGGGGCAGAGGTGTCCCCGCGAGGGATGCGAACCCGGGAGGTGCTCGGGGCCTGGCTGTGCCTGTCCCGCCCGCGGCGTCGCGTCTTGGGCGTCCCGCCCCGGGTGTTCAACCCGGCGTTCGCCGCGGCGGAGGCGGTGTGGATGCTGTCCGGGTCGGACGCTCCGTGGATCTACGAGTTCAACCAGAAGCTCACCGCCTACGCCGACGACGGACGGCTCCACGGGGCGTACGGGCCGCGGCTGCGGCGCTGGGCCGGTCGCACCGGGCAGGTGGATCAGTTGGAGCGGGTCGTCTCGGTTCTGTCCGGTGACCCGGACAGCCGCCGGGCGCTGGTGCAGCTGTTCGACCCCGCTCGCGATCATCGCGGGTACCGGGACGTGCCGTGCACCCTCGGCTGGCGCTTCTACCTGCGTGAAGGTCGGCTGCATCTGCACACCACGATGCGCAGCCAGGACCTGTGGCTGGGCTTCCCCTACGACGTGTTCACCTTCACCGTGCTGCAGGAGCTGGTCGCCGGATGGCTCGGCGTGGCGGTGGGGGACTACCACCACCACGTCGATTCGCTGCACTTGTACGAGCGGCACTGGGATGGGGCGCGCGAGGCCTGCCGACCTGCCGGCCAGGTTCCGCCGTGCCCGGTCATGGCACCGCTGCAGGTGTCCTGGCCGGAACTGGACCCGCTGCTGGAGCACCTGGCGACCGGCGCGGAGGGCCCGGGCCTGCCGTTGAGCGGAGATCTCTCGGGTACCGGGTGGGCCCAGTTCGCCGTCGTGATGGCCAGCTACCGGCGCTGGAAGCACGGCGACCGCCACTCGGCCCGAACGCTCGCGGATGAGAACCCAGGTGTCCTCACCGACGCCCTGACACGCTGGTACGACCACCTGGCGCTGCCGGTCACCGCCACTGGAACCCGCACGTCCGCGGCCGGGGCGACGGCGTGATGCGCGCTCGGAACCAGACCGTCCTGGGACTGTGCTCCTTCACGCACGACTCCGCTGCCGCCTTGCTGGCCGGCGGGCGTCTGGTCGGCTTCGTGGAGGAGGAGCGCTTGACCGGCGTCAAGCACACCCGCGACTACCCGCACTTGGCGATCGACTGGTTGTTGGACCAGGCCGGCATCAGCACCGCCGATGTCGACACGGTCGCGTACAACTTCGCTGGCCGCCGTCATCTGGCCGCACTGACGGGGATCCCGCGGCACCTGGCGCAACCGGCAACGTGCACTCGAGCGCTGCCGCGCGCAGCCAGCTTCACCAAGGTCTACCGCCGATACCGGACGCGGATGGAACTCCTGCAGGAGCACTTCCACCGTGCGCAGATCCGGCCGATCGTGCACCATCGGGCCCACGGCCTGTACGCGTTCGCGGCGTCCGGGTACGAGCACGCCGCGGTGCTGGTCGTGGACAGCCTGGGGGAGACGGCGACAACCACGGTCGCCATCGGCCACCGGGGCGACACCCGCCTGAGCTACCGGACGCTGCACACGCTGAACGATCCGGCTTCGCTCGGGTATGCCTACGGCGCCGTCACCGAACACCTCGGCTGGCGCCGCGGTGACGAGGAAGGCACCGTCATGGCCCTGGCCGCCCTTGGAGACCCGGGACGGTTCCGGCGCCTGTTCGCCCGCGGGATCCGCCTGACCGAGACCGGGTTTACCCTTGATCCACGTCTGTTCGCGCTGCGGGTGCCGTCCCGCCGGTACCCGCGGCTGAGGCCGCAGTTCATCGCCTCGACGTGCCCACCCCGCGACCCGCTCGCGCAGGTGGAGCCGGTCCACGCGGACCTGGCAGCAGCCCTGCAGGAGCGCACCGAGCAGGTGATGCTGCACCTGGCCCGCCAAGCGCAACAGGTCACGGGTGCCCGGCGGCTGTGCCTGGGCGGGGGAGTGGCCATGAACTGCGTCAGCGTCGGCACCATCGCAGCCGCCGGCCTGTTCGACGAGGTGTTCGTCCCGCCGGCCCCCGGCGACTCCGGAACCGCGATCGGCGCGGCGCTCGCCGCGCACGACGACCTCGGCCTGCCGATGCCGGAGGGGCTTGTCGGCGAGTGCTACCTCGGCCCGGCCTACTCGGATCTGCACCTGGACCGGCATCCACGGCCGGGGTTGACGGCCTGCCGGGTCCGCGATGCGGCGTGGTGCGTGGCCGAGGAACTGGCGGCCGGGCAGATCGTCGGCTGCTTCCGCGGCGCGCTGGAGGCCGGACCCCGGGCCTTGGGACACCGGTCGATCCTGGCCTCCCCGCTGCAGCCGGACGTCGTGGAGCGGCTGAACGCCACGGTGAAGTTCCGCGAGCCGTTCCGGCCCTTCGCGCCAGTCACATTGGCTGACCAGGCCCACACCTACTTCACCCTGGGCCAGCCGTCCCCGTTCATGGCGATCGCCTCCGGCGTCACCGACCGCGCCCGCGCCGAGATCCCCGCGACCGTGCACGCGAACGGCACCGCCCGCGTCCAGACCGTCACCGCCGCAAGCGAGCCGTTCCTGGCCGAGGTGTTGGCGGCGTTCGAGGACCTCACCGGCACCCCGGTCCTGATCAACACATCGTTGAATGTTAAGGGCCAGCCGATCTGCGGGACCCCGGACATGGCCCTGGACTGCCTGACCGGCTCCGGCCTGGACGCCCTGCTGCTGGAGGACTGGTGGGTGACGAAATGAGAGTCGGCTACAGCTTCTGGGGATTCTTCGGCCACGGGATCACCAACACCCCCGACGGGGGGCGCAGCCACCGTCGTCCCCTCCTGGACGCCCTGATCGGCCTCGGCCACGAGGTGGTGCTCCTGCAGGCCAACCGGGACTTGACCGAGGCCGGAGACGACCTCACGGGCACGTACCGATGGGACGACGGCCTACCCGACCTCGATGTCCTGGTGTTGGAGTGGCGCTGGCCGATCCCTGGCCGCAACACCACCGCCTGCCGCAGCGCCGGGCACACCTGCGACCTGCACCGGCAACGACAGCTGCTGACCCACTACACCTACCGGGGCCTGCCGACCGTCATCTGGGACAAGGACCTGCAACTCCCAGGCGACGACGAGCTACGTCAGCGGCCGAACGTCCAGATCGCCGAGGCGGCGCTGCACCCTTCACCGGGCGCGACCAGCCTGCTGTTCCCCGTCCCCGACGACCGGTTGGACGCCGCCGACCCCGTGGCGCTGGCCCGGCTGCCACGGCTGCTGCCGCTGGTGTACGTCGGCAACCAGTACGACCGCGACGACGCCTTCGACACCTACTTCGCCCCCGCGGCCCGGGTACATCCGCATCGCGTCGCCGGGAAATGGACCCGCACCAGGGCCTGGCCGCACGTTACCTTCACCGGTCGCATCCCCTTCAGCGAGGTCGAAGAGCTGTACCGGCAGGCGCTGACCACCATGCTGCTGCTTCCGGCCCGCTACCAGCGCGCCGGGCAGATGACCCAACGCCTGTTCGAAGCCGTCTTCGGCGGATGCCTGCCCCTGACCCTGCTCACCATGACCACCGCACGGGACGCGGACCGATTCGCTCCACCCGAGCTGCACGTCCGCGACGGCGCCCACGCTGCTGGCGTGATCGCCCGGCTGGGACGCGTGGCAGGCAGCAGCGAACACGTGGACCTGCTCGCCGCCTGCCTGCAACGCCTGGAGATCTTCCGGCTCAGCCGACAGGTGACCGTCTTCGACGCCCTCCTGTCCGCGAGCAGGAGAGTTCACACCGGCGTCGGAAGGCGCTGACATGATCAGTGGACCAGAATCGACGTGGGATCGACCGGCGCGCGGTGCTCCTACAGGAGCGACCGTCCCCAGACGGATAGCGTCGAGAGCCATGGACCGTGTCGCCGTGATCGGCTGCGGAGGCTCCGGGAAGACCTACCTGTCCCAGCGCCTGGCCACTCACCTGTCCCTGCCCGTGACCCACCTGGACGCCGAGTACTACGACTCCAACTGGCAGCCGCTGCCACAGGACGCCTTCGCCGCCCGGCAGCGAGACCTGGTCGCCCAGCCCCGATGGCTGATCGAGGGCAACTACGCCGGCACGCTGCCGATCCGCCTGGCCGCCGCCGACACCCTCGTCTTCCTCGACCTGCCCGCGTGGACGTGCTTGCTCGGGATTCTGCAGCGGCGCTGGAAGTACCGCGGCGGCCAGCATCAGGACGGCGTCTACGACCGGATCACCTGGAACTTCGTCACGTACATCTGGGGGTATCGCCGCAGCATGCGCCCGCGGGTCCGGCAGCTCATCGCCGAACACGGCAGCCACCTGCAGGTGGTCACCCTGTCCAGTCGCCGGCAGGCCGCGAGATGGCTCGAAGCACTCACCCAGCCAACCCTGCCCGACCCGAACTCCTAGCCCTGACCTGGGCCCGACCCACTGGGACCCCGATGCACTCCTGCTTCGACGCCCCGACCGGCCTCTCACCAGCCCCGACGCGCCACCAGGAGTTGGCTCTCCTCGAGACCACTCCACCGCACGACCGCGCAACCGAGCATTCCGTCTTCGCGGATCCCGACGCCGCCACTCACCAGGTGCTGTACGGGAACCCAGCCCGGCTCGCCCGCCGCACCCGTGCCCTGCATGCCGCGAAGGTCACCGGTGCTGACGCAGCGACCACGCTCACCGACCTGGCTGCTCGCGTCACCCCGCCCGGCGGCCGGATCGCCGACATCGGCTGCGGACGCGGCACGACCAGTGTGCACCTG
>DATDMG010000113.1:0-19491 GCA_036518955.1 Kineosporiaceae bacterium | reverse complement strand
CACCCACCCCGACAACTCGACCGTCCAGTCCTGGACCTGCTGCGCCACATCATCAATGATCACATGGGCGCCAACACCCGCGGATCACAGCAAATTCCTAGATCCACACACGATTTCCTAGATCCGCAGCTGTAGTACCGGGGCCCCTGGCCTGTGGACGATGCCTACCGACCGGGGCTGGATCGGACAGATCCAGGACAAGGACACCGGCCTGGACTACCTCAACAACCGGTACTACGACCCCGCCCTGGCCCACTTCACCTCCACCGACCCCCTCAACGACCAGACCACCCCCCAAGACGCCAACCCCTACAGCTACGCATCCGACAACCCCATCACCTTCACCGACCCCCTCGGCCTGGCCAGCAACAGCTACGTCGTCCAAAAGGGCGGCGAGAACTGGAACACCATCGGTGCGAAGTTCAATCTGTCACTGGCGGAATTGCGTCTATATTGAGAAGTCGACTGGAAACCTTTACTTGATGGATAAAGCCGGTAAGAGTGCAATTCCGACCTATGTAAATAAGGACGGCAGCTGGCATGCGGGTTCAATGGGAGGGTCCCATGGATGCTGATGCCATGCGTGGACCGGCCGCGATCCAATCAGTGGTGACGTTTGTGGTTGCCAGCGACGTTCTTTCGGTTGATCAGATTACGCTCGCAGTCGGTTGCCCGCCAGACTTCTCACTGGAGAAGGGCACGATCCGGGCGGGGTCCAAGGTTCCGATTCCTGCAAGGCAAACGACTTGGGAGATACGCGAGGACGCCTCAGGTATGGTGGATATTGGTGAAGCGCTTGCGCGCCTTGCAGGTCGACTTCGACTCATGTTGGAGCCTTTGCGGCAACTACGTTCGTGCGGCTGCACATCGAAGCTCGGGATCGTTCAGTGCATCACGCCCGTCGCGAGTCTCGGTTTTGTTATCGAGCTTGAGAACCTGCAACTATTTGCCGAACTTGGTGCATTTCTTGACGTCGACCAATACCTTGAACCGTAGGAGTCGGTGCTCAAAGCTTGTTTGGAGAAAGCGCCGGGATGAACCGGCATGGAGGAGGAGATGGAAGAGCTCTACGCCGAAGGGGTAGCGATCCACGGCGGCCCCGAGTCATGCGTCGACGTCTCGTGAGGGGCGTGGCGAAGCGTTGACAGGGGTACGTGCAGGCCGGGTGATGGAGCCACGAAAGTGCAGGTCCGGGGCGCCCACGCCGTTTGAAAGGTGGAAGGCAACACAGCCGTCGGCGTTAGGGCTCACCGCTGAATAGTGCGGGCTTGGTCGAGATCTGGCCGTAGCGTTGTGGTATGTCGATCACGGTGGCGGAGCAGGACCGGATGGCGGCCAGGTTGGCGGAGATCAGGCCGTTCGTGGATGAGCGGGCCTGGCGGCTGCTGCTGGGGGCCGAGGCGCGGGCGATCGGGTACGGCGGGAAGAAGCTGGTGGCCGCGGCTGCGAAGGTCAAGGCGGACACGGTGGCGCGGGGGGTGCGCGAGCTGGAGTCCGGGGTGGTCCCGGACGGGCGGATCCGGGCGGTGGGGGCTGGGCGCCCCCGGCTGCGGAGGTGGCCGATCCGGGCCTGGTGCCGGCGCCGCCGGATCGCCACCCGGCTGCGTGGACGCCGCGGCCGGCCCACCGACCCGGAGTACAAGGTCCGCAACCTGCTGCGCCGCAACCGTGAGGACCGCCCGCGGATGCCTCAACCCCGATCAACTTCGATGACCCAGTTATGGTGACAACCACCGCTTCGGATATTGCATCGGCAAGCTCGTCGCCTCGGTGGCCGTCACCGCGCTCTCCTCCATCGGCGGCGGCGCACTGGTCAAGCATCCGCGCTCGTCTGATAGGACCCTTGTCGAAGCAGTCGCCTCCTTGCCGCCACCTTTGACATCTGTCAAGATAGAGCGATGTCGAAACAGGCTGGGCCGTTGCTCGCCGGCCCTCCGGCGTCGTCCGGGGGCGCCCCGGTGGGGGAGGTCGTGGCGTGCTGCCCGCCGTTCGCGGTCCAGCCGCTGACGGTGGAGCAGGCGGGCGGGATCGCGCCGATGTTCAAGGCACTGGCCGATCCGGTACGGTTGCGGCTGTTCTCGATGATCGCCTCCGTGCCGGAGGCGTGCGTGTGCGACCTGACGGAAGGTTTCGAGGTGTCCGGCCCGACGATCTCCCATCATCTGCGGGTGCTGCGCGAGGCCGGTCTGGTCGAGAGTGAGCGCCGGGGCACGTGGGTCTACTACTGGACGCGCCCGGACGCCGTCCGGGCCTTGTCGGACCTGTTGCGCCCCGGCGGAGCGGCCGACCGCTGACGGCCCACCGGGCGACCGGCGTGTCGTCGCTGCCTTCCCCACGGCTGCCGACGTCGGCCTGAGCCACCCGGCCCCCGGCCCCCGCCAGGGCCGTGAGCGACAGGAGAGACCCGATGATCGTGCGGCCGATGGCGGGTGACGACGCGGACGCCGTGCTGCGGATCTACCAGGCGGGGCTGGACGGCGGGGACAGCAGCTTCGAGACCACCGCGCCGTCGTGGGAGCACTTCGACGCGGCCAAGCTGCCTGGGCACCGGTTCGTGGTCGTGGGCGGCCCCGGGGAGGGCTCCGGCGGTGGCGCCGTCCTGGGGTGGGTGGCGGCGGTACCGGTCTCGGACCGGTGCGTGTACGCGGGGGTGGTGGAAGACTCCGTGTACGTCGACCCCGTCGCGCGGGGGCATGGTGTGGGCCGCGCCCTGGTGGAGGCGCTGATCGCGTCGACGGAGGCCGCGGGGATCTGGACGATCCAGGCGGGGATCTTCCCGGAGAACACCGCGAGCCTGGCCCTGCACCACGGCCTGGGTTTCCGGACGGTGGGCGTGCGCGAGCGGCTGGGCCGGCACTGCGCGCGCGGGGGTGCCTGGCGCGACGTGGCCCTGCTGGAGCGTCGCAGCCCTGTCGTGTCGTAGGGCTCGCAGGGGCTCGGCAGTTCGCGGCGGGACCGTGGAACGTGGCGAGTCCATCGCCACCGCAGGGCTTGGGATCTGCATCTTCGCCCCGGGCGCGGGTATGCCCCATGTGGGCGAGGACACCCTCCGCCTAGTCCGAACTGCAGCACGTCCCAGAGTACCTGGGCGAGGCCGCGGGAGGGCTCTCGATCTTGGGAAGGGAGTACGGCGATGGCGAACTACGTCGGAGCGGATCGGCGAGTGGGGCCGTGGGAGCGCGACGACAACGGGTCTGTGGTGTCTTGGGGCGCCGTCTTCTCCGGAGCGCTGATCGGTGTCGCGGTCATGACGCTGGTGACGCTCTTGTGGTACGCGATCGCGGTCGGAGGATCCACCTTCATGTCCGACAACCTCGCCTGGTTCGTCGGCGGGACGGCGATCCTGTCCACGTTCCTGGCGGGCCTGTTCTCCGGCTGGTTCGCGGTGAACCGCGGGCTCGGCAACGGGCTGGTGCAGGGACTCACGACGTGGGCCCTGATCACATTCGCGGTGGCCGTCGGAGGCCCCGGCGTCGCCTCCCTGGTCCGCCTGCTGACCGTGTCGACCGCACCCGCCAGGGCCTCGAGCTGGTTGTGGACCGCCTTCTGGTCGGTCCTGATCGGTCTGGGTGCGGCGCTGGCCGGCAGCGCGATCGGCGGCGCCACCGTATCGCCGCAGGGGGCCATCGAGGCGAGGGAGCAGGCGGGCCGGCCCCGTGGGTAGCAGCAGGACCCTCAGCGGGATACGGGTCGAACGAGCGGCGCAGAGCCCAGGTGCCCGGCCCGAGGACCAGATGCCTGTGGTCGACGCCGCCCACGGCAGGTGAACGGAACCTGGCACGCACCCTCAGGGCGCCTGCCAGGTTCCGTTCCCTCGATCATCCGCCGCGGTCGATGCCGCGGGAACTCACGCCTGACGATCCGCGTGCACCGTGCGACCACGTGACCTGCTGGAGAAGCGTCGGTGCACCACACCGCGTCCGGACAGCTTCACGGCATCGAGGCGTCCGTCGTGACGGCCTTGCCACCAGGCGCGGAGGCATCAGGAGAGGCGGCGAGGGGAGGAGTGTCACCCTCCGGCTTGCCTCGCCTCACCCACACCAGCGTGGAGTACGCGCCAAGAAGCGCCACCACGGAACCGGAGATGGCGGTGACGAGCTGCACGCTCGTTGCTCCGTCGGACTGTGCTTCAGGCATCGGCACGACGACCACGTACGGGGCCATCGCGACAGGCCGCGGGTCAGCACCGTCGACAGCGGCCGCGGTGCTCGCGGGAGATGGGCGATCGGCAACCGCCGTCCCATGAGCGGTTGCCGGTTCCGGTGCTCCGGCCGCCAGCCGTCCGGCCTGGTCCTGGCCGGGCACCTGCGTCGTGGCGACCGGCAGGTAGACGGTGTGCGTCACGACCAGGACGCGCCGCGCCGGGTCCGCGGTGTCGACGTCTCCGTCGATCGTTCCGGCATTCTCGGTGCCGGATGCGCCCGTCGCCGCGCTCGACCCGGAGGGGGCGCCGGTTCTGCCCGCCGACGCGTGCGAGGGGCCCGCCTCTCCCGCGTTGCCGACGGGCGCTGGCTTCGTGGTGAACCCGGCGGGAGTCGATGCGGACGGCGTGACGGTTACGCGTGCGGCCGAGACCTGCGAGGGTGAGGTGCGCAGAGTGAAAGCGGCGGAGACGATGACAAGGCCGACCACGACCAGAATGGGCCCGACGACGGACCGGACCGAGATCCGCATCCACCAACTGTAGATGACCAACGGACTGTCCGTGACCCCTCTGAGTCGATCCCAGTGTATGCCTCAGGCAATGTCCGGATCTGCGGGGGACGTCGCGTGATCGGGCTCAGCTGGGTCACCGAGGGCGATGGACGTCGGGCCGGGTCCGGTCCGCGGCACACGCATCGGTGGTTGTCACCGTGTCAGCATGAACGGCATGAGCGAATCACGAGCCGTGAGCCTGGCCGCCGTGCTGGACACGTTCGACGAGGTGTGGT
This sequence comes from Kineosporiaceae bacterium, assembly GCA_036518955.1. Lineage (GTDB taxonomy): Bacteria > Actinomycetota > Actinomycetes > Actinomycetales > Kineosporiaceae > DATDMG01. Next base: position 14,560 of record DATDMG010000113.1, on the reverse strand, counting down.
CGCCGCGCACGGTGGCGACCGTCAACGACTACGACGTGCGGGTGGTCCGGACGCTGGGGGAGTTCACCCGGCACAGCCATCCGGAGACCGACGAGTTCTTCCTCGTGCTGACGGGATCCCTCACGATCCGGCTGGACGACGGCGACGTGACCTTGGGGCCGGGCGAGGCGTACGTCGTCCCGAGAGGCGTCGCGCACCAGCCGGTGTCGTCCGGTGGCGCCACGGTGCTGCTGCTGGAGCCCGGTACGACGGTCAACACCGGCGACACTCCGGGCGAGCTGACCGCACCCCGTCACCTGACCGGAGGCGGCCCGCCGGGGCTGTGATCGCCCCGGTGGGCGGGCGTTCAGGTCAGTCGCGCTGCTCGGCCGGTGCCAGGTCGTGCCGGACGCCGTCCGCCGGGCCGGCGGAGGACAGGTGGACGGCGTCCGTCGGGGTCGCGTCGTCGGCGCCCGGTTCGATGGTGCCGAGCATCGCCATCGGGTCGAAGGGCGCCACCGACGCCGACGACCGGATCACCACGGTGGCGACGACCAGGGCGAGCAGGGCGATCCCGGCGGTGACGACGAAGGTCACCGAGGTGGCGGTGACGAGCAGGTGACGCGGGTCGGTCGCTCCGTCCGCGACCTCGTGCCGCTGGACGGCGCTCGCCACGGACACCAGGATCGCCAACCCGAGCGCCCCACCGACCTGCTGCATCGCGTTGAGGAGAGCGGACGTCGCCCCGGTCTCCTCCCCGCGGGACGTTCGAGACGCCGAGCATCGTCAGCGGCACGAACATCAGCCCGGTGCCGATGCCGAACACGGAGAGCGGGCCGAGGAGGCTGCCCACGTAGGTGCTGGTGTCCGACACCCGGGAGAGCCACGCGAAGGCGACCGCGACGAGGAGCACCCCGGCCAGCAGCAGGGGCTTCGGGCCGGTGCGGGGCAGTACCTGGGACGCCACCCCGGCGGTCAGCAGCACGCCCACGCTGACGGGCAGGAAGGCCAGGCCCGCCTGGACGGGGTCGTAGTCGAGGATGTTCTGCATGAACAGGGTGAGGAAGAAGAAGAGGCCCATCAGCGCGCCGGTGAGGCAGAAGGCCACGAAGTAGGCCCCGGACCGGTTGCGGTCGGCGAACCTGTGCAGCGGCGTGATGGGCTGCGCCGTCCGGGTCTCGATCGCGAGGAACGCGACCGGTTCGCGCGGCGAGGAGCCATTCCGGGTTCTGGGCGAACCCGCCGGCCAGCGAGGCCGGCGAGAACAGGGCGATGCCGTACCCGAAGACCCGGCGCCGGCCGAGGATGTCGCCGGCCCGGCCGCCGAGCAGGAGGAACCCGCCGAAGGCGAGGGTGTACCCGTTGACCACCCAGGCGGCGAGCTGCCCGACGCCCCCGTCGACCCGCTCGTGGGCGAGGTCGGTCCCGCCATGCTCATCAAACGCTTCCTCGGCGGCGGGGAGCCGATCACACCCGGCTACGTCGAGCAGGTGGTGGACGTCGTCCTGCTCCCGGTGCTGCGCGCCGCGACCGGGCAGGGCGCCCGCTGAGGCCCGCCCTCAGCCGCCTCGCAGTTCCTTCTCCAGCGGGGACATCGTCCTGCCCCGGGCGGACAGCCGCACCGGACCCAGGTGGGTGGTCAGCTCGGCGGCGCGCTTCTCGACCGACCGGACGGCGTCGTGCCCCACGTCCTCCAGCAGCCGGACGACGACCTCGCCGTCCGCGCGCTGAGCCCATCCGCCGACCACCCGCCCGTCGACCCACACCGTCGCGGAGGCGTTGCCGGTGCGGTCGAAGAGCGCAGGCGCGTGCGCCCCGAGGTAGAACTCCCGGGCCGCCCAGCCCATCGTCGTCGGGTCGAGCGCGGGCAGCAGCGCGACCCACGGCTCCGGCTCCGGCTCGACCTCGACGTCGTCCGCGAGCACCAGTGCCGGCACCCCGTCGAGGTCGACGGAGGCGGTGGCGACCCGGGCCAGCGCCGTCCGGGTGCGGGTCTGGGTCCAGCCGGTCCACCAGCGCAGGTCGTCGACGGTCGCCGGCCCGAATGCCGTCAGCCAGGCTCGCACCAGCTCCGCCTCGGCCTCGGGGACGTCGACCTCGGGCAGGCCGCCGTCGAACCAGGCGCCGGCGGTCGTCCAGGTGAACTGGGTCGACGTCCACGAGCCGAGGGGGCGTCCGCGCACGACCCGCCCCTGCGCGGCGAGGACGAGCAGCACCCGGCTGGCCAGGCGCGCGCTGCCCTCGTTGGCCGTGCCCCGGCCCAGCGTGATCTCGGTGCGCAACCGGGGGTCGCACTCGCCCAGCTGCGCGGCCGTCGCCTCGCCGAGCCCCGCCAAAGCCTCGAGGGCGACCTGCTCGACCGTGGCCAGCCATCCGTCCGGATCCGCGGCGACCCCGGTGTCGGTGAGCCACCCGACGAGCTTGCGTCGTTCGCGGCCGGCGACCTCGCGTGAGCAGGCGGCGAGCACGACCGGGGCCGAGTCCCGCGTCACGGCGAAGACGGTGCGACGCATCGCCAACAGGCGCAGCAGCGAACGCTCCTCGTAGAGGGCCCGCTCGACCGCCGCGACGTCGCCGTCACCCTGCGGGGTGCGGGCCCACACCGACAGGTAGGACGTCGTCGGGTCCGTGCCGTGCAGGGCCACCAGGGCGCGGGCGACCTCGGTGGGACCCGGCGCCGGGAGGGCGAGCCGGTGCCGGCGCCCCAACCGGGCCCGCCGCTCGGCCACGTCGATCCGTCGCGGCGTCGAGGACTGCGCGCGCATGCCGACATTCTGCAGCGTCACGCGTTCTGCAGCGTCACGTGGTGTCCGGGGTCACGCTGTGCCCTCGGCCGGGCGCAGCTGTGCAGAGTTGAGCAGCCGGGCGATCCGGTGGCCGCCTAGCCTCGGCGCGGAGGTGGGGCGATGACGGCGTGGGTCTTCCCCGGGCAGGGGGCGCAGCGACGGGGCATGGGTGCCGGGCTGTTCGAGCGCTTCGCACACCTGGTGGCGCAAGCCGACGAGCAGCTGGGCTACTCGGTGGCCGAACTCTGCCTGCAGAACCCGCAGGATCGGCTCTCGTCCACCCGCTACGCCCAGCCGGCCCTGTTCGTCACCTCCGCCCTCGCGGGGCTCGCCCGGTCGCAGGACGACCCCGAGGTCCCGACGCATCTGGCCGGGCACAGCCTGGGTGAGTACGCGGCGCTGTTCGTCGCCGGGTCGTTCGACTTCGTCACCGGGGTCCGGATCGTGCAGTGGCGGGCCGAGCTGATGGCCCGCGCAACCGGTGGCGGGATGCTCGCCGTGGTGCGCGCCCCCGTCGAGGACGTGCTCCGCGCGCTCGCCGAGGGCGGCCACGCGGAGCTGGACGTCGCCAACCACAACGCCCCCGATCAGGTGGTCCTGTCGGGCCCGACGGACGCGCTCGCGGCGGCCGCGCGGGACCTGCGGGAGCGTGGGGTCGGCCGGTCGGTGCCGCTGGCGGTGAGCGCCGCGTTCCACTCCCGCTCCATGGCGGCGGCCGCGCGGGACTTCGCGGACCACCTCGCCGGCGTCACGCTGGCGCCCCCCCACCGGACGGTGCTGTCGAACGTCACCGCGGGCCCCTACGGTGACGCCGACGTGGCGGCGTTGCTCGCCGAGCAGATCGAGCGTCCGGTGCGCTGGTCGGACATCGTCCGGCGGATGCTGGCGGACGGCGTCACCGAGGTCGTGGAACTCGGTCCCGGCACCGTGCTCACCGACCTGTGGCGGGCCGCGCGGCGCCGCCACCACGCCGTGCCGTCGCCGGCCTCGGCGTCCGCGCGCGTGCCTCGCCCGCCGTCCACGGTTCCTGCCGCGGTTCGGCCCGGCGGGTTCGACCCAGGGCGCCTCGGCGACGAGGGGTTCCGGCGCGACCACGGCCTGCGCCACGCCTACCTGGCCGGGTCGATGTACCACGGGGTGTCGTCGACCGACCTGGTGACGAGGATGGTCCGCGCCGGGTACCTCGGGTTCTTCGGCAGCGGCGGCCTGCGGGTCGGCGCGGTCGACGGCGCGATCTCGCGGCTGGAGCGCGACCTCGGCCCCGGCGCCACCTTCGGGATGAACCTGCTGTGCACGCTCGACGACCCCCGCCACGAGGAGGCCCTCGTCGAGTGCTACCTGAAACGCGGGGTGCGGCTGGTCGAGGCGTCCGCCTACCCGCAGCTCACGCCGGCGCTGCTGCGGTGGCGGTTCACCGGCGCGCACCGCGACCGGCAGGGGCGCCCGGTCGCGGTGAACCGGCTGATCGCCAAGGTGTCCCGGCCCGAGGTGGCCACCGCTTTCCTCAGCCCGCCCCCGCAGGCCCTTCTCGACCGCCTGGTCGCCGCCGGGGAGCTGACGGCGGACGAGGCAGAGCTCGCCCGGTCCCTGCCGGTGAGCAACGACATCTGCGTGGAGTCGGACTCCGGTGGCCACACCGACGCGGGGGTCGCGCTGACCCTGCTGCCCGCCATGCTCGAGCTGCGCCGCGAGCTCGCCGCCCGCTACCCGGTGCCGACACCGTTGCGGGTCGGGGCGGCCGGTGGCCTCGGGTCGCCGGAGGCGCTGGCCGCGGTGTTCGTGCTCGGAGCCGATTTCGTGGTCACCGGCTCGATCAACCAGTGCACACCCGAGGCGGGCACCTCCGACGCGGTCAAGGACCTGCTCGCCGGGCTCGACGTGCAGGACACCACCTATGCACCCGCCGGCGACCTGTTCGAGATCGGCGCCCGGGTGCAGGTCGTCCGCAAGGGTACGTTGTTCGCGGCCCGGGCCAACAAGCTGTACCAGCTCTACCGCCGGTACTCCGGACTGGAATCCCTCGACGTCGCCTCGCGTCGCAGCGTCCAGGAGGCGTTCGGCCGTCCGCTGGACGACGTCTGGACCGAGGTCGCCGAGTACCTGGCCGGTCGGCGTCCCGACGAACTGGCGCGGGCCCAGGAGGACCCGCGCAAGCGGATGGCACTGGTGTTCCGCTGGTACTTCCGGCACACCAGCCGGGCCGCCCTGAACGGCGACGCCGATCGGGTCAATTATCAGATCCATTGTGGTCCGGCGATGGGCTCCTTCAACCGCTGGGTGCGGGGCACCGACCTGGAGACCTGGCACGCCCGCCATGTGGACGTCGTGGCGGACCGGCTCATGCGCGCGACGGCGGACCTGCTCGGTCGGCGTCTGGCGGCGCTGGGCGGGAAGACCGCGCCGGCAGCTGCTCAACACTGAGCAGCCGGGCCGGCCGAGAGATTTCTAGAATCGGTGCAGGGTGGTGCTCCGGCCTGTCATGGCCTGGGCCGGTGCGCCTACCCGGTAATTCCTGCCATGAATTCCTGTCGTTCGGTGGGCGTCCTGGTGCAGTGAAAGGAGCGCCTTTCATGGAATCTGGTCGGTGCCTTCACGAGATCGTCGAGGCCCGCGCCGCGGAGTTTCCGGAACGGATCGCCGTCACGTCGGCGGGGCGCGGACTGACCTACCGTGAACTGGACGCACGCGCCGACGCGGTCGCGGTCGCGCTGCGAGCCCGGGGCGTGGGGCCCGACGTCGTGGTGGGGTTGTGCGCCCGGCGCTCACCCGAACTCGTCGTGGCCATGCTCGGCGTGCTCAAGGCGGGTGGTGCCTACCTGCCGGTCGACCCGGACTACCCCCGGGAACGGATCTGGTTGCTGCTGGCCGACTCCGGCACCGCGCTGGTCCTGGCGGACGACGCCGGTGCGGCGCGGGTGGGGGACGACGGACCGCAGGTCCTTTCGCTGGCGGCCCTGCTCGCCCCCGAAAACGCCGGACCTCGGCCGGCCCCGGCCGAGCCGGCGGCCGCCGTGGCCGGGACTGCCGGGACGCGTGGGACTGTGGGGACTGCCGGGACTCTTGGGACCGTGCGGGACGACCACCTCGCCTACGTCATCTACACGTCCGGGTCGACCGGTCGGCCGAAAGGTGTCGAGGTGGAGCACCGGGCCGTCGTCCGGTTGTTCACCGCCACCGCCGGCTGGTTCGGGTTCGACGAGCACGACACCTGGGTGCTCTTCCACTCCCCGAGCTTCGACTTCTCGGTGTGGGAGATCTGGGGTGCGCTGCTGCACGGCGGTCGCCTCGTCGTCATCCCGCCCGACGCGGCGCGGGCCCCCTCGGACCTGGTGCGGCTGCTGCGGACCGAGGGGGTGACGGTCCTCAACCAGACCCCGTCGGCGTTCCGTGTGCTGCTCGCCGCCGACGCGGCCCTGCCGGCGGCGGAGCGGATGCCGTTACGCACCGTCGTCTTCGGCGGCGAGCGCCTCGACGTCGGAATGCTCCAACCGTGGATCGCGCGGTACGGGACCCACCGGCCGCGCCTGGTGAACATGTACGGGATCACCGAGACCACGGTCCACGTCACCTACCGGCCGCTGGCCGAGGCCGACCTCGACGATCCGGGCAGCAGTCCGATCGGGGTGCCGATCCCGGACCTGGAGGTGTCGCTGCGCGACCTGGAGGGACAGGTCGTCCCCGACGACACGCCCGGCGAGCTGTGGGTCGTGGGCCCCGGCGTGGCGCGCGGCTACCGCGGTCGCCCCGACCTCACGGCCGAACGGTTCGTGACCCTGCCGGACGGCCGGCGTGGTTACCGTTCCGGCGACCTCGCCGTCCGTCGCCCGGTGCCGGGCCTGACGGGCGCGACCGAGCTGGTCTATCTCGGGCGGGCGGACGACCAGATCAAGGTACGCGGGTTCCGCATCGAGCCGTTCGAGGTCGAGACGTGCCTGCTGAGCCACCCCGGCGTCGTCGCCGCCGTGGTGGACGGCGTCGACCTGGGTGACGGTGACGTGCGACTCGTCGCCTTCGTCCAGTTCGCCGCCGGGACCGGAGCGGGAGCCCGGGACGTCGACGCTGCCCGTGTCCTGCGGGCCCACGTGGCAGACCGGCTGCCGGTGCACCTGCGGCCGTCGGAGTACCGGTTCGTCACCGTCGTCCCGCTCACCCCTGCGGGCAAGGCGGACCGGGCCGCCCTCCGGCGAGGGCTCGGCGCCACCCCCGTCGGGGCCGCCGTCTGACCCTCGACCCCGACCCCTCGACCCCGACCCCTCGACCCGACCGCTGAGTCAGGAGAGCAGCATGCGAGAGACCATCGCCGAGATCGTCCGGGACGCCGTCGGGCGCGAGCTCAGCCCCGACGAGGATTTCTTCGACCAGGGAATGACGTCCCTGGTGTTCGTCCGGGTCGTGGCGTCCGTCAACGAACGGTTCGGACTGTCGCTCACCGGCAGCGAGCTGGCCGCCGGCGCGACGATCGACACCCTGTACGCCGTCGTCCAGAGCCATGGAGGTATGCCCGTGACCGGTCGTCTGCCCGTCGACGCCCTGCCGTCCTGCGGCGCGGTCCGCCGGTTCGCACTGACCCCGGACGAGGTGGAACTCTTCCGCACGCAGGGCTTCATCGGCCCGTTCACGGTCTATCAGCCGGAGCAGATGCGCCAGCTGTGGCGCACCGCCCGGTTGCAGATGTTCGACCGCGGCCACGCCGTCTACAGCGAGGCGGTGGCGGCCTCCGGCAACACGAACATCTCGAACTACGACCGACACCTCGACATGGACTTCCTCGCCGACCACGTGATGCGGCCCGAGATCGTCGACCGGGTGGCGAGCGTTCTCGGCCCTGACGTGCTGTGCTGGCGCACCGAGTTCTTCCCGAAGTACCCCGGGGACGAGGGCACCGACTGGCACCAGGCCGACACCTTCGCCAACGCCTGCGGCACCCCGCAGATCCTGTGGCCCGACGAGATGAAGGCATTCGGCGGCACGATCACGGTGTGGACGGCGTTCACCGAGGCCACCGAGGAGACCGGGTGCCTGCAGTTCATCCCCGGCACCCAGGAGGAGATGTTCTACGACGAGACCAAGCGCATGAATTACGCCCCCGCCAGCATCAACGGTGTGGTGAAGGGCGGCGTGCGGCGCGGATTCTTCGGGTACGACTACCGACAGTTGCAGCGTGACCCGAACTGGACGCCGGACGAGTCGCAGGCCCGGTCGATGGTCATGAAGCCGGGCGAGGCCGTCCTGTTCTGGTCGACCCTCATGCACGCCTCGCTGCCGCACCTGGGCCGGACGGAGCAGATGCGGCTCGGCTTCGCCGCCCGCTACGTGCCCACGATGGTCAAGGTCTACCCCGACACCAAGGAGATCGAGGAGTACGGCGGCCGGGTGAGCCTCGAGCGTTACGGTGCCGTCCTGGTGTCGGGCGAGGACCGGTTCGGGCACAACGCCCTCACCGACCGGACCACCCGCGGCCACGCGTTCGCCGCGCCCCGGTGACGAGGGAGTGGTCGTGACCGATGCCGCGCAGGCCGCCGGCCGGGCCGTCGCCCGGCTGGCCGCCGCGATCCTCGAGGTCCGCCCGCTGGCCGAACGGCTCGCCGGGCCCGGCGGTATCGGCGGCGTGATCGGGATGATCGGGGACGTCGACGGGCCGACCCGGCAGGTCGTCCACCGGGTGGTCGACCGGCTGCTGGCGCAGGCGCCCGAACAGCCGCCGGGGCGGCTGCCGGGCCGGGTGCCCGGTCCGGCGGGCGGCGCAGCCGGTGCGGGGCGTGAGCCCTTCGTGCGGGTCGTGCGGGAGCGCCTCGACGTGGCGGCCCTGGCCCTCGCCCTGGCGTCGGCCGGGCCGCCGGACCCGGCGGCGGTGGACCGGATCGTCGACGACGTGGTCCGGGACGACGTCACCACGCTGTGTCGGACCACGGTCGTCACCGCGCCCGACGGCGCCCGGGTGCGGGCCACTGCCGCGGGCGACCCGCACGCTCCCGCCGTGGTGATCGCCTCGGCCTGCGGCATGCCGGTGAGGTTGGCGGAACGCTGGATCCGGCGGTTCGCCCGCGACCACCACGTCGTCACGTGGGAGAGCCGGGGTCTGTTCGGCGGCACCGGGCCCGACCGGCCCGACCTGCGCACCGGCGTCGACGCCCAGGTCGAGGACCTGTTCGCCGTCCTCGCGCACACGGGCCAGCAACGGGCCCACGTGGTGGGGCTCTGCGGCGGGGCCGTGCTGGCGGTCGAGGCGGCCGCCCGATCGCCCGAACGGGTCAGCGGGCTGAGCCTGTGGCACGGCGACTTCGACCTCGGACCGGGCACCCCGAAGACCGACCACCAGCGCAACCTCCAGGCGCTGATGGCGATGGCGGCGCGGTCGCCGGAGGCGGCGGCCCAGGTGCACGCGGTGCTGGGCCGGGCCCTGCTCGACTCCACCCCGCCCGAGCTGGCGCACCTCGTGCTCTATCCGTACGTCGACCCCGACCTCCTGCACCGGTACTGCCGGCTCAATGGCGCGATCATGGAGCGGGACCTGCGCGACGTCCTGCCCCGGGTCGGCGTTCCCGCGGTGGTGGTGACCAGCGAGGACGACCGGACCGCGCACCGCGACGGGTCGCTGCTCGTCGCCGCGCGGTTGCCGGCGGCGCGGCTCGTCGTCAACCCGCACGGCGACCACCTGTCCCTGTTCGGGGCCGGCCCCGCGTTCCTCGACGACGCCGTGCGCCTGGTCCGAGACCTCGGGTCGCGGGTCTGACGCCGGCCGACGAGAAGTCACTACGAGACCTGTCACCACGACGACCGGGCCGCGGCCGGCGAGCCGCGGCCCTGAACGCCCCCGAGGGGCAGGGAGGCACCGTGCACCTCGCAGAGCAGGACACCGTGACGACCGCTGGGCCGACGCCGGACACCGCCCTGGTCGAGCAGGTGACCGAGACCCTCACCGGGGTGCTGCCGAGCCTGGCCGGGGCACCGGCCGGCGCGACCCTGCGCGACGCCGGGCTGAGCTCCCTGCCGGCCGTCCGGCTGGCGTTGCAGCTGCAGCACGCGTTCGGCGTCGAGCTGCCCCTGGCCCGCCTCGCCGACTGTTCCGGCGCGGCGGAGCTGGCGGCGTGGATCGCCGCGCAGGTCGGCGCCCGTGACTCCGCCCGGGCGGACGTCCGGGTCGGTCGGGCCGAACCGGACGGTGACGGCGGCGAGCCGTTCCCGGTGACCCCGCTCCAGCAGTCCTACCTGCTCGGCATGCACGAGGACGTCACCGATGACCCGATGGGCTGCCACCTGTACCGCGAGTTCGAGGTACCCGGGCTCGACCCGCGACGGTTGCGGGACGCCTGGGACGAGGTGATCGCCGCTCAGGAGATGCTGCGCACCCGGATCGCCACCGACGGCACGCAGCAGGTTCTCGCCCAGCTCCCGGTCTGGGAGATGCCCGTGCACGACCACCGCGGGCTCGATGACGACGACTTCGCAGCGACCCTGCGGACGGCGCGCCGTCGTCTGTCGCACCGGGCCCGTGCGGCGGGCAGCTGGCCCCTGTTCGCGGTAGAGGTGAGCCTGGGGCCGGGCGGCCGGGGCGTCGTCCACCTCGGCGTCGACGCGCTGATCACCGACGGAACCGGGATGGACCTGCTGCTCGCGCGCTGGTGGCAGGCCTACCACGAGCCCGGCACGGACCTGCCGGTGCCGGCGGTGACGGTACGCGAGAGCCTGGCCGCGCTGTCAGCCGCCGCGGCGGGGCCCGGCGGGCGTGCCGACCTGGACTACTGGACCGCCCGGCTGGGCGGCCTGCCCCCGGGGCCGGCGGTGCTGCGCGACCCGCCCCCGCCGCCGACGGGGCAGTGCCGGACGCGGACGCCGCGGACCGCGGTGCTGCCTCCCGACGCCTGGACGGTCGTGCGCCGGGAGGCGGCCAGGCTGCGGGTGTCGGCCGGCGCGCTCGTGCTCGCCGTTCTCGCCGACACGCTGCGCCGGCACACCGGCCCGGACCCGTTCACCGTGCTGCTCACCACCAACGACCGGGTGCGTCTGCCGTCGTCGGCGGCGGGCCTGGTGGGGCCGTTCACGTCCAGCAGCGTCGTCGTCGTCGACGCGCCGGCGGAGGCGACGCCCGACGAGCTCGCCACCGCTGTCCACGCGTGGATCTGGGAGGGGCTCGATCACGGCCGGGTGGGTGCCGTCGAGGTGCTGCGCGAGCTGCGGCGCCACCGCCCGGTGCCACCGCTGCCGGTGGTGTTCACCAGCCTGCTCGACATCGACGTCCCCGACGCCGCCGGCAGTTTCGCGGCGGCGGTCACGTACGCGGTCAGCCAGACCTCCCACGTCGCGCTCGACGTCCAGGTCCGTGAGCAGGACGGCGCCCTGCACGTGCACTGGGACTGCGCGGACGACGTGCTGCCGCCCGGGCTGCCCCCGGTTCTGTTCGCCGGTTTCGTCAACGGGCTCGCGGCGCTGGCAGCGACCGCCGGGACGCCCCCGCTACGGCGAGGGATGAACGAGCTGCAGCGCGCCTACTTCGTCGCCCGGATGACCCAGGCCGGCCCGTGGGACGGCTGCCAGGTGTCGGCGAGCTTCCCGGTGCGCGACCTCGACCTGGCCGCCCTCGAGACGGCGTGGCAGGGCATGCTCACCGAGCACGAGGCGCTGCGGACCCTGGTCACCCGGGACGGCGACCTGCTCGTGCTGCCCGCGGCACCGCACCGCTGGCACGTTCCCGTGCTGGTCGGTACCGAGGGCGCCGGTCCCGGTGTCGCCGGCGCCGGGCCGTCGGACCTCGCACGCCGGGCGTTCCCGCTCGACCGGTGGCCGCAGTTCGACCTCCGGGTCACCTGCGGCGAGGGTCCGGACGCCACGATGCCCGACGCCACGGTGCAGGTGACTCTCGACCTGGTCAGCTGCGACGGGCGCAGCGTCCACCTGCTGCTGCGCGAGCTGTTCCGCCGGTACGCCGCCGCCACCGGACGGCCGTACCGGACGCCGTCCGTGCCGCTGCCCGCCGAGGTCGCACCGGGCCGGGTGCCGGGCTCGGGGCCGGGTGCGGGGCCGGGCTCGGCGCCTGGTGCGGACGACGTCGAGCGGGCCCGCACGCACTGGGAGCGGCGGTTGGCCGACCTGCCGCCCGGACCGCGGCTGCCGATGCCCGGCGCGCCCGGCAGGAACCCGGCGCGGACCCGGCATCAGGGTACGGTGCCGGGGTGGCGGGCGCTGCGCGACCGGGTCCGGGCCGCGGGCCTGCATCCGGACGCGCTGCTCACCGCCGCCCTGACCGAGGTGCTCGCCCGGCGCTTCGCCGAGCCGTTCGCCGTTCCGCTGGTGCGGTGGACCGAGCGCACCGAGCCGTGCCGCCCGGGCGAGTTCACGGCCCTGAGCTGGATCGCCCACGACCCCGAGCCTGACGTGTGGCGGCGCGCGGTCACCTACCAGCGGATCATCGACGCCGACACCGCCGCGGACGCCGTCAGCGGCCTCGCTCAGCTGCGCCGAGCTGTGCTGCGGCGACGCCGCGACGAGGCGTACGGCTACCCCGTCGTCCGCACCGGGCTGCTCGACCTCGGGGACCACCCACTGCCCGACGGCGTGTCGCTGGGGCCGTGGCTCACGTGCACCCCCGACGTCTCGATGGACTGTATCGACCTCGACGACGGCGGCGCGGACCTGAGGTGCTTCTGGGACGTCGTGGAGGCCGACTTCGCTCCAGGCGCCACGGCCGAGCTGTTCGCGGGCTACCTCGACCTGCTGCGCACCCTCGCGGCGGACGCCCCCCGTCCCGCGGCGGACGCCGTCACCACCACGGATCCGGCTCCCGCGCAGGTCGCGCCGCGCGGTGAGCTGACCGCCGACGAGTTCCGACGGATCGTGCACGACTGGAACGACACCGCCTATGACCACCCCGCGCCCGGGCCTGTCCACCTGCTGTTCGAGCGGCAGGTGAGGTTGCACCCGGAGGCGGTCGCCGTCCGGTCCGCCCGCGAGAGCCTGAGCTACCGGGAGCTCAACCGCCGCGCCAACGAGTTGGCCTGGCGGCTGCGGGATCTCGGCGTCGGGGCGGGCGACATCGTGGGGGTCAGCGTGGAGCGGGGCGTCGGGATGGCGGTCGCCGTGTACGGAGTGCTCAAGGCCGGCGCGGCCTACCTGCCCGTCGACCCGGCCCTGCCGCAGCCGCGCGCTCACGACATGCTGGCCGACGCTGCCGCGGTCGCCGTCGTCACCACACCCGGCAGCCCGGCGACCTGGCAGCTGCCGAACGGCGTCCACCGACTCGAACTGCCCCCGCTCGCGCGGGCGGCGGCGACGGACCGGGCCGACCGGGACCCCGGGCCGGTGGCCGGTCCGGACGACGTCGCCTACGTGATCTACACCTCGGGCAGCACCGGGCGGCCCAAGGGGGTCGTGGTGACCCACCGTCCGCTGCACAACCTGTTCCAGTGGGGTGAGCGCACCTATGGGTTCGGCCCGGGCGACACCGGGCTGTGCGTCACGTCGCTGGGTTTCGACCTGTCGGTCTTCGACCTGCTCGGGTTGCTGGGGTACGGTGCGGCCCTCTACGTCGCCGACCCGGCCGAGCAGAAGGACCCCGAACTGCTCTGCGAGGTGCTGCGTCGGGAACAGATCACCTTCTGGAACTCCGCCCCGACGACGCTGCACCAGATGGTGCCGTTCTTCCCCGCGCCGGGCACGCCCGGGTGCGAGGCCCTGCGCCTGGTCTTCCTCAGCGGGGACTACACCCCGCTGTCGCTGCCGCCCGCGCTGTGGGCAGCCTTCCCCCGGGCCCGGCTCGTCAGTCTCGGCGGCGCGACCGAGGCCACCGTCTGGTCGAACTACTTCCCGGTCGACCACACCGACCCGCGGTGGCGGAGCATCCCCTACGGGCGTCCCATCGACAACTGCCGCTACCACGTGCTCGACGAACAGTTGCGCCCGCTGCCCCCGGGACGGGAGGGCGACCTGTTCATCGGTGGCGCCTGTCTCAGCCAGGGCTACCTGAACCGGCCTGAGCTGACCGCCGAGCGGTTCGTGCGAGACCCCTTCTCGACCGACCCACAGGCCCGCCTCTACCGGACGGGCGACCGGGCCAGCTACTTCCCCGACGGGGTGATCTGCTTCCTCGGCCGGCAGGACCACCAGGTCAAGGTGCGCGGCTTCCGGATCGAGCTGGGCGAGATCGAGCACCGGCTGCGGGCCCACGACGCGGTCACCGACGCCGTCGTGCTCGCCCACCCCGACCCGACGGGGGACCGCAAGCTCGTCGCCTACCTCATCGCCGGGCCCGGCGCGCAGGTGACCGCCGCCGAGATCCGTGCCCACGTGGCGTCGGCGCTGCCCGGGTACATGGTCCCGAACCACGTGGCGTTCCTCGATCGCTTCCCCGCCACGGGGAACGGAAAGCTCGACAGACAGGCCCTGCCCTGGCCCCTGGACGGCGTTGCCACGGCCGGATCCCACGATGTCGTCCAGGTCCCTGCACCGCACCGGGTGCCGGACGCCGGGCCGGCCCCCGAGCCGGACGCGGTGCCGGACGCCGCACCCGTCGGGTTCGATGCCGGGCAGGTGCGCGAGGAGCTGACGCGGCTGTTCCAGGAGCTGCTCGGCGTGGCCGTCGACCCCGCCGAGGACCTCTGGGACCAGGGTGCGACCTCGTTCACCATGGTGCAGGTCTCGATGGCGGTCCGTCAGCGGTACGGGCGCCGGGTGTCCGTCGCCGCGCTGCTCGAGGACCCCACGCTCGAGGGCATCGCGACCGCCGTCGCCACCGCGCCGGCCCAGGACGCCGCCGCGCCGCCGCTCGCCGCGCCGCCGCTCGCCGCGCCGCCGCTCGCCGC
>DATDMG010000112.1:0-6573 GCA_036518955.1 Kineosporiaceae bacterium | reverse complement strand
CACCCACCCCGACAACTCGACCGTCCAGTCCTGGACCTGCTGCGCCACATCATCAATGATCACATGGGCGCCAACACCCGCGGATCACAGCAAATTCCTAGATCCACACACGATTTCCTAGATCCGCAGCTGTAGTACCGGTGGCGGTGGTGGCCCGGTTCCCGCCGTACGGCAGGTACCGGTCACGGGTCCACGTGCCATCGGCCGCGTTCACCGCGACCGACGCCGACCCTTGCTGGTCACCGAGCATCCAGTACAGACCCGCCCCGGTGGCACCGGTCTTACGAACCGCGACGGTGGACCCATTTGAGGAATAGGAACGGATCACGGTCGGTGTGCTGGTTCCCGCAGCCAAGTGCAGTTCCTGCCCGGCGAGGTAGACCACCGTCTCGGTCGGGCTGGCCCGCACCCAGCGGGCGCCGTCCGGCCCGTAGGCGAAGGTCGAGGTCGTCCCACCGATGGTGGCCGCGGTGAGCCGACCCTGGGGATCCCAGGTGTAACTGGAGGTCACCCCAGCGGCGACCTTGGTGGTCAGCTGCCCGTCGGCGTCATAGCTGTAGGTCGACGTCGACCCGCTGGCGGTGGCGCTGGTCGGAGCATGTATGCCACCTGTGACGGACTGGGCGGTGTTGGTGCCGTACCCGAACGTCGTCGTGGACCCGTTGTGGACCATGGACGTGATGTTTCCGTCCGCGTCGTACGCATAGGAGTCGCTGTACGGGGACGGGCCGGTCGAATCGGCCGTGCAGCCGCTACCCGTCGCGGACGACGACGCCGACGTCGCGGCAGCGACCAACCGGTCCAGGGTGTCGTAGGTGTAGCACTGCTGCTGCCCCGCGAGCTGGTCGGTGGTCTTGCTGATATCACCGGTGGGCGTGTACGTATAGCCGTCGACCTGGACGTTCGCAGTAGTCGCGGTGGACGGAGTCGCCGCGGCCTGGGTGAGCAGACGCCCGGTCGCGGTCTCGTACCCGAAGCTACGCGCCACCGACCCGGTCGCCCCACTGACCCCCAGTACCTGGGAGGCGACCTGCCCGATGGTCGTGTACCCGGTGGACGCGACGTAGGTGCCCAACGGACTGGACAGGGTGGTTTCGAAGGCACCGTTGTACCCGGTGGTCACCGTCTCCGAGCCAAGGCCACCGACCGCCGGGTAGGTGATCGAGGTGGGTCGGGCGAGCCCGTCATAGGTGGAGGTGGTGGTGTACGTGCCGGCCAGTGCGGCATCCGCCGTCGACGGGATGATCTGGTCGGTGCGGGTGACGTGGTACCGACTGTCGGGGCTCATCTCCACCTGGTCACGAGATCCTCACCCAAGCGTCCCCTGCTCGTCACGGGTCCAGCGGTGGCCGCTGCTGTCCAGGAACTCGATCTCCACCGGCTCCGGCGAGTGGTACGTGGCGAGCCACTCCTTCGGGGCCGGACGGCGGATCGTCTGGCCGGGCGGCACCAGGCCGATGAACTCGGCCTCCTCCGGTTCGTCGCCCTCGGTGACGGGATTGCGGACGGAGACCTCGTAGATGGGCATCCGGCTGGCGTTGTGGACGTGGAAGAACAGCTCGCGGCCACCGGACGGCGTCCGCGCGGCCTCGATCCAGGCACTCACCTTCACGGCCTGGTCGCGACGGGCGTCCTCGGCGCGGGCCTCTTCGCGTTGGTGCTCCCGGCGCAGCAGGACCATCCCGGTGGCGAAGGCGCCGACGGTGCCGAGGGAGGAGAAGACGCCGGCACCGACGTTGATCCAGTCGAGCGTGCTCATCCTCAGATGGTGCTCAGCCGAGGTGCGGTGAGGGTCGGTCGGCCAGGTAGTGCTCCAGGCGCATCCGCATCGACCGGTCCATCTGCAGGCCGGCCAGCTGGTTCCGCTCGACCCAGACCACCTCGCGGGACTCGCTACTCGGCGTCGGCGTCCCGCCGACGGCCTTGGCGGTGAAGAGGATGGAGAACTCCTGCCGGGCCTCGCCGTCGGAGGTGTAGTAGACGACGTGCTTGGGGTCGGTGTAGATGCCGACCAGTCCGGTGATCTCGCAGTCGATCCCGGTCTCTTCCTTCGTCTCGCGGACGGCGCAATCCACGATCGACTCACCCAGGTCCATGGCTCCGCCCGGGACCGCCCAGTTGTCGTTGTCCGACCGGTGGATCATCAGGATGCGGCCGGCGTCGTCCGTCACGACCACGTTGGCGGAGGGGACCATGCTGTTGGCGGCGGGGGCGTTCGGGTCGTCGTAGTAGTCGATGCGCGGCACGCGTCGGTGTCCTCTCCGCCAGGGTCAGATCATCAGTCCAGGGGTCGGGCGCCGGCCCAGACCCGCTCGAAGCTGTCCAGGTAGGCGGTCACCATGCTGCCCCCGGACACCTTGCGCAGGTGCATCACGGGCGCCATGGCCGCCGGCGCGCCGTAGACGTGGGAATTGACCAGCAACTCGTCGTCCGCTCGGTAGATCGAGTTGTACAGCACGGTCGAGTGCAGCCGGACCTCGACTCCCTCGAGCTTCCGCAGCGGGCCGTACAGGACGACGACGTTGCGGATCTTCGCGGCCATCGCCTCGTCGATGCCCTCATCCTCCCCGCGCAGGCCGACCTGCTCACTGTCCGGGTCGCCGAGCAGCACCCGGATCCGGACGCCGGCCGCCGCCTTCTCGGCCAGCAGCCGCTGCAGCCCCGGGTCGTCCGCCAGGAAGAAGCCGCTGTAGACGAGGATCCCGATCTCGGACTCGGCCGAGCTGAACAGAAGTCCCCAGACGTCCCTCGGCACCACCCAACGGTGCGGGTACACCGTGAGGATCTCGTTCTCCGAGGCGTCCGCCTGCTGGGCCTCGTCCAGCGCGTTCGGCCACAGGTGCACCTCATCGACCTGCAAGAACGCCGCCGCGGCGTACCGGTGCCGCCGGTACGGGATCCGCCCGACCGTGATCCACCGCTCGGCCGTCTTGGGGTCCACCCCGCAGGCCACGGCCAGGTCCTCGAGCGTCGCCGACCGCTGGAGCAGCGCCGTCCGGAGCCTCTCGTTAGCCATCCAACCCCCCGGCGGTCACGGTGACAGAAGCCGGGACGTCCCGGGACGGATCACACCCTATGCGGGACGTCTTTGACCCGTCCAGGAGCGTGGTGATCTCGTCCAGGCGCGCGCGAGCACAGTCTTCGCCATGACCGAACCAACCCCCCGCGGGCCATCGGAGCCCGCGAGTACCCGGCCGGGAAGACCGGCCACCCACGGCATGATCCGCTGCCTGCTGCAGCAACTGTTCCCCGACCTCGACCCCGACGTGGTGTCCGAGGTCCTCGACCTCACCATGGATGACGAGGACGGCGAGAAATGAACACCATCCAGGTCATGGCGGAGCTCGGCGTCGCGATCGCCGTCGCCGTGGCGGTGATTCGCTACTGGCGCCAGATCGTGGCGCTGGTGGTGGCGGTGATCGTCGTCCTGAGTGTGATCGGGGCGTTCACGGTGCTTTCCTGGTTCGGCGTCGGGCCCCGGCTGAGGTAGCCGGCGGCAGGCCCTCCAGCTCCCGGGCCCGCTCGACCATGTCGATGACGGTCTTCAGCGTCTGCGGCGACAGGCCCGACGCCCGCACCGCCAGCTCCCGCACCAGCGGGTCGCGGAAGGCCGCCAGCAGGTCCAGCTGCTCATCCACCCGGGCCGCGGTCTCGTCGTCCAGGAAGTACGCCGCCGGGACGCCGAAGAACGCGGCCAACGCCTCCAGGTGGTGCTTGGTCGGGTTGTCCCGCAGCCCCTTGCGCAGCTGCCACACGTAGGTGGCCGAGATGGTCGGCCCGCCGGCCTGCTCGATGGCGGTGGCCACCTGCTCGTGGGTGTACTCCCCCTTCGCCGGGCGGACGGTCGCGAACAGGTGGTTGAGCTTGTCCGCCAGCGTCAGCGGCTGCGGTCGCCGGGCCATCGACGTCCTCGCCCCTCTCGTGTCCGTCTCGCCTGCTGAGATGCCGGCGTCCCATCGGCGTCCCGGCGAGTCCCCATTCTCGTCCGTCCTCGTCCGCCGTCGTCCACCGCCGTTCCGGCTGGTCAAACCCCGTCCACACGGCGCCGTGACGGGCGTTGACGGGCCCACATTCCCGCGTACAGTCGATCCCAGCTCATCAACTCAGATGAATGAAGGTGAGTCGTTGTGCCAACCCGATCCACCCCTTCCGAACCTGACATCCAAGCACCCGGACAGCGCCCTGCCCAGGCAGCTGCACCCCGGCTGTGGAGGGCGGCGTGAGGCCCGCCCTCGTCGCCACCGCGGCGGCGACGTGTCCGGTCGCGCTGCTGGGACTGCTCGGTGCCGGTTTCGCGGCCACTACACCGGCCCCTGACGAGGTGCCCGACCGCGTCGATGGGGCGGCGTCGGCGCACGGCGTCCCGAGCGGCGGCGGGTGCAGCGTCCCGGACCCCTCCGGAACCGGCGGCTGCGTCACCCCGGCACTCGCCGACGTCATGGCCCAGGTCGAGCAGCGCTTCGGGCGTCTGCCCGTGGCGTGCTGGAGCGCCCGCGGCGGCGACCCCTACAGCGACCACCCCAAGGGCAAGGCCTGCGACTACACCGTCGGCCGGATCGGCGACTACCCCGGGCCGGCCGACGTCGCCCGCGGCTGGACGCTCGCCACCTGGCTGCGCGCGAACGCCGTCCTGCTGCGCGTCAGCTACGTGATCTGGCAGGGCCACATCTGGTCCCGCGCCCACGACGCCGAGGGCTGGCGCACCTACACCGGCGGCGGCCACTACTCCACTGCCGGACCCACCAACGGCCACTACGACCACGTCCACGTCTCCACCCTCGTCTGAGTCACCCGAAGGAGAACCGTGCCCACCCTCGACCCCACCAGCCTCCACCCGGCCGACCTCGCCCCGATGCTGCGCGCCTGGGCCAGCGGCTCCCACCCCAGCGAGGCCGCCAGCGGCCTGCTCATCGCCCACGGCCACTGGCTGCACCGCCGCGATTTCCTCGCCCGCCTCGTGGACGCCGTGGACGGCGGCTGGGGACCTCGCGGCACGGTCGTCCCCCTGGCCGCCATCGACTGGCACGGCGTGGCCGCCTTCGCCGCCGACGCCCGCGCCTCGTCGTCCGAACTCGCCGTCCTCCGGCTCGCCGCCTCCCTCGCCGGCAGCACGCTCGACGTCTCCCTGATGGAGCTGACCGCCGGCCTGGACGACACCAACGCCCGCCACCTCCTGGACGCCCTGGCCCACCGGCTCGGCTGGCACCAGCGCGGCACCCAGCACCTGGTCACCGGCCACCAGGCCGATGACCCGCCGCACCGGGCCACCCCGTGGACCGAACCCCTGCCCACCTTCGAGGAACTGCGCGGCCACGCCTACCGCCTGCTCGTGGACGCCGCGAACGCGCTGCGCTCGGACCACCAGCCCGGCACCGGCCCCAGCGGACCGGCCGCGGACGCCGTCCGGCAAGCCTTCGCCAGCATCGGCGCCGCCAAGAACGCCCTCGACGACGCCGCCTACGCCCACGCCCGCAGCCATGCCCGGCACCGGGCGGAGGCCGACTCAGCGCAGTACCCCGACCAGCCCCATCCGGAGACCCGCCATGGCTGACGACCAGCCCGCGCGGAGCGCAACCAGGAGCAGCGCACGACGCGACATGGACCGCCGCGAGCTGCTCGCCCTGCCCGCCGTGATCGACGTCCCCACCGCGGCCAAGGCCCTCGGGCTGAGCCGCACCGCCGCCTACGACCTGATCCGGGACGACGCCTGGCCCACCCCGGTGTTCCGGCTCGGCCGCCTCATCCGGATCCCGACCGCCCCCATCCTCGCCCTGCTCGGCATCGAGCCGGTCGACGGCGATCGAGGGCGCGGCGAGCAAGAGCGCGGCGGCGAGCAGCGGCGCTCGGCCGGATGACGGGAGGGATGCACCGTGCCGGAACGGCTGTGGAGCGTGCAGGACGTCGCGGACTACCTCGGCGTCCCTGTCAAGACCGTCTACCAGTGGCGCAGCACGGGCTACGGTCCGCCGGCCCGGCGGGTCGGCAAGTACCTGCGCTACAAGCCCGCCGAAGTGATCGCGTGGTTCGACGCGCTCACCGACCCCGCCGCCTGAGGAGGCTGACACGATGGGCCGGCCACCGCTGCCGCTCGGCACGATGGGAGAGATCCGCTGCTACCCGCT
The DNA here is from genome assembly GCA_036518955.1 of Kineosporiaceae bacterium. Taxonomy (GTDB): domain Bacteria; phylum Actinomycetota; class Actinomycetes; order Actinomycetales; family Kineosporiaceae; genus DATDMG01. The sequence goes on along the minus strand of DATDMG010000112.1, from coordinate 451 downwards.
CGGCGGCGGCCGCTACCGGGCGACCACCAACTACCGTGACTACGACGGGGTCACCCGGCGGGTCGAACGCACCGGCGCCAGCAAGGCCCAGGCCCGCGGCCGGCTCAAGGAAGCCTGCCGCGACCGGGGCCGCACCGACGCCCACGCCGACATCACCCCCGACACCACCGTGAAGGCCGTGGCCGAGCTGTGGTTCGAGGAGATCGAGCACGCCGTGGCGGCCGGCGACCGCTCCCCCGGCACCGCCCAGACCTACCGCGACCGGCTCGACAACCAGATCATCCCGGCGATCGGCGCGCTCCGGCTGCGCGAGGTGACCGTCTCCCGGGTCGACCGCCTCCTCAAGGCCGTCCGGACCACGAACGGCGTCGGCACCGCCAAGCTCACCCGCACCGTACTGTCCGGTGTCCTCGGCCTGGCCGCCCGCCACGACGCCCTCACCGGCAACCCG
>DATDMG010000111.1:0-35114 GCA_036518955.1 Kineosporiaceae bacterium | reverse complement strand
CAGCAGTCCGCTGGCGTACCAGTCGTTGGCGTTGCGCACGCCCGGCAGGGTGAAGAAGTAGCCACCACCGGTGGGGCTGACGTAGTCGACGAGCGGTTCGTCGATGAGGCGCGTCTGCGTCGCCTCGAACTGACGGACCGGGTTCTGCTGGAAGCACGCGAAGATCAGACCCATGTCCAGGTTACCGTTGGAGTCGACCCCGCGATTGTAGTTGTAGCCGCGTCGGAGGATGCGCGTGGTGTCCGTCGCGCTGCTGCGCGGGTTGGCCAGCCTGATGTGCGAGTCCATCGGGATGACCTCGCCCTTCGCGTCGATCAGGTAGTTGGGAAGATCGGTCTCCTTGGCGCCGTCCAGCGGGGCACCGGTGTCGCGGTGCCGGCCGAACATGTTCTCCTGCTCGGTGAGCGAGACGCGGTCCCAGAACTCCACGAACATCCGGATGATGCGCAGCACCTGGTAGCTGCCGCCCTTGGCCCAGGCCGGCTCGTCCGACCCCGCCCACAGCAACCGGGCCGCGACGTCGGGCTGCTCCACCGGTGGCTGCGCGATGCCGTCCTTGAACCCGAACAGGTTGCGGGCGGCGCCGCTGGGGCGTGGGGGGGCGATGAAGCCGTCGATCTTGTAGCGCAGCTGCATCCAGCTCCGGGTGTTCTTGGTCAGGATCCGCAGCGCGTGGATCACCGTGTCGGCGGTGTTGGCGCACAACTGGATGAGCAGGTCGCCGTGCGTCTCCGCGGGCTGCAGGTTGTCGTTCGGGAAGGTACGCATCGGGGTCAGGTGGGCCGGCTTCAGCGAGGCCAGCCCGAACCGCTTGTCGAACAGGGACGCCCCGACGCCCACCGTGACGGTCAGCGAGTCCGCCGGGAGCACCGGGCCGAGGACGCCGGAGTCAGCCGGTGGCGAGGCGACTCCCAGGTCGGGGGGCGTGCCTCCGGCCGTGAGCAGCCGCGCCTGGGTGGTGAGCTCCTTGAACAGCAGCACCAGGTCGGCCCTCGACGTGGTGGTGACGTCGAACACGGCGAAGCTGGCAGCGTTCGGGGCCGGGGTGAGGATGCCGGCCTGGTGCTCGCCGTGGAAGGGCACGATGCTGCCGCCGTCCTGGGTCCCGGCGCCGAGGTTCGCGGCGGCGGAGGCGGTCCCGGAGGAGCTGGCGCCGTCCGAGCATGCGGTGAGGGTGCCGGCGGCGAGTGCGCCACCGACTGCGCCGGCCCCCGCGCCCTTGAGGAAGCCGCGCCGGTCGAACCTGGAGGTCATCTCAACCTTCCTGCGGGTGAGTGCTCGAGTGGCCGGGCAGCGCGCGCCGCCGGGGCGCGCGCGGACCGTGAGGAGGCGTCATGGGGGGCGTCATTTCCGGATCTCCAACATGTCCGGGATCACCGAGAGGCTCTCCAGGGCGCCTCCCGTCAGGCCGTTGATCTGCCGGCGCCTGGTCTCGGGGACCTGGCCGACGGGGACCCACTGACCGTCGACCTTGGTGCTCTGGATCGCCGCGGAGAGGGCGGTGAGCTGCTTCGTGAGCGTGGCCGGAAGGCCCTTCTGCCGGGCGTCCACGAGCGGTTCAAGGATCTTGACGAGTTGCTGGGTCCCCTCGACGTCGGCGGCGGCGGTGGCCAGGCTGGTGCCGCTGCCGTAGTCGTCGGCGCCGGTCAGCTCGAAGCGGCCGGTGCCCTCGAGGATCTCGTGGGTGCGCAGCGAGATGTCGTTCGGGTCGAAGGTGAACTTGGGCAGCTTCGTCACCAGGACGTCCACCTTGGCCACCAGCGTGTCCGCCTCGCCGAGGACGGACCGGGGTGCGACGCCCGACCACAGCAGCTTCTCGATCTTGTGGAACCCGGTGAAGTCCTTGTCGTTCGTGCCGTCGGGGAGGCCCTGGGCGAGCCCGTCGACACCCTTGCCGTCGTCGCCGAACGCGTTGTACGCGGCGCCGATCCGGTGGTACGTCAGGTGCGCCGTGAGCCAGTCCGCCCTGGCCGTGGCGGCGTTGCCGGCGGCGAGGTCCGAGCGCAGGGTCGCGACCTGCGTGCGGAGGAGGCCGAGCTGCCCGGCGACGTACGTCTTGTACTGGGCCACCGGTTGGGTCATGTCGTCCTCGGTCACCTCGAGCAGAGGTTCGGCGACCGGCACGGTCGGCCCAGTGATCTTGACTACCTCGGACTTGGTGCTCGTCGCGTCGCGGAACTGGCACAACCAGTAGTACGTCCCCGGGTTGACGACGGTCGACAGCTGACGGGTGACCTTCGGGGGGAGTCCCTCGATCTCGGCGATGATCGCATCGTCGGCGGTGCTCCGGAGCGTGACCTCAGCGCTCTTGCCGGCCTGGTTGGAGACGGCGAACGCCGCCGCCCCCGTGGTCTTGAGCGACCAGCCGTTGCCGCAGGAGGTCGTCGTGACCACCAGCGGCTGCGCATCACTGCCCGACGACACGGGGCGCGCGGGCGCAGCCGCGGCTCCGCCCGAGAGTTGGGCCTTGACCGTACCCAACCCTCCGGTCAGCCCGACGACGGTGCCGACCGCCGCGAGGCCGGCGACCGCTCCGGCGCCGATGAGCAGCTTGCCGCGCCCCCGGCTGCGGGGGGCCGGCAGGGGGGCGGGTCCGTTCGCCGGGCCCTGCGGGAGCGCCGGGCTCACCGGAAGCGGCGCGGTCGGCCGCCCGGGTGGCTGCTCGGCTGCCGACGGGTTGCTCCCGTGACCGGCCAGCCCGTCCGGCGTCCCGGCCGGGTCGGAGCCCTCGTCCCGGGTGCTGGCGCGGGCATCCTCCAGGGCGTCGAGCAGGGCCTGGTCGAGGGCCGCGTCGGTGGCCGAGGCGGGAAGGGTCGGGGCGTGGGTGGCCGAGGGCTGCTGGTCGGAGGAGGTGAGGAGTCTTGGTGCCTGAGATTCACTGCTCGCCGTGGACTCCCCGGCCGGGCGGGGGGGCGGGCTGTCGTGCTCGGGCATAGGCGGTTCCTCCGTCGTCGTGGACGTCAAACATGATCAAAGTGCTCACGTCCCACGTGGTGTGCTCGCCGGCTCCGGGCTGTGCTCCTGGGGGAGGTGGAGCTAAGGCTTGCCTCTCCTAAGTGGTGACCGTTGAGAATCATACGCAGGGGTCCGGGGGCTGGTTACGGGAAGGTATGCATCGCTGGGACGGGAAGAGTAAGAATGAAGTAATTGCCGTAGGTAAAATATGTTCAGCTCGGCGTTGGCGGGGCTCCGGATGGTTGCTGCCGGCAGTTGTCGAGGGGGTGCGGGGGGCATTCCGGCGAGACTTAGGAATTTCTTCACCGTCGGCGGCCTGCCGCCTGATACCCGCTGGCCAGCCCATCGGTGCTGATTGACGTCCCGGAAAAGGTTCCGGCCTTCTGCCCATTCGTGACCAAAAAGAAATGATCGCCGCGATGGTGCGCTCCGGCGGTCGCTCACTCGTGCGCCCCACCACGTAACCCGCCCGGCGGATGAGGGTCGGCTGGTTCGAGGGCTAGGGGGTGGTGAAGGTGTAGCCGGCGTCCTGCAGCATCGGGATCGCCGCGCTGAGCGCGCGATAGGTCTGGCTGCGGTCCCCGCCGCCGTCGTGCTCCAGGATGATCGATCCGGGCCGGGTCCGCCGGAGGATCACTTGGGCGATCTGTCGGGCACCGGGTCGGGACCAGTCCCGGGGGTCGACCGACCAGGCGAGCGGGCGCAGCCCCTGCTGGGCGCACAGCGCCAGCACCGTCGAGGACCACGCCCCGCCGGGGGCCCGGAACAACACCGGACGCCGTCCGGCTGCGTGTTCGATCGCGTCACCCGCCCGGGTGATCTCCCGTTCGACGGCCGAGCGGCTCAGCGTGGCCAGATCCGGGTGCGTGTAGGAGTGGTTGGCGATCGTGTGCCCGGCGGCGACGATCTCGGCCACCAGCCCGGGGTGAGCAGCGGCCTGCCGGCCGATCAGGGAGAACGTCGCCCGGACGTGGTGGCGATCGAGGAGGGCGAGCATGGGTTCGGTCCACTGCGGGCTCGGGCCGTCGTCCAGGGTGAGCGCCACGTTCGTGCCGGTGCAGGGGACGTAGCGCTGGGGCGTGGACGACCGGGTCGGGGACGGCGTGCCGGCCGATCGGGGGCAGTCGCCGGGTGAGGTCGGGGCGGGCAGCCCCGCGGTCGGCAGGTCCGCGGGCAGGGCGGGAGAGTCGGCGCGGTCGCCGGACCGGGCGGTCGAGGTGGCGTGGCGGACAGCCTCCGGGGTGCAGCCGGGGAGGAGCAGGGCGGCTCCCGCGGCGAGGACCAGCCGGCGAGGCAAGGCGGAACCGGGTACACCCACCCGTCCAGGGAAACACGGACCCGCCTCCCCGCGGATCCGCCGCGCCGACCTGGGGCTCCCGCCCGGCTCCCGTCCGGGCCCCCCGGCGGGTAGCATGACCAGCGACCGCGGGAGCCCGAGCGACGGGCTGAGAGGACGGCTGGTGCCGTCGACCGCTCGAACCTGATCCGGTTAGCACCGGCGAAGGGAGTGTGTCGCGATGCCGGCATCGGTCGAGGTGCCCCGTACCCTGGTGGAGCCTGCCCCCCGCGCGCTGGGGCTCGCCGACCAGCTGGGCTTCTGGGGCAACCTGGGCATCAGCCTGCTCGGATTCGGCGGTGCCGTCGCCGTCCAGGCCCCGGCAGGCCTGCCACGCCTCTCGGCGGCGGCCGCGTTCACCGCGATCGTCGTCGGAACCCTGCTGGGGTCCGCCGTCCTCGGGGCGTCCCTGGTGCTCGGCGAGCGTACCGGCGCACCGGCGATGGTGCTGTTGCGCGGCCTGGTCGGCGGTCGGGCGTCGGCGGTGCCGACCGCGCTGAACGTCGCCCAGTGCCTCGGCTGGGGCACCTTCGAACTGGTCGTCATCGCCGGTGGCCTGGGCACGCTCACCCACGGCACGCTGCCCCGCTGGGCGGGGGTGCTGCTGGCGGGCGCGGTCACCACCGGACTCGCCCTCCGCCCGCTCGGGATGATCCGGCTGCTGCGTCGCTACGTCCTGGTCCTGGTGGTGGCGGCGGCGGTGCTGCTCACGACCGGACTGCTGACCACGCCGGGCGGGGGCACGGCGGGCGGGTCCTGGACGGGTTTCTGGGCGGGGGTGGACGCCGCGCTGGCGGTGGCGATCTCATGGGTTCCGCTCGGCGCCGACTACTCGCGGCACTCCCGGACCGGCCGGGCCGCCTTCACCGGGGGATTCGTGGGCTACGGCGGGACCCAGATCGCGTGCTACTCGATCGGCCTGCTCGCGCTGGCCCGAGCCGGCCAGGACCCCGGCCGGGTCTTCGACGTCTTCCTCGACCTGCCGCTGGGCGTGCTGGCGCTGGCGGTCCTGGTGCTGCGGGAGACCGACCAGAGCTTCGCGAACGTGTACTCGACCGCTGTCTCGGTGCAGAACCTGCGCCCGGAGTGGGACCGTCGGCCGCTCGCGATCGGCATCGGAGCGATCACGACGGTCGCCGCCCTCGCCGTCGACATCGAGCGGTTCGCCGCGTTCCTCTACCTGATCGGCGCCGTGTTCGTCCCGCTGTCCGGGGTGCTGCTGGCGGCCCGGGTGCGTGGCCGGGACTGGGACCTCAGCCGGCGCGCCCCCACCCGTCCGGCGATGCTCGCGGCCTGGGCCGTCGGCTTCGCCGCCTACCAGCTGATCAACCCGGGCGCGGTGCCCGGGTGGTCGGCACTCTGGTCGCGCGCCGGGGCGGTGGCGCACGTGGCGGGGGTGCCGTGGCTCAGCGCGTCGATCGCCTCGTTCGCCGTCGCCTTCGGCCTCGCCGCCGCCGCCCGACCGGCCGCCGCGCGGCACACCGCCTCGAGCACCGGCGGCTCCTCACCCTCCGGCGCGGCGGACACCGCCGCGCACCGACCCGACGACCGGGAGGACGCCGCGTGGACGCGACCGTGACCGCCGAGCAGCTCGCCGCGGCCCTGCGCAGGGTGCGCGAGCGTGCCCCGCTGGTGCAGTGCCTCACCAACATCGTGGCCGCTCAGTGGACGGCGAACGTGCTGCTCGCGGTCGGCGCCGCGCCGGCCATGGTCGACAACGCCCGGGAGGCCGCCGCCTTCGCCCAGGTCGCCGGTGGGGTGCTCGTCAACGTGGGAACCCCGTACGAGGACACCGCCGACGGCATGCGCGAGGCGGTCCGGGGCGCGGGCGAGGCGGGTACCCCCTGGGTGCTCGACCCGGTCGCCGCCGGGGCGCTCGGCTGGCGTACCGAGCTCGCCCAGGAGCTCCTGGACGCCGTGGCTCCGGCGGTCGTGCGGGGCAACGCCTCCGAGGTGCTGGCGTTGGCCGGGGGCCTGGGAGGCAAGGGGGTCGATGCGGTCGACACCCCGGAGGCGGCGGCGGGGACGGCCGCCGGGCTGGCGGTCAAGTACGGCTGCACGGTCGCGGTGAGCGGCCCGGTGGACCACCTGAGCGACGGCTCGCGCATGGTCCGGATCGCCAATGGCCACCCCTGGCTGACCCGCGTCACCGGCGTCGGGTGCGCACTCGGCGCGATGATCGCCGGTTTCGTCGCGGTGACCGACGACCGGCTGGTCGCCGCGGCGGCGGCCACCGCCACCCTCACCGTCGCGGCGGACGCCGCGGCGTCCCGGACCGCCGGTCCCGGTTCCTTCGCGGTGGCCCTGCTCGACGAGTTGGCGGCCCTGGAGCCGGACCAGCTGCGCGACCGGGTGCGGCTCACCTGAACGCCGGCCCGGCTCCCGAACCGCCTGCGCCGTACCGGCCGGCGGCCGTCGCCGCTCGGCCGCGTCGCCCGGATCGGGCCCTCGATCTGTCCCTCTACCTGGTGACCGACACCCGGCTGTGCGGCGCGCTCGGCGTGCCGGCGACCGTGGCGGCCGCGGTGTCCGGGGGAGTGACCGTCGTCCAGCTGCGCGACCCGACCTGCCCGGACCGGGACTTCGTCGCGCTGGGCCGGGAGCTGGCCCGGCAGTTGGCCGGCACCGGTGTCCCGCTGCTGGTCAACGACCGCGTGCACCTGGTCGCGGCGATCGGCGCCGACGGCGCTCACGTGGGCCAGGGCGACCTGCCTGTCGCCGCGGCCCGGCAGGTGCTGCCGGCGGCCGGCTGGCTGGGCCTGTCCGTCCAGACCGAGGAGCACGTGGCGGCGGCTCGGTCCGCCGGCGCCGGCCTGGTGGACTACCTGGGAGTCGGTCCGGTCTGGCCGCAGACGACCAAGCCGGACGCCGCGGAGCCGGGTGGCGTCCGCCGGGTGGCGGCCGTGGTCCGGGCCAGCCCGTGGCCGTGCGTGGCGATCGGCGGGATCGGCCCGGGCCGGGTCGCCGCCGTGCGGGCGGCCGGCGCCGCGGGGATCGCCGTGGTCAGCGCCGTCTGCGGTCGGCCGGACCCGGCGGCCGCCGCCCGGGCGCTCCGGGCGGAGTGGGACGCCGCGCCCCCGCCGCCGGGCGACGAACCGACCGGCCGATCCGCACGGCGGGGGGCAGGAAGGCGACACGCAGGAAGGCACGGTGGTGCCGGGTGAGCGTTCCGATCGCCCTGACCATCGCCGGCAGCGACCCCTCCGGCGGAGCCGGCGTCCAGGCCGACCTGAAGACGTTCTCAGCGCTGGGCGCCTACGGCACCGCCGTGCTCACCGCGCTCACCGCGCAGAACACCCGCGGCGTCACCGGGGTGCACCTGGTCCCGGCCGCCTTCGTGACCGAGCAGTTGCGCACGCTGGTGGCCGACGTCCGGATCGACACGATCAAGATCGGGATGCTGGCGACGGCCGAGCTGGCGGAGGCGGTGGGGGCCTTCCTGGCCGGCTACCGGTGCGACTGTGTCGTCCTGGACCCGGTGATGGTGGCCACCAGCGGTGACCGGCTGCTGGCGGAGGACGCCGTCGAGGCGGTGCGCCGACTGCTGCCCCGGGCCGACCTGATCACACCGAACCTGCCCGAGGCCGCTCACCTGCTCGGCGACGCGCCGGCCACGGACGTCGCCGGGATGCGTGCGCAGGCGCAGCGCCTGCTCGAGGCGGGCGCCCGGCGCGTGCTGCTCAAGGGCGGCCACCTCGCGCGCAGCGGCGGTCCGCAGCTGCCCGCGGTCGACGTCCTGGCCGGACCGGAGGGGGTGCGGGAGCTCGCCGCGGACCGGGTCGCGACGGCGAACACCCACGGGACCGGATGCACCTTGTCCTCCGCCGTCGCCGCGCTGCGGCCGCAGCGGCCCGGCTGGCCGGAGGCGGTCGCCGATGCGAAGACGTGGCTGACCCGGGCGATCGAGGCGGCCGACGGGCTCGGCGTCGGCAGCGGGAACGGGCCGGTCCACCACTTCCACGCCACCTGGCCCAGCGCGCTCGCGTAACGCGGTCGCCGTCGCGCTAGAGGTCGAGCACGAGGCGCCGGCCGGCGCAGCGGGACACGCAGATCATCATCGTGTCACCGGCGGCCCGGTCCTGGGCGGCCAGGACCGAGTCGCGATGGTCCGGTTCGCCCGCCAGGACGCCGGTCTCGCACGTGCCGCAGGTTCCCTCCCGGCAGGAGGACAGCACGGACACCCCGGCGTCCTCGACGACCTCGAGGATCGACCGCTCGGCCGGGACGGTCAGCACCCGGCCGGACGTCGCGAGCTCCACCTCGAACTCCTCCAGCGGCCCGTCCAGCGCGCCGGCGGCCGGGGTGAAGCGCTCCACGTGCAGGACGCCGGCCGGCCAGCCGGCCGCGTGGCGCTCCACGGCGTCGAGCAGCGGTTGCGGACCGCAGCAGTAGACCGCCGAGCCGGGCACATCGCGCCCCTCGAGCAGGGCGGGCAGGTCCAGCAGGCCCACCTCGTCCTGGGGCAGGACGGTGACCCGGTCCGGGTGACGGTCGCACAGCTCCTCCCGGAAGGCCATCGACTGCCGGGTCCGGCCTCCGTAGGCCAGCTGCCACTCCTTGCCCGCCGCGGCCACCGCCTCGATCATCGGCAGGATCGGGGTGATCCCGATCCCGCCGGCGACGAACAGGTACCGATCCGCCTCGACCAGGGCGAAGTGATTGCGTGGACCGCGGACCGGCACGGTGTCCCCCTCGGCCAGGACGTCGTGCACATACGCGGAGCCACCCCGTCCGGCAGGTTCGCGCAGGACGGCGACCTGCAGAGCGCCGGTGTCGGCGGGGTCGCCGCACAGCGAGTACTGCCGGACGAGCCCCTCGTCGAGGACGAGGTCCACGTGCGCGCCGGGCGTCCAGACGGGCAACGGCCCGCCGGCCGGGTGGCGCAGGGTCAGCCGGACCACCCCGGCGGCCACCGGCTCCTTGCGCGTCACCTGCAGGCTCAGATGCCCTCCCGGGGCCGGGTCGGGCAGCACGATCGCGGTCATCGGGTCACCGCCGGCGGCCGGTGCCCCTCCGGGTGCGCGTGCAGCCAGTTCCAGAGTTCGATCGGCTCCTCGAACTCCCGGTCGGCTCCGCAGAAGCACATCGCGTGGAGCCGGTCGGTGCCGAGCGCCCAGTGGACCCGGTAGACGTGTTGCCCCTGCAGGACGGGCGGGTTCCGCCCGACGTCGCCGGGCGGGCTGGTCACCACGTCGCTCATCTCAGCACGGCCTGCCGGGCAGCGGGCTCCGCCTGCCGGGCGGCCGGCCGGGTGGCCGCCGGCTGCGCGGCGTCCGCGGGCCGGCCGTCGGCGACCATCCGGGCGATCATCCGGCGGGCCGCCAGGCCGCCGGTGTCGATGTTGATCGACAGTTCCTGGTAACCGGCGGGCTCGCTCGCGATCACCTGCTCCAGGACGTTCAGCGCGGCGACGTCCTGGAGGACGACGGTCCGGTTGTTCGTGGCCAGGAACTCCGACACGGTGTCGTCGTCCCGGGCGAAGTCGCGCGACACCGACCAGAAGTCGTGCGTGCTGTGCTCCGTCTCGGGGGTGATCGCATAGACGACCTCGACGTGGAAGGCGTCCGGGTCGGAGCCGTCCTCGCGCGGCAGCACGCCCGCCGGAGCGATCCGCGAGTGCAGCTTGTACAGGCACGGCGGGGTGAACTCGATGTCCTGCCACCGGGTGATCCGACCGCGGATGCCGGTGGAGTCCGCGTAGAAACTCGGGCACTCGGCGTCCGCCATCCGCCGGGAGACGTAGACGATGCCGGCGTCCTCGTCGACCTCGGTGGTGATCGGGGTGGCGGCGACCTCCGGCGTGCCGATGTAGCCGGCGTGCAGGTAGGTCTCGTGCGAGAGGTCCAGCAGGTTGTCCAGCAGCAGGCCGAAGCGGGCCTGGAGCGGCTCCATCCCGTTGACCGTGGTCCAGTCGGGCGAGTCCAGCCAGGGGGCACGCGGGATGCGGGTGGCATCTGCCTTCGCCGGGTCGCCGATCCAGATCCACACGCAGGCATCCTGCTCGACCACCGGGTAGCGGGTCAGCTTCGCCGTTCGCGGCACCCGGGTCTGGCCCGGGACGACGGTGCACCCGCCGTCCGCGCCGTAGGTGAAGCCGTGGTACCCGCAGACGACCTGGTCGTCGACCAGCCGGCTGGGTGCCTGGGAGAGCGGGAACCGGCGGTGGACGCACCGGTCCGACAGCGCCGTCACCGCGCCGGCGCGCGTACGCCAGAACAGGATCGGCTCGTTGCAGATGGTCCGCGCGAAGAGGTCGGCGCCGATCTCGCGGCCCCAGGCCGCGACGTACCACTGGTTGCGGGGGATCGTACTCATCGAGGCACTCCCTGGGATCCTGGGTGACCGGGGTGTGACCATGGTGGGAACGGCGTCCGGTCCGCTGAAGCGATGTTCCGAAAAATGGAAGGACGATCATCCGCTGCCGGCCAACGCCCGGGAGATCGCCCGAGCGCTGGTCCGGACCAGGGGGGCCAGCGTGTGGGGTGGGACGCTGCCGTACCGGACGACGAGGGACACCGCGGCGACGACGTGCCCCCGCCGGTCGTGGATCGGCGACGCCACGGACAGGGCATCCATCGTGACCTGCCGGTCGCTCACCGAGAAGCCGCTGGTCCGGACGTCGGCCAGCACCCGGCGGAGGACCTCGGGATCAGTCACCGTGCACGGCGTGTAGCGCTCGATCGGCCCGGCGAGCACCTCGCCCTGGATCTCGAGCGGCGCATGCGCCAACAGGACCAGCCCGACCCCGGTCGCGGTGAGCGCGAACCGGCCGCCCACCCGGGTCAGGACCGGGACGGCGCCGGTGCCGGCGATCCGTTCGACGAACACCAGCTCGGTGCCTTCGCGCACCGCCAGCTGCACGTTCTCCCGAGTGATCTGGGACAGGTCCTGCAGGAACGGCAGCGCCAGTTCGCGCAGCCCCTGACCCCGTGGGGCCAGGGAGGCGACCTCCCACAGCCGCAACCCGATCCGGTAGCGGCCGTCGTCCGCCTCCTCCACCGCGCCCCAGGCGAGCAGTTCGGCCAGGAGCCGGTGGGTGGTGGACAGCGGCATCCGGGTGCGGCGGGCCAGCTCGGTCAGGGTCGGGGCCGGATGCTGCGGCGTGAACGCCTCGAGCAGGCGCAGCGCCCGGGCCACGACGGACCCGGTCGGGCCCCTGGGCCGTCCGCGCTGCACCGCCACGCCAGCCATCATCCGCGGTCCTCCGGGCCCGAACATGACTCACCGCCCCGCTCCCGTCAAGTGTCTGACCGACGCACCGATCCGGGAGGATAGGGATCGGCGCGGACCGGGCTGCGGCGGGGGGAGCACACGTGGTGGTCGGAGCGAGCATGGCGACGCGACCGCGTCGATCGGCGGAACCGGCATCGGCCCGGCGCCGCGCCGGGATGGCGCGCGCCGCGGTGATCACCATCATGCTCGCCTCGGTCGCGACCTCCGCGGCGGCGGTGGTGTGGCGGCGGAAGCACCCCGGGCAGATCCTCTGGATCGACGTCGGCATGTACGCCGTGGTGTACCTCAGTGCCGCGGTGCTGCTCCTGGCCGCCTCGGACGACCAGCCACAGCGGGCCCGGGGCTGGCGCTGGCTCGGCCTCGCGATGATCGCCTCGGCCGGTGGGAACGCCTGGTTCTCGCTGGTGACGCGCCACTCGTCCACCCCGGACGCGCCCTCCCTCGCGGACGTGTTCGACCTGGCCCGGTACCCCCTCACGTATCTGGGGATCTTTGCGCTGCTGCGGGGCAGTGCGGTACGGCCCCAGGCCGGGCAGGCCCTCGACGGGCTGGTGGCCGGCCTGGGAGCTGCCGCGCTGGTGGTCGCGACGGTGATCGGCGGGTCTCTCGCGCCGGGGGGCGGTTCCGTCCTGCAGGTGCTGGTCAACCTGGCCTACCCGGTCGGTGACCTGTTGCTCCTGCTGGTCCTCGCGGCCGGCGGGTCCGTGATCGGGTCGACGCTGAGCAGGTCTGCGGCCCTGCTCGCCGTCGGGCTCGGGGTGAACGCCGTGGCCGACCTGGTGTACCTGGTCCAGCAGGCATCCGACGCGTACGTGGAGGGCGGGTGGCTCGACCAGGTGTGGCTGGTCGGGACGGCCGCGATCGGCCTGGCGCCCGGGCTGGCCCAGGGCCGACCGGTGGCCGGCGGCCGGCACCGGACCCCGCGGCTGGCGTTCGCCGCGCCCGCCGTCTTCGCCCTGCTCAGCGTGCTGGTCATCGGCTTGCAGCAGGCCGGGCTGGTCTGCTGGCAGGCGGCGGTCCCGGCCGACGCCGCCGTCCTCGTCGCGGTCGTCCGGGCGGCGCTCGGTGTCCGGGAGCTGCAGCACGCCAAGGCCCACGAGCTGGCCGAACTCGAGCGGCTGGCCAACACGGACGAGCTCACCGGGCTGCCCAACCGGCGCGCCTTCCGCGAGCACCTGCGCGAGGCGCTCCAGGCGCCGCCGGCCCGGCCGGTGAGCCTGCTGGTCCTGGACGTCGACCGGTTCAAGGACGTCAACGACTCGCTCAGCCACTCGGCCGGCGACCACCTGCTGGTCGAGCTCGGCGAGCGGATCAGCGCCGTCCTGGGCCCGGACGACGTGGTGGGGCGCCTCGGCGGAGACGAGTTCGCCATCGTCACCTTCGGCGACAGTTCCGCCGGGCTGCGGGTCGCCCAGGCGGTGCACGCGGCGTTGGCCGAGCCCTTCACGCTCGAGGATCTGCCGGTGCATGTGGATCTGAGCATCGGGGTGGCGTCCGCGATGTCGGCGACGGAGACCGCCGCGGCCCTGCTGCGGATGGCGGACCTGGCGATGTACCGGGCCAAGCGACGCCACCTCGGCACCTGCGTCCACGACCTCGGTCACGAGCCGGCGCGGGACCGGCTGCACCTGACCGAGCAGTTGCGTGCCGCCCTGCGCGGGCAGGCCGGGGCGAACGGCCGCGTCGTCGTCCAGGTCCAGCCGCAGGTGTCGCTCCGGACCCAGGGGGGCGTGGCGGCCGGCGAGCTGGTCGGGGTGGAGGCGCTGGCCCGGTGGCAGCACCCGGACGAGGGGCTGCTGCTGCCCGGGGCGTTCCTGCCCATGGCGGAGACGGCGGGTCTGCTCGGCCTGCTGCTCGACGTGGTGCTGGACGGCGCGCTGGACGCGTGCCGAGGCTGGTGGGTGACCGGTCGCCAGCTGCCGGTGGCGGTGAATGTCGGGGCGAGCGACGCGCTGAGCCCGGACTTCGCCGTCCGGATCATCGACGCACTGCAGCGGCACGGTCTGCCGCCCCGGGCCCTGGTGCTGGAGCTGACCGAGGACGCCCTCATCGCCGACCCGGCCGCGGTGCGGGCGGTGATGACGTCGCTGCAGGCGCGCGGCGTCCAGTTCTCCATCGACGACTTCGGGTCCGGCTACTCCTCGCTGGCCTACCTGCGGGAGCTCCCGGTCCAGGAGCTGAAGCTGGACCGGACGTTCGTCGCGGACCTGGCGGCGGACCCGTCCCCGGGGTCGTCCGCCGCGGCGATCGTCCGGACGACCGCGGACCTGGCGCACTCTCTCGGGCTGCGGGTGGTCGCGGAGGGTGTCGAGGACGACGACACGCTCCGCGTGTTGCGCATGCTCGACTGCGACGTCGTCCAGGGGTTCCACGTGGCCGAGCCGATGCCGCCGGAGCGGTTGCGGTCGTGGCTGGACCGGTGGGCGGCCCGCGATCGCGCGCTGCCCCGGCAACGCTGAGGCGCGCTGGAGGCTGGCGCACTGGAGGCTGAGGCGCTCGAGCCGGGCTCAGGGCCGGTAGCGGTCGGCGTCCCGACCGTGGCGCGGCGTCCCGGGGACGGGGGCCCGGCCGGACTCGGTGCGGATGCGGCGCCGGAGGACCGCCAGGCCCAGGCAGGCCAGGCCCCAGAGCACCACGGAGCCGACGCCGAGGAGGACCCCGGTGGCGAACAGCAGGACGCCGATCGTCAGGTACCCGGCGAACGGCACGGTGGTGAACCGCAGCGCGGGGAGCGCGCCCGGCGCCCTCCCGGAGAGCAGGCGTGCCAGTTGCGGGTCCTCCCGGCGCACGGCTCTGGACATCCGACGCAGCACGATCCGCTGCTTCGCCGATCGCGGGACGAAGTGCATCTCAGCCCTCCTGTTCGTGCCTGGAAGGGGAGTACCCCGCCCGGGCTCCGGCACGCGGGCGCCCGACCGAGGTCGGCCCGCAAGGACGGCGGCGCACCCCTCACGGCGCGACCTGTCGGCCGACCGGGGCGGCTGGGGAGCGGCGGCGCCGTCCGCAGCGCGCGGCGGGCGCCGCCGCCATCAGGAGTACGGGCGCGCCCTGGCGCAGGTAACGGCTCACCTGTCGGCCGGGACCCGGATCGGGCTCTCCGGTCATCCTGTCGGTGGCGGATCCTAGGGTCGGCCACTCCGCGCAGGCTCCGGTCGCGCTCCAGGGCGAGAGGTCCCGTTCGTTGATGGAGTCGCCAGCCCGGCTGGGGCAGGATGTGGCATGGCCTTCCGTCTGATCCGGGTGCCCGGCGCTGGTTCCGAGGACGTCGTGGTGGCGCTGGGCGGCCCCGACGAGGGCGCCGTCTTCACCGGCACGGACGACGGCGCGATCCACCGCGTCAGCCACGACGGCCACCGGGTGGACGTCGTGGCGCACACCCGCGGTCGGCCGCTCGGCATCGAGTGGCTCCCGGACGGGCGGCTGCTCGTCTGCGACGCGCTGCGCGGCCTGCTGGTGGTCGATCCCCGCACCGGCGGCGTCGACGTCCTCGTCCGGGACGTCGAGGGGGTCCCGATGCGCTTCTGCAACAACGCCGCGGTCGCGGACGACGGCACGATCTACTTCTCCGACTCCTCCACCGTCCACGGTCTCGGCGCCTGGAAGGCGGACCTGGTCGAGCTGACCCGGACCGGCCGGCTGCTCCGCCGGTCCCCCGGTGGGGAGGTCGAGGTGGTGCTGCAGGGGCTGGCATTCGCCAACGGGGTCGCACTGGCCGCGGACGGGTCCTTCGTCGCGGTCGCCGAGACGGCCACCCGGACGGTCACCCGGCTCTGGCTCGCCGGTCCCGCCGCGGGCACCCGTGAGTCCTTCGTCGCGGACCTGCCCGGGTACCCCGACAACATCGCGCGCGGCAGCGACGGCCTGATCTGGGTGACCATCGCCAGCCCCCGGGACGCCCTGGTCGAACGCCTGCAGCGCGGGCCGCTGTGGCTTCGGCGGCAGGTGACCCGGATCCCGGAGCGGCTGCAGCCCGGGCCCCGGCGTGTCGTGTGGGTCCAGGCCTACGACGACGCCGGCCGGCTGGTGCACGACCGCCGGGTGGACGCCGCCGCGGAGGGCGTCTCGTACCATCTCGTCACCGGGGTCCGCGAGCACGACGGCCGGGTGTGGATGGGATCGCTGATGGAACGCGCCGTCGCGGTCCTGGACCCGTGACCGGGCGCGCCGTGACCGCGCGGGGACCGCGACCCGGGTGAGAATGGGTCGGTGGATCTGGACTCCGGTGCGGGCCTGCTGCACCGCCTGACCGCCTACCCGCTCGGCCGGCGTTGGAACGAGCCGGTGACCGACGACCCGCGGGTACGCCACGACCTGGTCTCCTGCGACCCGGACACCATGCCGCCGCAGTTCAAGGCGTATGCCGCGGACCTGCCCACGCTGGCGCTACCGCGCGAGCTGCCGCCCGTCGCCGCGCCGGCCACGGCCGTGCTGGCTGGTCACCCGTGCCCGGCCTGGCCGCTGGACGCCGCGCAGCTGGGCCGCCTGCTCTTCCTCGGCGCCGGAGTGGTGCGGGTGGCCGAGGTCCGCGGGGGGCGGATGGCCTTCCGTGCCGCCGGGTCGGCCGGTGGCCGGTTCCCGCTCGAGGTCTACGTCAGCGCCCGCGACATCGCGGGAGTGCCGGACGGCGTCCACTGGTACGACGCCCGGCGGCACGCGCTGGTCCAGGTCGGTCCCGCCGCCGACGGGGTGGGCACCACCGTGGTGGTGACCGGTGTCCCCTGGCGGACCGGCTGGAAGTACGCCGAGCGCGGGTGGCGGCACCTCTACTGGGACGCCGGCACGCTGCTCGCCCAGCTCGAGGCGGCCGCGGCCGGTGCCGGGCTGGGCCCCCGGGTGCGCTCGCTGTTCCCGGACGCCCAGGTGCGTGACCTCGTGGGCGCGGACGGCGTGCACGAGTACCCGCTCGCCCTGCTGACGCTGGGCGATCACGAGCCGGCGATCCAGGCCGCGGCCGTCGCCGTGGCCGGCCAGCTGCCGCCGGTGGAGATCCCGCTGTGCACGGCGGCGCAGCGGGCCGGCGAGCGGGACGTGCTCGGGCCACCCTGGCCGGCCGGCGTCCCGGTGTCCACCGCGCCGCCGTCCCCCCCGCTGCACGACGTGGTGCGCCGCCGCGGGTCGCAGCGCCGGATGGACCGTTCCCAGCTGCTGCCCCGGCGGCTGCTGGACTGGCCGCTGGCCGCCGCGCTGCGGGGGGTCGACGTCCCGCACTGGGTGGTGGTGCACGGCGTGACGGGGGTCGAGTCCGGTCTGTACCGGTGGCCGCTGCTGTCGGCACCGGTGTGGGCCGGCGACCTGCGGGACGAGCTCGAACACGTCTGCATGGACCAGACGCTCGCCGCGGACGCCGGGTACGTCGTGATAGCCGCCACCGCGCTCTGCGCGCTGGACGACCGCGGCTACCGGGACGCCCAGTTGGTGGCCGGACTGGTGGAGGGCCGGCTGCACCTGGCCGCGTACGCGCTCGGGATCGGGGCGTCGGGGATGACCTTCCTGGACGCCGAGGTCCAGAAGCTGCTCGGCGAGCCGGCCGACCTCGCGCCGCTGCTGTTCACCTGCGTCGGTGTGCCCGAGTACGCCGCCCGGGCGGGCGGCCTTCCCGGCGCACCGGTCGAGGTCCGCCAGGTGACCCCGCGCTTCGCGGAGGCCCGGTCGTGAGCGTCGGCCGGCGGGTCGGGTGGACGGCTGATTCCGGCCGAGTTCACCTCGACGAAACCCCGCTCCCCGGCCGCACCGGCTACAGTCCTCGCATTCTTGATGACGTCGATCCCTTCATCGGCACCGCGGCGACGGACCTCCCGCCGGCCAGCGGCCTGGCCGCCACGTGGTGGTGGCCCAAGCCACAGGTCGGCAACACGCACCCCGGTGCGACGTCCCCGCTCGGCATGGTCTCGGCGTGCGCGTACTCCGGTGCCTACCCGACCGGCTACGGTCGCTACACCAAGAACACCGAGGGTCTGCCCGAGGAGCTCTTCGACCGGATCCAGGCGTCCGGGTTCACCCACTTCCAGCAGTCCGGCACCGGCGCCATCCGCAAGTACTACAACTACGTCCGGGTCAGCCCGATGGTGCAGCCGCTGGACGCGCTGGGCGACGCCTGGGGGCTCTACGACGAGGTGGCCGAGCCCGGCTACTACGCCGCGACCCTGGAGACCGGCATCCGTAGTGAGATCACCGTCGGTCCCAAGGTGGCCCTGCACCGCTACACCTTCCCGGCCAGCCGCAGCGCCCGGGTAGTGGTCGACCTGTCGATCGGCGGTCTGGCGATCGAGCACGGCCGGACCGTCCCGCTGCGGGCCCAGGTGGAGAGCCTGGGGCACGGCCGGGCCCAGGGCACCGTGGTCGTCGAGGGCGTCCCGCTGTCGGTCTACATCGAAGTCGACAGCCCCGGCTGGCGGCAGATGGTCTGGCACGACCGGCGGCTCATCCACGGTGGTACCCGGCTGGACTTCGACAGCATCCGGCACACCACCCTGCGACCGTTCGGGCTGTTGTTCATCGGCCCGGCGGCCGCCGGGCAGACCGTCGAGGTCCGGATGGGGTTCTCGCTGCGGGGTCTGGAGCAGGCGCGGCGGAACCTGCGCGACGAGTGCGGCGAGAGCGGCCCGGCGTTCGACCTCGTCCGGGCGGGCACCCGCGCGTCCTGGGCCGAGCACCTGGGCCGGGTGGTGGTGGAGGGCGGCACGCCCGGGCGGCGCAAGGTGATGGCGACCGCGCTCTACCACTCCTTGATCAAGCCCTGCTTCGCGGACGACGAGAGCCCGTTCTGGCCGACGTCCGGGCCGTTCGTGTACGACGTGTGCACGATGTGGGACATCTACAAGACGCAGGTCCCGCTGCTCGCCGCGATCGCGCCGGACAAGCTGGTGGCCCTGCTGGAGTCCCTCACCAGGGTCTGCGAGGAGGAGGGCAACTACCCGATCGGATACCGGATGGCGCAGGGCGCCGACCGGTTCTTCCGGCAGGCCAGCGCGCTGGCCCACACCGCCCTCGCCGATGCGCACGCGCTGGGCGTCAGCGAGATCGACTGGAGCTGGGCGCTGGTGCACATGGAGGCGGACCTGCACGGGTTGTACGGGGAGAACTTCATCGAGAACGGCTTGGTCCACCCGATCACGCACACCCTGGACCTGGCCTACGCCCACCACTGCACCGCCCGGGTGGCCCGCTCGCTGAACGATCGCCGGCTGGCAGATCAGCTCGAGACCCGCAGCCAGCAATGGATCAATGCGTTCGACCGCACCACCGGGCTGCTGCGCGACTCGGAGTTCTACGAGGGCGGCAAGTGGAACTACTCCTTCCGCCTGCTGCACGACATGGCGGCCCGGATCGGTCTCGCCGGCGGCGACGAGGCATTCGTCCGGATGCTCGACAGGTTCTTCGGGTACGGTGCCGATCCGGTCAAGCAGCCCGGCCGTCAGCCGCACCCGGCCGAGATGGCGGCCGGGTACGCGCTCAACCGGTTCGAGGGCCTGAACAACGAGCCGGACATGGAGGCCCCGTGGGCCTACTACTACGCCGGCCGGCCGGACCGCACCGCGCAGATCGTGCACGCCGCGCTGACGTGGCAGTTCGGGACCGGGCCCGGGGGGCTGCCCGGCAACGACGACTCCGGCGGCCTGAGCGCCTGGTACGTCTGGGCCTCGCTCGGGTTGTTCCCGGTCGCCGGCCAGAACCTCTTCCTGATCCACCCGCCGGCCTTCGAGCGGGCCGAGCTGCAGTTGGGTGACCGCGAGTTCGTGATCGAGACCAGTGGCCACCTGGAGACGCCGATCAGCTCGGACGGTATCGAGCGACACCCCCCGGTCCGCTACGTGGCATCGGCCACCCTGGACGGGCGGCCGTTGGAGGCGGCCTACCTGACCGGCAATGACGTGCACCGCGGTGGGCGGCTGCACCTGGAGCTGGCCGCGGAGCCGTCCGACTGGGGCACCCGGGTCCGTCCTCCGTCGCTGTCCGACCTGCCGGTCTCGTCGCGGGAGTTCCCGTGACCGCCTCGCGCCGGCGCCTCGTGATCGTCGTCCGGGCCGATCCGGTGATCTGCGGGCATTCCGGCGAGGCACGCAACCTCGCCGAGGTCGCCCTCGCCCGGGGCTTCGACGACGTCCGGTTGCTGACCTGGCCGATCGCCACGTTGCAGGCGGCCGGGCTGCCGCTGAAGCCGCTGGACCGGCTGATGCCCTACAGCGCGGGGATCACGGTGGAGCGGCCGGAGGCCGTCGGGGACTACCGGGTGCCCGACGGCCGCCACCTGGCCGGCCTGACCGGCCGGCTGGTGGAGCTGCTCGCCGAGCGGGTGCCGACGATCTGCCTGTCGATGTACTTGGCACCGCACACCAGCGTGGTGGCCGATGCCGTGGCCGCGGCCCGGGCGGCCGGGTTCGGGCCGCAGGTGCGGACCGTGGCCAAGGCGGTCGGGTCGGACGTCACGAACGTGATCCGGTCCTGCCTCCGGGAGGGTCGGTTCGGTGCGGCCACCGCGCTGCTGACGACGTTCCTGGGCAACGACGACGTCGTCGCGGTCTCCGAGTACACCCGGGAGGAGATCATCGCCTCCGCCGAGCAGGTGGACGGGCATTGCGGCACCGGCTTCGCGGAGCAGTGCCGGCGTCGGGTGCGGGTGAGCTACCCACCGATCGACGCCTCGGCGTACCTCGACCTGGACCCGGCCGTGGTGGACGCCGCGCTGGCCCGGTGGGGCCTGGAGCGCGACGGGTACGTGCTGTTCCTGTCCCGGGTGGCCCGGGCGAAGGGGATCTACGACCTGGTGGTGGCATTCGCCCAGTCCCGGTGCCGGTCCCGGGTCAAGCTGGTGGTGGCCGGCACCGGCCCGGCCCTGGAGCACGTGCAGGCGATGGCCAAGGAGGACGACCGCGTGGTCTTCCTGACCGACGTGGACGACGACGAGAAGCCGCTGCTCATGCGCGGTTGCGCCGCCTACGTGCTGCCGACCAAGCCCGAGCCGGACTTCGTGGAGACCTTCGGGATCGCCCTCGCGGAGAAGATGCTGGCTGGCGGCGGGCCGGTCATCACCACCACGACCGGTGGCACCCGGGAGGCCGTCGGCGACGCCGCCGTCTTCGTCGAGGCCGGCGACGCCGCCGGTCTGGCGGAGGCGATGGACCGGGTCGTGCTGGACATGTCGGCGGAGGAACGGGCCGAACGGGAACACCGCGGGCGCGAGCATGCGCTGGCGTTCGACCGGGGGCGGGTGTTCGACGACCTGTTCCCGTCGGTCTCGTTGCAGGCGGTGAGCCCCGAGCCGCCGTTCCCGATGCCGGGCACGAGCGCTGCGCTGCCCTGAGGGCACGGCGCCCGGGCCGAGGGCACACGTCTACGGCACCGCAACCGGGGACGGCATCACCAGCGGCAGGTGGAGGGTGAAGGCTGATCCCTGGCCGAGGCGGGAGCTGACCGTGAGGTCGCCGGCCATCGCGCGGGCCAGGTGCCGAGCGATGTAGAGCCCCAACCCGCTGCCGCCGGTGGACATCACCATCGGGTCCTCGATCCGGTGGAACTTCTCGAAGATCCGCTCGAGCTGGTCGGCAGGCATGCCCGGGCCCTCGTCCCGCACGGTGACCCGGCCCTGCCCGGCGGCGGTATCGACCATGATCTGCACCCGGGAGTCGCCGGGTGCGTACTTCAGCGCGTTCGACAGCAGGTTGGTCAGGATCTGGATGGTCCGGGTGCGGTCGCACCGCACGGACACCGGCGTGTCCGGAGCGGTGACCACCAGCCGGGAGGCGAGCGCGGAGAAGTCCTCGCCCGCCCGCCGGGCCAGGGCGGTGAGTTCCGCGGTGCCCAGCACGACCGAGCGAGCGGGCTCGGTGTCCCCGCTGATGCTCGAGGCCAGCAGCAGATCCTCGACCAGCCGGGTCAGGTGGGCGGCCCGGTCGGCGATCATCTCGAGCGCGCGGGCCCGCTTCGGGGCGGGCATCGAGTCGCCGTGTTTGATCAGCAGCTCCGCGTATCCCTTGATCGGGGTGACCGGGGTGCGCAGCTCGTGCGAGACGGTCGCCACGAAGTCGGACTTGAGCCGCTCCAGCTGCCGTTCCCGGGTCAGGTCGTGCACGTTGACGACGTCCCGGACGAGTTCCCCGCTCGGGTCGAAGGTCGCCGCGTGCGCGCATCGCACCGATCGCCGCTCGCCGTCCGGGCGGATGATCTCCAGATCCACCGCCACCTCGGGATCCGCGGGGGTGAGCCTGCTGCGGGCGGCCTCGAAGGCGTCGGCCGGGTGGCCGTCGGCGTCCTCGGCGTCCAGCAGAGTGCCGAGCGGCCGGCCGACGGCGGTCTCCGCACGGTGGCTGGTGAGGCGCTCCAGCGCCGGGTTCCAGAGTTGGACGACGCCGGTGCCGTCGAGCACCAGGATGCCATCGCCGGACTGGTCCAGGACGGCGCGCAGTTTGCTCGTCTGGGCAACCAGCCGGGCCAGGTGGTCGGCGTTGCTGAGGGCCACCGCGAGCGCACTGGCCAGCGGCGTGAGCAAGGTGCGGTCGCGGGACCGGGCGGCCCGCCGGTCGTGCCAGCCCAGCGCGACGGCGCCGACCAGGCTCCCGTCCGCCTCCAGCGGCGCGACCATGGCCTGCGACCAGCCGGACGGCAGGTCGTGCTGGAGCACGCTGGTGCTCTCGGCGGCGGCGGTGAGCAGGCGGCCGTGGCTCGGGTGCGGCGCGAGCGAGCGCAACCCGGACGCACCGTCGAGGGCGAACGCCTCGTCGTCGATCAGGGCCAGCCCCTCGTCGGCGATGAACCCCTCGGCCGCCAGCCGCAGGAAGGACTCGACCGCCGCGTGCCGGCTCGGGCTGCCGGCCAGCACCTGGGAGAAGGCGAGCACCTGGGCGGAGCGGCGGCGCTCCTCCACCTCGGTCGCGGTCGCCTGGTAGGCGTAGGTGATCGCGGCGGCGGGCAGCACGGTGAACGGCAGGAACGCCGGGGTGTGCACCGCCACGGTGACCACGGTGGCGGTCAGGGCCATCGTCGAGACCAGCGTGAACAGTGACAGCCGCAGGTCCTGGCGCACCAGCACGAGGACCGATCCGGCGCCGAGCGCGGCGAACAGCGCGGACAGGAACAGCAGGTTGACCGCGACGAACCCGGTGGTGCCGGCGGCCAGGGCGGCTATCAGCCGCACGTCGAACGTGGCCGCGCCGCCCGAGCACGCCCGCAGCAGCAGGATGAGCACCGACCCTGCCGCCGCGTACGTGCCCAGGTTGAACAGTGCCTTGACCGGCGCCCGGCGCCGGATCAGGTACGCCGGCACGAGCCCGGCGAGGCAGGCGGCGATCGCCTGGCGGGGTGGCAGCAGGAGGACGTCCAGCAGCACCATCGGGTCCAGGAGGGTGAGCTCCTCGACGACGTCCCGGTGGTGCAGGCGGACGGCGATCAGCTCGCCGGCGCAGGTCAGCGCGGTCAGCACCACCAGCAGCGCCGGACCGCCCAACCACCCCAGGGTCAGCACCGGTCCGGCGTCCCCCGCCCGCCACAGCACGGCGCCGGTGGCGGCGGCGCCGGCCAGGGCGGCCCCCGCCACCACCTGGCTGACCGGGGCCACGGCGTGGGTGACGACGCCGACGAACCGCCGCCGGCAGCCGCGGAGGCGCCTCACGGCGCCGCCGCCCGTCGCCTCAGGCATCACCTCCAGAGGGCGGCCCAGGACCGGGCGGCCCACGACCGCGCGGCCCAGGACCGGGCGGCCCAGTCGTCGCCGGCCCAGTCGTCGCCGGCCCAGGACCGGGCGGCCCACGACCGCGCGGCCCAGGACCGGGCGGCCCAGTCGTCGCCGGCCCAGGAGCGCGCGGCCCAGGACCGGGCCGCCCATTCCTGCGGTGAGACACCGGTGCCGGCCCACGAGCGGGCCGCCCAGGAGCGGGCCACCCACTCCTGGGCGGCGGCGTCCAGGGACGCCCAGGAGCGGGCCGCCCACGACCGGGCCTGCGGGGCGAGCCGGTCCCAGGCCGCCTGCGCGGCTGCGGCGTCGCCGCGGGCGAAGGCCTCGGCCAGGGCCTTCCACGTGCCCGGGTCGCCCGGCGCGGCGTCCTGCGCCTGGTGCCGGCCGGTGGTCCGCACCGAGGTCACCGCCAGGGCCGCCGCGGCGTCCACGCCACCGGCGCCGGCGGAGGCCGGGTCCGTCAGCCCGGGCGCGCGGTAGGCGGTGCCGCGCAGCAGCGCCTTGACGTCGTCCGGGGTCAGCCGGGGGTCGTGGGCCAGGACGTCGGCGACGACGCCGGAGACGACGGCGGTGGCCATCGACGTGCCGGAGCCGCGGAAGTACCCGTCGCCGATGCGGGCCGACGGACAGCTGACGTCGATCACGCTGCCCGGGTCGCGGAGCCCGGTCAGCGACATCCCGGGGGCCACCAGGTCGGGCTTGGCGACGCTCTGGCGGGTCGGGCCGCGGCCGGAGAAGCCGGGCACACTGTCGTCGTCGCGGAGCGCGGTCCCGTGCTCGTCGACGGCGCCGACGGTGAGGAGCACGGGGTCGTTGCCCGGAGACTCCACGCTGCCCGGTGCCGGTCCACCGTTGCCCGCCGGGACCACGACCGTGATCCCGGTGCGCCACAGGGCCCGCAGCGCCTGGTTGAGCGGGTCGACCTGGTAGGGCACGGGGCTCGCCGAGGACAGCGAGAGGTTGACGACGTCGACGCCGTACCGGCGCCCGGAGTCCGCGACCGCCTGCAGGCCCCGGAGCACCGTGCCCAGGTCGGTACTGCCGTCGGACCGGGCCACCTTCACGTCGAGCACCCGGGCACCGGGGGAGACGCCGAGCGTGGCGCCGCCGTCGCCGGCGCCGTCGCCGGCGATCAGGCCGGCCATGAAGGTGCCGTGCCCGTAGCCGTCGCCACCGCCGGTCCCGGTGAGGTCCAGGTGCGCCACCACGCGCCCGCCCAGGTCGGGCACGTCCGCGACGCCGGTGTCGACGACGGCGACGGTGGTGCCCGTCCCCTCGGTCCCGGCCGCCGGCAGACCGAGGGTGGCCCGCACGGTGGGCGCCGGTCCCGCGGGCGGCTCGCCGTCCGCGGTGACCGTGACCGCCCGATCGGGTGTCACGGTGAACGTGGGCGGCAGCAGCGCACCCTGCGGGATCCGCGCGTCGACCGCGTGGATCAGCGGCAGGGCCGCGACGACCGTCCCGCCGGCCTGCTGGACGGCGGCCGCGGCGGCCGCGGTGTCCGCGCCGGTGACCACGACCTCGACCAGAGCGCTCCGGCCGACCGCCGGAGGGGCCAGCATGGCCGCGGCCGCCAGCGCCGTGGTCGACACCCCGAGCGCCAGCCCGCGGCGCCGGGGCCGATGTGGCTGGTCCGGTGCGAGCCGGACCGTCTCCGCCCTACCGGCGTGCGGTGGGGGCAACGTACCAGTCCACGGCTGCATGAACCCTCCCTGGTCGATCGCGTCCATCGAGCACGCGCGAGGGGCCGGTGACTCGCGGTCCTGGTGGCTTCGGCGCGCAGGCCGTCCGGGGACACTGTCCAACGGGCAGGACCACACGTTCGCCGGGCAGGATCACCCGCCTGCCGGATCAGGTCGCCGGGCCCGCTGCCGATGCACCGAGAGTCGGTGACGACGCCGGCACAGCCCGGGAGGCGGTATGGCACGTCTGCTCGTCGTGGACGACGACCCCGCGATCAGGGAGTTCGTCGGCGACATCCTCGAACTGGAGGGGTACACGGTGCGCTCCGTGCCGGACGGCCCGAGCGCGCTGTCGGCGATCGCGGCCGACCGTCCGGACTGCGTCCTGCTGGACGTGATGATGCCCGGGATGAGCGGGCACGAGGTGCTGGCCGCGATCCGGGAGGCGGACGGCGGTCCGGGGCTGCCGGTCGTGATGCTGACCGCGGCCGCGGACGACGCGCAGGCATGGCAGGCCTGGAACGGCGGTGTCGACTACTTCCTGGCCAAACCCTTCGACGCAGATCAGCTGCTGCAGTTCCTCCAGTGCCTCTTCGACCCGGCCGAGCGGTGACCGGCCGAGCGGTGGGTCGTCTCCGCCGAGCAGGCAGCAGCCGAGCAGGCAGCAGCCGAGCAGGCAGCACGAAGACCGCTACCCGAGATCGCACCGTCGTCGCGGCGGCTCATTCCTGATCGGTGACACGGTTCTTGGCGAGGAAGGTCGCGGCCCGCGCCAGCAGTTCCCGTTCCAACCTCAGCTCCCGCACCTCCGTCTCCAGCTCCAGCAGCCGTGCCTGCTCGCCGGTGGCCGCCGGCTGCTGCCGCTGCAGCTCGGCCCCCCGGCGGTCGCCGACCGCCGCGGGCCCCCACCCGGCCTGCTCGCGTTCGGCCGCCTTGTCACGCTCGCGGGCGGCCTGAGCCCACGAGACGCTCGGGATCCCGCGGCGGACCAGGAACAGGGTGATGGCGATCGCCGCCAGCCCGAGCACGGTGAGCACGCCGATGTCCAGCCACCATGTCCGCCAGCCCGGCGCCCACAACGGATCGGTGTTCGGATCCACGCACATGAACCGCAGGTCGACGGTGCTGGCGGTGGCGGCCAACCCCCACCGGGCCGGGAGCAACCGGCTGAGCTGATCCAGGACCGGCCGGCCGTCGATCGGGACCATGCCGCCGCACATCACCAACTGCGCCATGGTCAGCACGACGAGCAGTGGCATGATCTGACTCTCGTCCCGGGCGGCCGCCGACATCGCGAGCCCGAACAGCGCCGAGACGATCGCCGTCGCCGACACCGCGATGGCGACCTCGGTGATCGGGTTGCGCAGGACCACGCCATGGTCGGGTGGCAGGCGCCAGGACAGGGCCAACGCGGTGAGGGCCGACCCCTGCAGCGCTGCGATCGAGGTGAGGACTGTGATCTTGGCCGAGAGGTACGCCACCGTGGACAGACCGACGGCACGTTCCCGGTGGAACAGGGCTCGTTCCCGCACCAGCTCGCGCATCGACCCGGCGGCGCCGATCAGTCCGGCGCCCACCGCGAGCACGAGCAGGAGCTGCAGCCCCTCCCGGTTGTTCGGTTGGTGGCTCAGTCCCAGCTTCGCCGGGATCACCAGGGTGAGCAGGGCCACCACGGCCGGCATCGCGACGAGCAGGGCGAGCAGGGTACGGTCCGCGGCGGTCACCGCGAGCTGTCGACGGACCAGCGTGGACCACTGCGAGACCACCGACCGACGCGGCAGCGGCGGCAGCGGCGGGGGCGGGGCGCCCGGGTGGTCCAGGACCGGGGCGTCGGCGCGTCGGTCCCGACCTGGACAGCGCTGGAACCGCTCCGCCCAGTCCTCGCCCGGTCGGCTCTTGAGGAGCGCGAACAGGTCCGCCCAGGAGGAGACTCCGAAGTAGTCGAAGGCGTCGTCCGGCGGGCCCAGATAGGCCAGCTGCCCGCCGGGAGCCATCACCATCACCAGGTCGCAGACCGACAGGTTGTCCAGGGTGTGCGTGACGACGACGACGGTGCGGCCGTCGTCGGCCAGGGACCGCAGCTGGTCCATCACGTCCCGGTCCAGGTCGGCGTCCAGCCCGCTGGTCGGTTCGTCGAGGAACAGCAGGGCGGGCTTGGTGAGCAGCTCCATCGCGGTGCTGGCCCGGCGCCGCTCGCCGCCGCTGAGCTGTCCGATCCGGGTGTGCAGCTGGTTGCTCAGGCTGAGCTCGTCGGCCACCTCGCGGACGCGCTGCGTCCGTTCGTGCTGCGAGGTGTCCAGCGGGAACCGGAGTCGAGCCGCGAAGCCGAGCGCCTGCTCGACGGTGAGCACGTGGTGGAGGACGTCCTGCTGCGGGACGTATCCGATCCGCTGGCGCAGTTCGCCGAACTCCGCGTACAGGTCGCGGCCGCCGTACAGGATGGTGCCACCGGTGGCGGGCCGGAGCCCGGCCAGGGCGTTGAGCAGCGTGGACTTGCCCGAGCCGCTGGAGCCCACGATGGCCATCAGGGTGCGGGGCGGCAGTCGGAAGGAGATGTCGCTCAGCAGCGACCGGCCGTCCGGCAGGGTGACCGAGAGGCTGCCGACGGCCAGCTCGACCCCGGCGGACTCGTCCAGCTCGACCAGCTGCGTGCCGTCGAACGCCAGCGTGTGCGGGCCGATCGCGATCAGGTCGCCGGGGGCGAGCAGCCGCTGCCGGACGGCGACACCGTTCACGTAGGTGCCCCGCGTGCTGCCCAGGTCCCGCAGCTGGGGGCCGTCGGGCGTGCTGCGCAGCTCGGCATGCTGCATGGACACCATCAGGTCCGTCAGGACGACGTCGCTCACCGGGGAGCGGCCGATCCGCACCACTCCCGCCGGCACCGGGTGCACGACGCCGACGCGACCGGGGGCGTCCGCCCCCGGATGACCGGACCGGCGCGGCCGCGGGTCGTCGTCCCTGCCGCCGTACTCGTCGTATCGGTGCTCCCAACGGTGTGGGTAGGGGTGGTGGACGTGGTCGTCGAGGGACTCGGGGTAGCCCCGGCGCAGCAGGGCGGCCTGCAGGACGTCGCGGGTCATCTCGCGGCTCACGCCGCGGCTCGCCGGCTCCTCGGGGCGCGACACCACCGGCAGCCGCTCCG
This sequence comes from Kineosporiaceae bacterium, assembly GCA_036518955.1. Taxonomy (GTDB): domain Bacteria; phylum Actinomycetota; class Actinomycetes; order Actinomycetales; family Kineosporiaceae; genus DATDMG01. The sequence goes on along the minus strand of DATDMG010000111.1, from coordinate 7,098 downwards.
GGACCGGTCGGTGCGGCGCCGCGGTGAGCGGGGTGACCGCCAGCGGCACGCCGCCCGCGCCGCCGAGCAGCACGGTGATCGGCCCGGTCACGGCCACCTCGTCGACGCGGACCCCGCCGTGCCACAGCCCGTTGGTGCTGCCCAGGTCGACAACGCGCCAGCCGGTCTCGTGGTACTCCACCCGGGCATGGCATCGACTGATCATCGGGTCGCGCACGTCGAGGTCGGCCTGTGGCCCGCGGCCGAGGGCGCAGCTGCGGCCGGGGGTGAGGGTGCAGGACCGTCCGTCCACGGTGACCATGACGCGCGGGCCCTCCACGCCGTCCTGGCCGGCGCCGGTCGTCTCGGCGCGCAGGTCGCGCAGGGCGGCCTGCAGGTCGTGCGCGGACGTCGGCCGGCCGTGGGGGTCGACGGAGGTGACCCGGGCCAGCAGGGACGCCAGCGGGCCCGGTAGTTGGGCCGGCAACGCCGCTCGCAGCGTCCGGCCGACCGAGTACAGGTCGCTGTGCACCGTGGGCACCCCACCGGCCTCGACCTCCGGGGCGACGAACCCGTCCGAGGCCACGGACAGGTCCTGGGGCCAGGCGTCGACGCCCAGCGCGACCGCGAAGTCACCGACGACGGCGTGGCCCTCCCGCAGCAGGACGTTGTCGGGCTGGATGTTCCGGTGCAGGTGTCCTGCCGCGTGGATCTCCCCCAGCGCCACCAGCACGTCGTCGGCGAGGTCGAGCACGTCCTGGACCGGCAGCGGGCCGGCCGCGAGCCGCCGGCCGAGCGAGGTCTCGCACAGGTCCATGGCGAGCCACGGGAACTCGCCGGTCAGCCCGGACCACACGTACCCCACGATCCGGTCGCTCCGTTGCGAGAGCGTCTGCAGGGTCCGGCACTCGCGCCGGAAGCGGCGCCTGGCGTCGTCGTCCAGGCTTCTCGTCGGGGTCTTCCAGATCTTCAGCGCGACCTGCTGGGAGGTCACCGGGTGCGAGGCGTGGTAGACGCGCGCGGTGACGCCCTCGCCGATCAGGTCGTACACCGTGAAGTCGTCCGGGCCCTGCGGCTCCGGTGGACGCAGGAGCGTGACGTCCTCAATCATCAGTGGCTCCTGGGCGTCCGTCGGTCGCTCCTGGACGCCCACCTGGCCGGCGGTGAACCACGACCACCTCGTCGCGCTCATCCACGACCAGCGTTCGGGTGGCGCTCGGCCCGCTGCCTGGAACCGGTGGTCGCGGCGGGCCCCGCCCGGCGCCCGCCGTCACGGTCGTCCGGCCCGACACCGGCCTGCCGCCGGGCGCGGGCGGTGCGCCGCGGACTGGCGAATGTCACGTTCATGGTTGCCCTCCCGGGAGAGATCTACGGCCGCGGTCTCGGCCGCGTTGCTCATCGATGGCCAACGGCGACGCCACGCTCAGTAAAAGGATCAAGGTCCGGTTGGGTGGCCCCCGCCACGGGCTCTCCTCCACGGTCTGCGACGTCCGCCCGGGTGGGAGCGACGCCGGGTTCACGTCCGGGCGCTGCCAGGTGGTGGCGGCCGCGAACCGTCCCTGGGAAGCCGGCCTCGGGAGAGGCCGGTGAACAGCTAACCCGCTGATCGGCGTTGGTGTAATCAACGTCATGTCCGGATTGGTTGAAGTTCCCTTGGCCTTCCCGTGACCCAAGCGCCCGGTACCGCGACCGCCGCCGGGGGCGGCTGGGGCCGGGGATCCTGGCGTCCCGCGGAACCTCATTCGCTGCGCAGGGCCGCCACCGGATCGAGCCGGCCGGCGCGGCGCGCCGGGAACACCCCGAAGAAGACGCCGACCGACACCGAGACGCCGGACGCGAGGGCGAGCGACCACCAGGCGATCTGCGTCGGCAGCTCGGTGAATCGGTCGGCCGCCAGGGCGGTGCCCACACCCAGGCACATCCCGATCACCCCGCCGATGGTGGTCAGCAGGACCGCTTCGATCAGGAACTGCAGCAGGATGTCGCCCTGCCGGGCGCCGAGCGCCTTGCGCAGCCCGATCTCCTGGGTCCGCTCGCGCACCGACACCAGCATGATGTTGGACACGCCGACGCCGCCCACCAGCAGGGAGATCCCCGCGATCGCGGCGAGGACGACGGTGAGCAGCCCGAGAATGGTTCCGATCGTCCCGAGGATCTGGGTCTGCGTCACCGCGGAGAACTTCTCGCCCCGGTACTTCTGCTCCAGTGCCGACACGATGCGCGTCTGCAGCGGCCCGATCGAGGCGATCGTGGGGGCCTTCACCGCCAGCGCGTCGATCCGGCTCACCCCGAACAGCCGCTGCGCGGCGGACACCGGAACGTGGACCTCGGCGTCCCGGCTGACCCCGAATGTCGAACCGACCTCGGCGAACACCCCCACCACCCGGAAGCGCACCCCGGCGACGGAGACCTGTCGGCCCAGCGGGTCCCGGTCGCCGAACAGGTCGTGGGCGACCTGGGAGCCGAGGACGGCGACGCGGCGCCGGGTGTCGACGTCCGCCCGGGTCAGGTACCGCCCGCGGGCCAGCGGCCGGTCGAAGACCCGCGGGACGTTCTCGTTGGTGCCGTTGACGGTGACGTACCGGGCCGTGGCACCGACCCGGATCTCCTCCCCGGAGGAGACCGTCGTGGCGACGGTGTCGCGGTTGCCGACCACCCGGCCGAGGTAGTCGACGTCCTGCAGGGTGAGCCGGCTCACCGAGGGCGCCGTGCCGACGCTGAACCGCCCGGGGACGACCAGGATGAGGTTGGATCCCAGGCCCTCCACCTGACGCTCGACCTGCTGCTTCGCGCCGCTGCCGATGGCCACCAGCAGGACCACCGAGCCGACCCCGATGACCACGCCCAGCATGGTCAGCGCGCTGCGCAACCGGTTGGCCCGCAGGGCCGCGAGCGCTGACGCGAACGCCTCGCCGAGTCTCATCGGGTGTCGCTCTCCACCCGGCCGTCGCGCATCCGCACCCGGCGCCGGGCGCGGTCGGCGACGTCCTGGTCGTGCGTGACGACGACGACCGCGACGTCGCGCTCCGCGTTCAGCGACTCGATCAGGCTCATCACCTCCGCTCCGGTTCGGCTGTCCAGGTTGCCGGTCGGCTCGTCGGCGAGCAGGATCCGCGGAGCGCCCACCAGCGCGCGCGCCACCGCGATCCGCTGCTGCTCCCCGCCGGACAGCTGCACCGGCCGGTGCCCGAGCCGGTGGCCCAGCCCGACGGCCTGCAGGGCGGCGGTCGCCTGCCGGCGGCGTTCCCGCGCCGGCACGCCGCGGTAGACGAGCGGGAGCGCCACATTGTCCACGGCCGTGGTCCGGGCCAGCAGGTGGAACGACTGGAAGACGAACCCGATCGTGGTGTTGCGCAGGTGGGCCAGCTGCCGGTCGGGCAGGCCCGCGACGTCCCGGCCGTCCACCCGCAGCAGGCCGGCCGTCGGCCGGTCGAGCAGGCCGAGCAGGTGCATCAGCGTCGACTTGCCCGAGCCGGAGGGGCCGAGCACGGCGAGGTACTCACCCGGCTCGATCTGCAGGCTGACCCGGTCCAGGGCGGTGACCTGGACGTCCTCCAGCCGGTAGGAGCGGGACACCTCCACCGCCTCGACGACGGGTGCCGGCCCGACCGGCCCGGTCATCGGGACCCGACCCGTTCGCCGTCCGTGACGTGGTCCGCCCCCCGGACGACGACGCGGTCTCCCATCGCCAGCCCGGAGCTGACCTGCACCCGCTCGTCGCCCTGTGCGCCGAGGGCGACCTTGCGGCGGTGCGCGGCACCGCCCTCGACGACCCAGACCTCGTCCCGCGAGCCGTCCCGGAAGACCGCCGCCGCCGGGACGCTCAGCGCGTCCGTCGCCGTCCGCACCTTCAGCCGTGCCACCGCGGACATGCCGGGCCTGGGGATCGGCGCCGCGGCGTCGTCGCCGGTGCGGCCCGCCCCGAGGGTGAGCCGGACGCCGTAGGAGACCCCGCCGCGCGCCGAGCTGGTCGGCAGCAGGTCGACGGAGCGCACGGTCGCGGTGTAGACCGAGCCGGGGGACGCGTCCAGCTCGACGTCCGCGGTCACGCCCGGACGCACCAGCAGCACGTCGGTCTCGTCCACCAGGGCGTTGAGGCCGAGGGTGGAAACGTCGGTGATCGTCAGCAGGGGAGTGCCCGTGCTCACCGGCGTATCGGTGGTCAGCAGCCCGCTGACGGTGCCGGCGCGGCCCGCGGATCCCGCGGCCGGCAGGGACGACGGCGCCTGCGCTCCCGACGGCAGCTGCTGCAGCAGCGAGGACAGGTCGGGGGAGGTGTCGGTGGGTGCGGGGGCGGCGCCGCCGAACACGACGGTTCCGCGGATCGGGGCGCGGACGCTGAGGGCATCGACCGTGGCCTGCGCCGCCGCGACGGCGGCTCGGGTCTGCGCCCGCTGAGCCTGCGCCAGCGACGACGACAGCTGTCCCAGGCTCGCCAGGCCGACGTTCAGCTGCTGGATCAGGCGGGCCGCGGTGTTCTGCGCCGCGTCGTGGTCGGCCTGCGCGGCGGCGATCGCCGCCAGGGCCTGCCGCCTGAGGTGATCGTCGGGGATCGCCTCCGCCGCCTTCCGGGCGTCGGCGAACGCCGTGTCCGAGGCGGCCTGGGATCGCCGCAGGCCCGGAACATCCACCCGCGGAGTGCGCGCCGACGCGGAGGAGGCGACCTGCGCGTCGGCCTCCTGGGCGCGCGCCAGCGCCTGCCGGGCCGCCGGGCTGTCGATCCGCAGCAGGAGCTGCCCCGCCCGGACGGTTGCGCCGTCCGTGACGTCGAGCGTCGCGATCGTGCCGGTGGCAGGGGCGGTGACCGACACGGCCGCTCTCGCGACGACGTTCGCCGGCGCCTCCACCACCTCGGTCACCGTGGTCCGCTCGACCGAACCGACCTCGACGTCCGGCTGCGGGCCGGACGAGCAGGCGCCGAGCGAGCCGAGGAGGAGGACGACGACGGCGCGGCCCGCGCCGGTCCGGCCGGACCGGACACGGTCGACACCCTGGAACGACCCGGTAAACATCGCCACAGCCTAGGACCGATGGGCCAGGATCCGGACGGGTCCGGACGGTCCGGGCGGGTCCGGGCGGGCGGCCCGACGACGAGCGTGCCGGCGGACGGCCCCCCGGTCAGCCCGGACCCGCCCGATCGGCCACCGGGGTCGATGGCGGCTCCGGGGTGAGCGCCGGGCCGGTCCGGATCAGCAGCAGCGCGGCGGCCGGCAGCGTCACCGAAGCGGCCAGGGCGAACGCCGGGACCGGGTGCGACCGGTACACCGGAAGCAGGGCGACCGGGGCCAGCGCCGCCCCGAGGAACTGCCAGGCCAGGGTCATGGACGTCGCACCCCCGCGGTTCGCCGGGCTGCTGCGGATCGCGAGGGTGATGACGACCACTCGGCCTGCGGTCGAGGCGACGCCGATGCCGGCGACGGCGAGGACGAGCAGGGGCACGTCCGGCACGACTCCGGCGGCGACGGTCCCGGCGCCGAGTGCCGGCAGGCAGCACAGGCCGAAGGCGTGGACGCCGAACCGGTCGGCGAGCCGGCCCAGCGCCGCTCCGGCGAGCAGTCCCGCGATCCCGAACGTGGCCACCACCAGGCCCCGGGCGTCCGGACCGAGCGTGAACGCGTCGCCGCCGCGCAGCGCCACCAGCAGGAGCACGCCCGTCGTGGTCAGGTAGAGGCAGAAGGCGACGGCGCAGCTGATCGCGAGCCGGCGGTTCGCCAGGGCCGCCCAGCTGGCGGCGGGGCGGCCCGTCGCGTCGCCCGGATCGGGCGGCGGCAGCAGGGCCAACCCGACCGCGGCCAGCGTGCTGAACAGGAACGCCCAGCGGTAGTTCACCGCGGCGAACCCGCCGCCGATGACCGGTGCGAAGGCCTGGCCGGCCGCCTGCCAGCTGGCGAAGGCGCCCAGGGCACGGCCGAGCCGGTCCGGCCGCACGGCGTCCGAGAGCGCCGCGACGAGCAGTGGTGACGTGAAGGCGTTGGCGGCACCCTGCAACGCCCGGCCGGCGAGGAACAGGCCGCTGGAGGTGGCCACGGCGCAGGTCAGGGACGCCACGGCGTACGCGGCGTACGCGGTCCGGATCGTGCGGGCGCGACCCCATCGGTCGCCGAGCGTCCCGGAGAACAACATCAGGGTGGCGAACGGCACCAGGTAGAGGGTCAGCGACCAGGCCACGGTGGCCAGCGTGCTTCCGAGGCCGTGGGCCAGCTCGGGCAGCATCGGCGTGACCATCGCCCCTCCGAAGGGGCCGATGAACCCACCCGCGAACAGGGGCCACCTGCGCGCCGGGGAGCTGCCGGGTCCGGGTCGATGCACGCGCCCAGGGTAGGGGCGACCCGGCGGTCAGCGGGGGGCGGCGGTGCGTGGCGGTGCGGCGGGCAGCGCGGTCCCGGCGGGGCCGCCGACGACCCGGTCTCGGCCGGCCGCCTTCGCTCGGTACAGTGCCTGGTCGGCCGCGTGCAGCAGGGCCGCCGGGGTCGCACCGTTCGACGGGAACGTGGCCACCCCGATGCTCACCGTCACCCGCACCGAGCCGGACGGTGTCGCGACCGAGACCGACGCGCACTGCCGGCGCATCTGCTCCGCGCGCCGCCGGGCCCGGGCGCCGCCCACCCCGGGCAGCACCGCGACGAACTCCTCACCGCCGTACCGGGCGAGCAGCTCGCCCGGTTGCAGGCGCTCGGCGAGCGCCGTGGCCAGCGCGATGAGCACCTGGTCGCCGACGAGGTGCCCGTGGAGGTCGTTGACGGCCTTGAACCGATCGGCGTCGATGATCAGGACGGCGAGCTCGCAGCCGTCCTGCCGACAGCGCTCCAGCTCCGCGGACCACCGTGCGAGCAGGTACCGACGGTTGTGCAACCCGGTCAGGTCGTCGCGCACCGCCTGCTCGGCCAGCTCCGCGCGCAGCTCCTCGATGGTGGCCAGCTGGCGGCGCAGCCGGGCGTTCGCCTCCTCCAGCGCGATCGCCTGGTGCACCTGGTCGGTGACGTCGCGGGTGACCACGACGGTGCCGATCGGGCGGCCGGAGCGGTCGTGCAGCTGCGTGATCCGACAGTCGAGCTCGGCCACACCGTCCCGCAGGGCGAGTTGCACACGCCCGGGCGCGCGGTCGGTCAGACGGACGTC
>DATDMG010000110.1:0-5768 GCA_036518955.1 Kineosporiaceae bacterium | reverse complement strand
GGAGCGTCCTGCCGGCCGTTCTCGCGGCCTATGAGTCCGCAGACCCGATGGACCTCCTGACCCGGGAGCATCGCGAGGCGGGGGAGGCGCTGCTGGCCGCCAGCGCGCGGCACCCCCATGGCGAGCAGGCGGCGTCGCACCTCGCGGACTGGGCGGGCCGGCTGGCCCGGTTCGGGTGGGCCCCCCTCGAGCCGGCTGGGGCGCGCCCACGGCAGAGGCGGCGATCGTCGTGACCAGGCCGGCGACGGTCCGGTCCCTCCGGGCGGCGGCGGACCGGCTGAGGGTGAGCTTCTTCGTCGGCGTCGCGCTCGTGCCCACGCTGGTCTCGCTGGTGTTCGCCCACGTCGAGTCGCTGCTCCCATGGGGGTGGTGGCTGTCATACACCCTGCTGCCCGTCCCGCCCGGCCTGCGGCGGGCGTACCTGGTGGTGGGCGAGGTCTCGGTGGGCGCGCGGGACCTGGACGGCGAGATCGCCCAGCTCCTGGCGAGTGCCCGCCGTCCGGGCGTCGCGGCGGAGATCCTCGGCCAGGTGCCGGTCACCGATCTGGACAACGCCGTCATCGAGGCTCTCGCGGACAAGCTGGGCGCCGTCCGGCACCTGCTCGGCCCGGACGATCGGATCATCGTCGACGTCACCGCGGGAACGGTGCCGATGTCGCTGGCCACCTATCGGGCGGCCGTCCAGGCGGACCTGCCGGTCACCTACACCTCCAGCATCCGTGACGCCGTCGGCCGGTACACCTTCCGCGAATTGATCTCTGTGCACGACCCGCTCGACGCGGTGACAAGGGGAGGGGAATGACCAGGCACTGGGTCGTCCTGGAGACGGGCGCCAACCAGGACTACATCTTCGACAGCAACCGGATGCGTCACGTGGTGGGTGCGTCCCAGGTCGTCCTTGACGCCGGCACGAGGTGGGTGGAGCAGGCCTGCGAGGGTGTCGGCGGGGTCGAGCCGGTGCAGCTCGTCTCGGGGAAGGCGGTCCTCCTGGCGCCGTCGGAGGAGGCCGGGCGCGAGGTGATCCGCGCGGTCAGCGCCCGGGTGCTGACCGAGGCGCCCAGGCTGGAGCTGACGGGGGTGGTGGGCCCGCCGTTCGACGAGGACGCCCGGTACGTCGTCCGCTCGGCGATCCACCTGGACTCCGACGGCCCGGCGGCGCATCACGTGGAGGCCTTGCGCCGCACCTTGATCCGGCAGGGCCAGGCTCGAGCGGCCCGCCCTGCTCGGCAGTTGCGCGACCAGTACCTGCCCTGGCACGAGCCGTGCCGGGAGACGAGCCTGCCGGCAGCGGGGTTCGAGCTGTTCGCCGCCGACCCGAGGGACAACGCGTGGCACCCCGCCAGCGCCGCGACCCTCGCCAGGTCCACCGCCCGGAAGAGGCCGGAGACCCGTGAGCGGCTGAAGAGGTTACTGGGACGCTATCCCGAGCTGCTGCCCGCGCTGGTGGACGAGCTGGCGGACGAGACGATGGACGACGGATGGATCGCCGTCGTCCATGCGGACGGGAACGGGGTCGGCACCCTCCTGCACGACTTCCCCGACGCGGTGGGAGACGCGACCGGAACCTCCGAGGTCAGCCTGGACCAGCACACCAGGTGGCTGAAGGACTTTTCCGATCACTTGGAGCAGGTCACCCGGGCGGCGTTCACGGCCGCGGTGGAGGCGGCCGTGGACGCCGTCCGGGCGATGCGTCCCGACTGGCGGTTGAAGGGGCGGCTCCTGCCGATCCTGCTCGGCGGCGACGACGTGACGTTCGCCTGTCATGCCGCGCTCGCCCTGCCGCTGGTGCGGACGTTCCTGCGGGAGTTCGCCCGGAGGACCCGCGAGGACGACGTCATGCCGCGGATCGCCGGCCCGAACGGGCTGACGGCGGCTGCCGGGATCGCGATCGTCAAGCGGCACCATCCCTTCTCCGCCGCCTATGACCTGGCCGAGGACCTGGTCAGCTCGGCGAAGCGCCGAGCGGTGCGGCAGGTCACGACCGGCGAACCGGTCTCGGCCTACGACGTCCATGTGGCGCATGAGTCGACCCTGCGCGGCCTGCGCGAGCTGCGCCAGGAGCTGACCCTCGACAGCCGTCGGGGCGGGCCGGTCGCCCGGCACGGCGGCCCGTACGTGGTCCGGGAGACCGATGACGCATCGGTGCCCGCGGCCGTGGCTCACCGGGACGAGCGGCACCTGCTCGACCTGATGGACCTGCTCGCCGGCGGCACGCTCTCGTCGGCACGGGCGCACGACCTGCGCGGAGCCCTGGACCGGGGTGTCGACGAGTACCGCAGCCGGCTGACCGTGGCCCTGGCCCGCACGGCCCGCGAGCGCGACGCGCGCGGCGGGACCTTCGACCGGACGGCGACGGAACGTCTGCTCTCGGTCGTCACCGAACCCGCTCCTCCGGCGACGGAACCGGCCTCCGACGATGCGGCCGAGCGGCCGTCGCGGTTCGTCCGGCTGCCGGACGCCCTTCTCCTGCACGGTGTCCTGCCGGCCGCCCTGGTCGAGGACCCCGACCTGGTGGTGACCTCGTGAGCCCTCTGAGCAGCACGTTCCCGGTGCGCCTGCAGTTCGTCAGCGACTGGCACGTCGGCACCGGCGAGGGCCGGGTCGGCGTCGTCGACGCCCTGGTCCGCCGGGACGGCGACGGGCTGCCGTTCGTCCCCGCCAAGACCCTGCTGGGCGTCTGGCGGGACGCCTGCGAGACGGTCGCCCGCACCCTCGACGGCGGCGACCACGGCCTGTGGTCGGCGTGGGTGGACTGGCTGTTCGGCTCCCAGCCGAGCCAGCCTGACGACGCGACCGCGGGACGGCAGCACGCGCCTGCCAGGGCCGCCCTCTCCCTGACCCCGGCCCGGCTGGCCGAGGGCCTGCGGGACGCCGTCCGCGGCAAGGACCCGCTCGTGGAGGCGATGGTCCTGCTGCGACCCGGAGTCGCGCTCCATCCCGAGACCGGGACCGCCCGGGAGGACATGCTTCGCCTGGAGGAACGCGCCCTCGGCGGGCTCGTCCTGCACGGCACCGCCGCCGTCCGTGGTGCCGAGGGCGGGCTGCCGCGGCCGGCCGAGCTGCTGCTGCGAGCCGGAGCCCGGCTCGTCGACGCGCTCGGCGGCAAGCGCAACCGCGGCACCGGTCGGGTGCTGCTGCACCTCGGCGACGCGCCGCACCCCCTCAGCAGCCTGGACCCTCGGGACAGCGCGCCTGCAGACGGTGACCTCGCGACCCTGCTCGCGGACGACGCCCTCCTCGACAACCCCGGGCAGCCGGAGAAGCAGCGGGAGCACGACGACGCGCCGCTGCTGCGGGACGGGCGCTTGTCCGGTTCCCGCCGACGCTGGCGGCTCGAACTGGAGGCGCTCACGCCCGTGGTCATCGTGGACCGCGTGGTCGGGAACAACATCAGGACCCGGTCGGAGATCCCCGGGACGGTGCTGTTGCCCGCCGTCCTGGCCGCGCTGGCCGATGCCCACGCGGTAGGGCTGGACGACGTCCGCGTGGGGGACGCCGTCCCGGCCGTGGTGGACGGCGACGGCGTCGCGCATCCGGCCCTGAGGGAGCCCGCGGTGTGGCACCGGGGGGACAAGGGCGAGGGCCGCGACGTCCTCAACGCCGCCCTGGTGGCCCTGGAGCCGCGGGATCGCGCCAAGCCCTGCCGGCAGCGGGTGGCCCGGCTTCACCGGGTGGGTGAGCCGCCGCGCTGGCAGGAACGCAGCCCGGGAACGCACGTCTCGACGCACGCCGTCGTCAACGACGCCGAGCGCCGCCCCACCACCGAGGCCGGGGGAGGCCTGTTCAGCTACCACGGCATCGAGCCCGGCACGGTGCTCGTCAGTGACCTGGTGCTGCCGGACGGCGTCCGGCTCACCCTGCGGGAGGGGGCCACGCTGCGGCTGGGCCGCTCCCGTAAGGACGACTACGGCCGGGTGTGGGTGCGGCGGCTGGCGATGCTCGACGACGAGGCGCCCCGGCAGGTAGGCGCCGACGGCCTGCTGCCGGTCTGGCTCGTCTCCGACGTGCTGCTGCGGGACGAGCGGCTCGCGTTCGACCCGTCGCCGGCGCGGCTGGCGACCGTGCTCGGCGCGGCGCTCGACGTCTCGCTCGAACCCGTCGCGGACGATCCGCGGCTGCGGACGACCCTGACGCAACCCGTGCGGCGTGACGGGTTCGCGCCGCGCTGGGGGCGGCCGCGTCGCTCCCTGGTGGGGCTCCGGGCGGGGTCCGTCGTGACGTTCCGGATCCTCGGTGCGCCGCCCGACCCGGTCAGGGTCGCCGGCGTCGAGCGGGACGGTATCGGCGAGCGGACCGTCGAGGGCTTCGGCCGGGTCGTGCTGGACCCACCCGAGCTGCGCACCGCGGGTCCGGAGGTGGCCCGGCAGCCGGCTCGGGAGGACACGCCGTCCGCGACCGGGGGTTCGGCGCTGCAGGATGTCGACGCCTCGGCCGCGCACCCGATCGAGCTGGCCGCGTGGCGGCGGGAGATCCGGCGCAGGGTGGCCGAGATCGCCGCCAACCCGGAGCGGCAGCGGACGGCGCTGCCGGGGCTGGTGGCGGCGAGCCGGTCCCAGCGGGGGGTGCTGCGCACGCAGGTCGCGCGGCTGGCCCTGCCCCGAGGCGCCGAGCTGGTGCAGGACTGGCTCGACTCCCTGGACATCAGCGTCACCCGACGCGGCGCGTGGGCCCCCGCGACCCTGGAACAGCTCAAGAAGCTCCTGCTCCGGGAGGGGATCTGGGAAGCCCTGGAGCTGCACGGCGACCGGCCGACCCTGGTGCTCGCCGGGGGCCGCGAAGCCCTGCTGCGGCAGGCGCTGCACCGGGAGGCCCTGACCGTGCTGATCGAGGAGCTCGTCCGGCAGTCCCACGCCGACGAGGAGGACCGTGACGGCCGGGAGGTACGGGCATGAGCTGGGACGTCGGCAAGCGGCACGAGCTGCGCGGGGTGCTGGTCAGTGAGGCACCGCTGCACGTCGGGGGCTGGGAGCCGACCATGGCCGCCGACCTGGCCCTCGCCCGGGACGGGCAGGACCGGCCCGTGATCCCCGGCACGAGCATCGCCGGTGCCCTGCGGGCCTGGCTGACGACCAGCGGCGCCGTCGCGGACGTCGACGCCGTGTTCGGGTACGTGAAGGGCCAGGAGGGCAAGGCGTCGCGCCTCCGCGTGGACGACGCGCCGGTGCTGGACGACGTGACCCCGGTCGTGCGCACCGGCGTCGCGATCGACCGCGCCACCCGCTCGGCGGCGGCCGGGTACCTGTACGAGCGGGAGCTCCTGCCCGCCGGCACCCGGTTCGCCTTCCGCCTGGTGGCGGACGAGCCCGCCCGGGAGAAGGACCCGGGCGTCGGCGAGGCGTTCGAGGCGCTGACCGCCGCCCTGCGGGCCGGGCACGTCGTCCTCGGCGCGGCCCGCACCCGCGGGTTGGGGCGCGTCCGGCTGGAGGCGGCCCAGACCCGGACGACGAACCTCTCCGACCGGGCCGGGCTCCGCGCCTGGCTCACCGACTCGTCCCCCTGGCACGAGCTCACCGGTGGCCCCAGCGGGCCCCCGCCCGGGCGGCTCGTGGTCACGGTCGACTGGCAACCGGTCACGCCGGTGCTGGTGAAGGACTCCCTGCCGGGCGCGCTCGTCGACGCCCTTCCCCTCACCACCACCGACCCCGACGGGAAGGTCCGCCTGGTGCTGCCCGGATCGTCCGTGAAGGGGGTGCTGCGGGCCCACGCGGAGCGGATCGTCCGCACCCTGCGCGGCACCCCGGCGCCGGGCTCGCTCGCCGAGACCCTCG
>DATDMG010000109.1:0-45462 GCA_036518955.1 Kineosporiaceae bacterium | reverse complement strand
GGGCCGGGCTCGCACCCTCGCACCTACGTCGTTGATCTTGATTGCGGCGGTCGACGTCGAACGACCACGTGCACAGGGGGGAACCGGACCGTAGCCCTGCACGCCGGACAAGGTGCAGGTCGTCGACAACGACGACGGGATCGGGCGAGAACGTCGCCGTGATGATCGGCGAAGGGGACGCCGCGCAGCCCCGCAACGGAAGCCATGGCTCCGGTTGTCCCCATCGGATGGGGGGCTCATTCCCCACGGGGGATGCCGCACCAGGGCCGCGCTCGCATGCTGGCCTCTACTCGGCGGCGCTGACCTGAGTGTCCAGATCGAAAGGAGGCGTTCGGGCGGCGCCATCCAGGGTTGGCGGCCCTCTTGCTGTATCGCCCGAGGGGAGAACGCCGATATGAAACTCGTCGTTGACTTGACCCGGTGCCAGGGCTACGCGCAGTGCGCCTTCCTGGCACCGAGCGCTTTCACCATGCACGGGGATGAGGCCTTGCTGTACGACCCTGATCCCGGCGAGGAGCAGCGGGAACGGGTGCTGCGGGCGGCGGCGGCCTGTCCGGTGCAGGCCATCGTCCTCGATCGTGGACCCGCCGACAACGGACACCGGGCGGGCGCCGCCGCGGTGCGGCGCGGCGGGGTCGACGAGGCGTTCCTGCGGACGGGCCGGATCGTGATCGTGGGGGCGTCGTTGGCCGGGGCGCGGGCGGCCGGGGCACTGCGGTTCGAGGGGTTCACCGGCTCGCTGACCGTGATCGGCGACGAGGCTCACGAACCTTACGACCGCCCGCCGCTGTCCAAGCAGGTGTTGGAGGGCGGGGTGTCGGCCGGGCACACGGGGCTGCCGCGCCGTGGCGCCATCGATGCCGACTGGCGGCTGGGTGTGGCGGCCACCGGGCTGGACCTGGCCGGCAAGCAGGTGCGGCTGGCCGACGGCACGGCCATCGGTTTCGACCGGGTGCTGATCGCGACCGGGGTGCGGGCCCGGCCGTGGCCGAACCCCGCGGAGGCGGCGCTTGAAGGGGTGTTCGTGCTGCGCACCCTCGAGGACGCCGACCGGCTGCGGCGGCTGGTCGCTGCACGGCCGAACCGGGTGCTGGTCATCGGCGCAGGGTTCACCGGCTCGGAGGTCGCCTCGGTGTGTCGCGAGCTCGACCTACCGGTCACCGTCGCCGAGGCCGGACCGGCGCCGCTGGTGGCCGCCCTGGGTGGGGCGATCGGCGCGGTCGCGGCGGACATGCAGCGCGAGGCCGGCGTCGACCTGCGGTGCGGGGTCATGGTCACCGCGCTGGAGGGAGAGAACGGCCGGTTACGCCGGGCCCGGCTGTCCGACGGCAGCACCCTCGACGTCGACGTGGCGGTGACCGCGCTCGGCGGAGTCCGCAACGTCGAGTGGCTGGCCGGCTCCGGGCTGGCGGCCGGCCGGTGGGGCGTGGCCTGCGACGCCGGGTGTCGCGCGATCGACGCCAACGGCCTGGTCACCGACAATGTGTTCGTCGCGGGCGACGTCGCCCGTGCCCCGCAGCCGCTGTTCGGGTACCAGTTCCTCGCCCTGGAACACTGGGGCAACGCCGTCGCCCAGGCCGAGGTCGCCGCTCACAACATGCTCAGCGACGAGGCCCACCGCTGGCCGCACCTGGACGTGCCCATCTTCTGGTCCACCCAGTTCGACACCGAGATCAAGGCGGTCGGGGTGCCGAGCGTCGCCGACCAGGTCGTGATCGCCCAGGGTTCGATGCCGGACCGCCGGTTCGTCGCCGCGTACGGACGGCGGGGCCGCCTGGTCGGCGCGGTCACCTTCAACCAGTCGAAGTGGCTGCACTTCTACGAACAGCAGGTCGAACGCGGCGCGCCCTTCCCACCTGCCTACCGCACCGTCGACCCGCCCGCCGAGCGGCGTCCGGTCGCCGCCGGCTTCCCCACGCAGCCCATCCCTACCCAGGACGCCACCGTCGTGCTCACCGGGCATGACCCCGCCGACCGGCGCGCCACCCTGCTGCACGGCTGAGGCAGCGATGACGGCAGCGAGACCGCTCACCCGTTCCCACGATCCCGCGCTCAAGGAGGCCGCCTGTCATGGTCACGACCACCGCGTCGCCCAGCGTCTTCGCGCGCATCCTGGACTACGCCAACCGCGCCGACCCGTATCCGCTCTACGCTGAGCTGCGCAGGACCCCGGTGGCACGGCAGGACGACGGCAGTTATGTCGTCTCCACCTACGCCGAGATCGTCGACCTGCTGCACGATCCGCGGATCAGCTCCGACCCGCGTAACCTCACCGACGCCGCAGGCGCCGCGTCCGAGGAGCCACCGGGGCTGCCGCCGAGCTTCATCCGCACCGATCCGCCCGAGCACGACCGAATCCGGCGCATCGTGACACGTCACTTCGGCCCACCGCACACCCCCGACCGGATCAACGGCATGGTGCCTGACCTGCGCCGGATGGTCACCGGGCTGATCGACTGCTTCGCCGGCCGCACCGAGGTCGACATCGTCGACCAGCTGGCCTACCCGTTCCCGGTCACCGTGATCTGCCACCTGCTCGGAGTGCCGCGCGAGGACGAACCCCGCTTCCACGTCTGGGTCGAGGCCATCGTGGCCGCGCTCGACCCGTCCGGTGACCGCGCCGAGGCGGAGCGCGGACGCGCCGCCGCCATGACCGAGATGGGACAGTACTTCGCCGGGCTCGTCGCCGCCCACCGCCGAACTCCCGGCGCCGACCTGCTCTCCGCGCTGGCGACCGACGACGGCCCCGAGGGACGCCTGGCCGACGAGCAGCTGCTGACCACCGCGTTCCTGCTGCTGATCGCCGGGCACGAGACCACCGTCAACCTGATCACGAACGGCACCCTCACCCTGCTGCGCCACCCCCACGTGCTGGAGCGGCTGCGACGCGACCCCGACCTGGTCATCCACCTGGTCGAGGAGCTGCTGCGCTACGAGCCTCCGGTGCACTTCATCCCATGGCGGGCCGCCCTCGACGACATCGAGATCGCCGGCACCACCATCCCCAAGGGCTCCCGGATCGTGCTGGTCCTCGCCGCCGGCAGCCGCGACCCCGCCCACGTCCACGACCCCGACCGCTTCGATCCCGACCGGTTCCATCCGGACCGCTTCGGCCTCGCCCGCGACACCGACCAGCATCTCGGCTTCGGCGGCGGCATCCACTACTGCTTCGGCGCACCGTTGGCCCGGCTGGAGACCCACATCGCGCTCGCCGAACTGGCCCGCCGGCTGGTCAACCCACGTTTGGTCGTCGACCCACCGCCGTACCGACCCAATCCAGTGCTGCGTGGCCCGCGCCACCTGCAGGTCGCCATCGACGACATCACCCCCGCCCCGGCCTGACCGGGCCAGGGCGGGAGGCGCCGGCGGGCGAAACCAGCTCAACCGGCTCGGAGTGACGCTTTGCGCTGGAGGGCATGAGCATGGCGGGCATCTACTCGCGCTACATCTATATCCCAGGGAAGCAGCCACTGTTTCTGCTACTCGCCAGCTTCATCCTGGCGTTCCTGTTCATCCGGCTGAGCACCCGCATGATCCGCGCGCAGGTGTCCTGGTGGCCAGGCAACGTCTCTCCCGGCGGCTTGCATGTTCATCATGTCGTCTTCGGAACAGCGTTTGCGCTTATCAGCGGTGTCGGTAGCTTTTCCCCGTCCGGTCACGGTACCCCCTGGCGAGAGGTCTTCGCCTGCCTGTTCGGGGTCGGCGCCGCACTGATCCTCGATGAGTTCGCCCTGATCCTTCACCTGGAGGACGTGTACTGGTCCGAGGAAGGTCGCAAGTCCGTCGACGCGGTGTTTCTTGGCGCAGCGATAATTGGCCTGATAATCCTGTACGCCGACCCACTCAGCGTGAAGAGAGCCGATCAGCGTGCCCCCTTGTGGGCCGTGATGCTCATCGCACTGGTGAACCTGGTCTTTGTTCTGATCACATTCCTAAAAGGCAAGCTCTGGACCGGCTTCTTGGGAATAGTCGTGCCGGTGCTGGCCGTCGTGGGTGCTCTCCGGCTCGCCCGCCCCGGGTCGCCGTGGGCTCACCGACGCTATGCGGCCGATTCACGTCGTCTCCGGCGGGCTCAGGCGCGAGAGCAGCGCGTCCATATCCGGATCACCAGAATCCGGCATCGTTTCGGCGACCTCGTCGGAGGCAAACCCGACGCACCCCCGCCCGCGCAACGATGACCGCCAGCGGGCCCAGGACTCCTGTCCGTGGCCCTGGAGACCGGGCCCGCGTGAGTCTGACCGGTCAACCGAACCTGCACATCGTCACCCACCGAGACCTTCACTCAAGCACCAACCCTGCGAAACCTTGAGGACCCGGATATGGGCATCTCAGCCGGCTGGCGGCCTCCATCGGTGTCCACGAAAGCGGGAACATTCCCGTCGTCGGGCCTCCCGGTCCCGGACAAGTCGGCATCGCGCCAGGGCGGCGCCGGGTACAGCGGCGCCCCCGGATCGTGGCGTGGGCGAGGCCCGATGGTCCCCCGAGCACGCCGTGCTCGGGGGCACCAAGAGACCGGAAGACGAGGCGCACATGACGTTCGACGGGGGGCCGCCTCACGGCGAGTTCAAAGTCGGAAGGACGCCTCTGACCTGCACGTTTGTGGGCCTGCTCGGACGCCTGGAGACGGCTGTCCGAAGCGGCCCGAGGGCTGCTGAACCGGACTACGACCAGCGACCTGCGCGAGCATGCGGGACGCCGATCCAGGCCAGAGCCGCGGTCCTCGGTCCAGGGCGCAGCGTGGCAACGAACGTGCAGGTCAGCGCCCTACCACGGACTTTGAACTCGCCGTGGGGGCCGCCTACCCGCACTCCTCCGAGGACCTTGCCGTGATACAACTGCGCGAGCCCGTCCAGCCGGCACCTATCAAGATCAGCTCGGACGACGCGGCCGGCAATACCCGCCGGATCCCTTACACTGTCTACGGTTACGGGCACACCACCGATCTGGGCCAGCCAGGGGGGGCTCGACGGGATTCTTCGTAGCGCCGTGGGGCTCACCGCTGCCTGCCCGTCGGGGGCTGACGTGCTTCCCTCGGAGTTCTGCCTGACGTCGCCCAGTATCCAGGCGCCCTGTTCAGGCGACCCGGGCGGACCGCTGGTGAATCCTGACGGCGAATTGGTTGGCATCTTCAGAGGCGTCATCAACCCGAGCGGAAAGGCGACATGCCTGGGGTCGTATTGGCGGACCGTGGCCACGGGAGGCTCGACGCGGGCCTGGATCCAGCAGATGATCGAAGCCCACGGGCAAAGCCACGGGCAAAGCACGGCACATTGACGCCGCCAGGTGACATCGAGGTTCTCCTCGAGCATCTTCGCCTGGAGTAGATGCTGGCCGTGGCCCGGCGGGTGGCGGTGCTGGTCGGTGGCTCGTGCCAGCTGCTCGAGGCTGCGCAGCGCCTGCTCGGCCAGCTTGTGCTCCTTGGTCGCGGCGGCCAGCGCCTGCCGCGCGGCGAGGCGCCCTGGAGCGTCGGTGCCTTGCTCCGGACCGGGGTCCGCGTCTTCGCCCTCCGGCCCGTACGGCCCCTTCGGGGGCTGTGTCACCTGTGGCGAGGGAGCGTACGCCACGACGATGACGCCGCCCGTACGCTGCGCGTCACCACGCACGGGTCGGCCCAGGAGCGGGTGAGGCACCCGTCGGTGCGAAGGTGACCTGATCGCGTGGCGCCAACACCGCGGCGGGCCCGGATGCCTGCGCGGTACGGTGCGCAAAAATGGCCGAATGGTGAACACGAAGAGACGACCACACAGGGCGTCGGTGGCCACCAGCAGCCAGAGCGTTGCCCGAGCCGCCAGGAACGGCAGGGCGAAGGACCTAGCGCCGCGATCACCGCAGGTGGTCCGCGAGGTGGAGACGACGTTCGACGTGCCCAGAGGCTTCGTGCTGCCCGAGCTGAGCGGGCCGGGCGGTATCCGCGAGATCGGGGGCGCTCGGGAGGAGCACCTGGAGGCGACCTACTTCGACACCGATGACCTGCGGCTCCTCCGGCGAGGGATCACCTTGCGTCGGCGCACCGGCGGTTCGGACGACGGCTGGCACCTGAAGCTACCGGTGCCGGACGACACGCCGGGCGGCGGCGCCCGGCGTGACGAGGTCCGGCTGCCGGACGGCCGCGCTACCCGCACGGTTCCGCCAGCCCTGGCCGGGCGCGTCTCGGTGCACACCCGAGGTCAGCCGCTGGCACCCGTCGTCCGGCTCCGCACGCGGCGCGTCGAGCGACCCGTCCTGGGCCCGGACGGACAGGTACTGGCCACGATCGCCGAGGATCGGGTGTCGGCATCGGCCCCCGCGCCGGACGGGTCGTCGACGTCCGTGACGGCGTGGTCGGAGATCGAGGTCGAGTTGGTCGAGGGCGGGCCGTCGCTGCTGACGACGATCGCAGGGCGGCTGCACGACGCCGGCGCCAGCACGAGCGCGGTGCCGTCCAAGGCGGCCCGGGCGCTGGCCGATCGGCTGAAGGAGCTGGACGCCCACCACCCCGCTCCGGAAGGCTCAGGCACCGGACCGACCGTCGAGCGGCCCCGCGCGGCGGGGCCGGTGCGCGCGGGCAGGGCCGGCGCGGTGGTCCTGGAGCATCTGGCCGCACACGTCCGCCGGCTGCAGAACCACGATCCGCTGGTACGGGCGGACGAGGCGGACGCCGTCCACCAGATGCGGGTGGCGACCCGACGGCTGCGCAGCGCGCTGGCGACGTTCCGGCTGCTGTTCGACCGGACGGTCACCGACCCGCTGCGCGAGGAGCTGCGCTGGCTCGGCAGCGTCCTGGGTGCGGCCCGGGACGCCGAGGTGATCCGCGATCACCTGCGCGCCGTCGTCCGGGCCGAGCCGCCGGACCTGGTGCTGGGACCGGTCCAGAGCCGGATCGTGACCGCCCTGGGTACCCGCTACCGGACCGCCCACGACGCCGTCCTGGCCGAGCTGGACGGAGCGCGGTACTACGCCCTGCTGGACGCCCTGGACCAGTTCCTGGCCGACCCGCCCGTCACGGCCGCGGCGGCCGGCCGGCCGGACGACGTGCTGCTGCCCCTGGTCGCCAAGACCTGGAGACGGCTGTGCCGGTTGCAGGCGGCGATCCCACCGGACGACGCCGCACGCACCGACCCGGTCAGCGGGCGGGACCGACGGGACGCGGCCCTCCACGAGGTCCGCAAGGCCGCCAAGCGTGCCCGCTACGCCGCGGAGGCGCTCGCCGCGCGCTACGGCAGGTCGGCCACCCGGTGGGCCAGGCGGATGGAGGCCATCCAGGAGGCGCTCGGCGCCCATCAGGACACCGTGGTGATCCGGGAGACCCTGCGCGAACTGGGTGTCGCCGCCCATCTGGACGACGAGAACGCCTTCAGCTACGGCCGACTGCACGCGCTCGAGCAGGCTCGGGGCGTGGCCACCACCCAGGAGTTCGGTGCGGCGTGGGATCGGGCGGCCAAAGCCGGACTGCACCGCTGGCTCACCCGCTGAGCCGAGGGGACCCGATACAACGTGGTGCGCCAATCCGGCATTTGCGGATAACAGCGGCGGAATGCCGATCTTCTGCAGACTGCAGACAAGCTGTTGGTCTCGTGTATTGTCACGCCAACCGTGCCAGAATGGGGTTTGCATACTCGGGGAACGCGTGGGAGGTCTGCGGCCAGACATCTTCGACGGGCAGGAGGGTTCATGCGCCGTTCCGATCCGGAGTCACTCACCGACGTTGCCGATGAATTGTGTGAACAGCACCCGAACTTCCGGCGGATCACGATAGAACGATTGCTGTCCCGCACGGCCCAGGCGTTGCGGGACGAGGGAGGTCGGCCGACGGTGTGGGCGATCCGTGAGACGGCACGGAAGCAGCTGGACTACCTGGACGGGACGTCGGGGGCGTAGCGGCTGCTCCCGGCGCGATGCGCAGTTGTCACCTGCCGGCAGCATGCCGTCGACCTCCCCGAGGTCGACGTGTTCAGTGGCCCCCCCCACACTCTGCGGATGGACGTCACCGCCCTCGCCGAGCACCTGCTGGACACCGATGCCGGGGCCCCGGGCCCCCGGCTCCAGGTGCTCCACGCCGTGGACGCCGTGGCGAGAGTCGCTCTCACGCTCCCCGACAACCCGGCCGACCCCGCCGGCTGCCTGCGGACCGGCGCGCTCGTCTCGCTTCTGCACGGGGCCGGCATGGCCGCGATCCTGGCCGCCGGTACCAGCGGGGGCCACGCTGCCCGGATGATGCCCGTCGGCACGTCGGTCACGGTGGACTTCCGAGCACTCGCCGAGGGTCGGCTGGTCGGCGAGTGCTGCCTGGACGACGACGACAGGGTGGCGTTGCGCAGCCTTCTCTCCGGCGAGATCGAACGGGTGCGCCTGCGCACCCTCACCGAGGTGGTCGACAGCACAGGTCTGGTCGCCGGTAGCGGGACCTTCCGGTGGAGCGTGCGCGCCCGCCCCGAGGAGGGGGCAACCGGCCGGCCCTCGGCGTCGGCCGGCCTCCACCTCGCCTGACGCGGGCCCGATCCGCACTCGAGGCACGCTCAGGGAGTCAGCGTGGGGAACCGGTCCGCGGACGCGCCGTCATCGTCGAACACCTGCGACGCGGGCCCGACGATCAGTGGGTCGGGCGCCATCACCAACTCGGGGTCCTTGTCGGTGTAGTCGAACTGGTGCAGGACGTGCCGCATGGCCCCCAGCCGGGCGCGCTTCTTGTCGTTGCTCTTCACCACCCTCCAGGGTGCGTCAGCGCCGCACCGGGTCGATCTGCCGGATCAGGAACCGGGTCCGCTGCTCGGCGCGCGTGACCGAGAACCAGAACTTGACCAGCCGGATTCCCGACCGCACCAGCATCCGCTCCAGCTCCGGCGTCTCGCGCATGAACTCCAGATAGGACCGCGGATCGGTGAAACCCATCACGCGCTCCACGCCGGCCCGGTTGTACCAGGACCGGTCGAACATGACGATCTCCCCGGCTGCCGGCAGATGCGCGATGTACCGCTGGAAGTACCACTGGGTCGCCTCTCGCGGCGAGGGCTTCTCCAGGGCGACCACGCGTGCACCGCGCGGGTTCAGGTGCTCGATGAACCCACCTCTACGCGCAGCCGGGACAGGTCCTCGGCGAGGTCCTCGGCGAGTTCGGCGGGCCCGAGGTCGCCGTGGTCGGCGAGCCCGGCACGGATGTCCACCTGGTCCTCGACGTGGTCGAAATCGTCGAAATCGTCGAAACCGTCGAAGTCGTCCTTGCCCAGATCCTCGTCGTGGCCAAGGTCCTCGAAGCCGGTCGGGCGCCCGTCGCGGGGGGACCCGCTGTCGCCGGCCTCGCCGACGGGGCGATCGTTGGCCGTCCCGATCTGCTCCATCGTCTCTCCGGGCTGGTGATCCATCCCCATCGGAACTACCGCCTCCTGTCTCGACCGTGCCCGAGCGACCCGCCGGGGCCGGAGCCATCCCGCTCAGGGTCCGCAGGTCCGCAACGTCACGCTGCACCGTGAACCGGTGCGGGTGGCGGCGTCGGACCGGCGCGAACACCACGGGCAAGTTGGCGGCAGCAGGTCAACGCCCCCCGCATCCCGGATGAACGCCACGTGTCGCTGCGGCAAAAACCCGTGCCGGCGCGGCTCCACCGCCCGTCGGCAGAGCCGTCAGCCCTCGACCAGGACGACGACGCTGCGCGGGTGCATCCAGTACCGGGCAGCGATCTGCGCACCGGGTGAGGCGTCCACGTTGCCGATCGGCTCCATCCACGCGGCCGTGTCGGCGACCCGCCGCCAGCCGTCGGCCGACAGCGGCGCGGGCAGCGCGACGTCCAGCGGCTGATCGCGCCACAGGTAGGCGACGAACACCGAACCGGCCGGCTCGGCGACCCTGACGCCGAGGAAACCGGCTTCCGGGTCGTCCCAGCCGGAGCCGAGCGGACGGCCGTCGGCGCCGTACCAGCCGAGGTCGGGCAGCGAGCCGCCGGGGGCGACACCGCCGGTGAGGTAGGCCGCCGGCCGCAGCCCGGGGTGCGCGGCGCGGAACCGCAGCATGGCCCGGGCGAAGCTGTAGACCCGGACGTCGTCCCGCTCCCGCAGCCGCGCCAGTGCTGCGGCGTCCCCGGCCTGCTCCGCCGCGACGAACGCGGCCACCCCGTCCCACGGCAACCAGGTGCTGGCGTCGTCCGCGGCGACGGTGTTACGGCGCCCGCCCAGGCTGCGGAACACCTCGTCACCGCCCTGCAGCATCGGCACGCCCGCCGAGACGGCGAGCACGGCGAGCAGGTTGCGAACGGCCTGCCGCTGAGCGACCGGGTCGCCGCCGTGGTCCCAGGCGTCCTCGTCATCGGTGCGGGAGACCAGGTCCCGCAGCGTCAGGCCGTCGTGCGAGGAGACGTAGTTGATGGAGGCGCTGGGGCCGCGGACGGCGCCGGGCGGCGCCTGCGGCCGGAACTGCTGTTCGGAACCGGACAGCGCGTTGGCCAGCTCCCACGGACGCACGGAGCGTACGTTCAGCTTGTTCTCGGCGCGCCGGAGGACCTGCCGGTAGACGTCGTTCCATTCCGCCCACCCGGGGGGGAACCGACCGAGCAGGTACGTCTGCTCGCCCTGGGCGAGCCACGGTTCGGCGATCAGGTCGACGCCGCCCGGGTCGACGTCCGTGCGCAGCGGCAACCGCCGGCCGAGCTGGGCCAGCAGCGACTCCGGATCCGACCAGTCGAAGGCGAAGCCGTCGCCGGGGAGGCGGTTGCCGAGTGTCGGCGCGAGATCGAACCGGAACCCGTCGACGCCCATCTCCCGCACCCAGTGGCCGAGCACGTCGAGCACGAAGTCACGCACGGCCGGCCGAGCCACGGCGAGCGCGGGGCCGCACCCGGAGTTGTCCAGGTAGCGCTGGTTCGTGCGGCCGC
Source organism: Kineosporiaceae bacterium (assembly GCA_036518955.1). GTDB lineage: Bacteria > Actinomycetota > Actinomycetes > Actinomycetales > Kineosporiaceae > DATDMG01. The sequence goes on along the minus strand of DATDMG010000109.1, from coordinate 34,622 downwards.
CGTCCAGGTCAGGGCGACTGCGCAGGGTGTAGTACGTGGCGTTGTCCAGCCCCCGGAAGGACAGCAGGCGGGCCCGGTCGGGTACCTGACGGGTGTCGTCGGACCGGGAGTCGTCACCCTCTGTGGTGCGGGCCAGCAGCCCCTCGGCGGTGTGGTTGAGCACGACGTCGAGGAACACCTTGATCCCCACGTCGTGGAAGGCCCGGACCATGGCCTTGAACTCCCGGGTGGGGCCGCCCGGCGAGCGGTCGGCGGCGAAGCGCCGGTTGGGGGCGAGGTAGCCGAGGGTCATGTACCCCCAGTAATTGTCGCCCCGCGGGTCGCCGTCGTCGTTCTGCTCACCGGCGAAGTGCTGCACCGGCAGGAACTCGACCGCGGTCACGCCGAGGTCGCGCAGGTAGCCCGCCTTCAGCGCGGCGCCGGCGTAGGTGCCCCGCAGTGATTCGGGCACCGACGGGTCGAGCCGGGTCAGACCGCGGACGTGGGCCTCGTAGATGACGTCGTCGCGCAGCGGCCGGCGAGGTGCGACGCCGGTGTCGGCCGCCAGCGGGTGGAGCGGCAGCACGCTCTTGGGCGCGATCCGGCCGGTGTCGATGGCGCGGTGCTCCGGGCCGGTGTCGTAGTCGGCGGAGGGCTCGTTGGGGTCGATGGACGACAACCGCGGCGCCGGGTCATGGCTGACCTCCAGCGCGTAGGGGTCCAGGAGGAGCTTGTTGGGGTTGAAGCGGTTGCCCTCGAGGTCGACGTCCGCCTGGAACCCGCGTTCGCTGCCGGGCTGCCAGGCGGGGTCGACGGGCCAGTTGGGGCCCCAGGCACGCAGCCCGTAGTACACCGCGTCACCCGGATCGGAATTCGCCCGCACCGCCCCCAGGCCGATCGCCCCGCTCCAGATGTCGGCCTCGGCCTGCCCTGCCGCGCGCCGGAGGGTCACCCGAACCAGCTCGTCGGCGTCCCGCGGCCGGCCGTAGATCCACACCTCGATCCGGGTGGCATGGGCCGAGTAGACCCGGAACGTGATCGTGTCGCCGTCCGCCTCGAGACGCGCGCCGAGCCGACGTGTCGGCAGTTCGGGAACGACGTCACGGGGGGCGGTCTGTCGGCCCAGCGGCATGCTGGTCTCCTTCCGGGTGTCGCCAGCGGCGGGTCAGCTGACGGCCGGTCCCGGCTCCGGCGAGCCCGCCGGCAGCGGCTCCGGGCCGCCCAGGTCGAGCCGGAACGGCGGGTACGCGTCGGTCATCAGCGTGGCGTAGGCGGCCACCCGCAGAACCCACCGGTTCAACCCGACGACCAGGTTGAACAAGCTGTCCGGATAGCTCCCGGTCACGGCCAGGGCGACGGCCGCGATCAGGGCGAGCAGGTGGATCAGTCCGCCGTACCCCACCTGGCCGTGATCGGTGCTCCAGGCGACCCACGATCCGCCACCGAGGAGGATCCCGACGATGAGGTACTGCGGGATCGCCAGCAGCCACCACTTGACCAGGACGAGCCCGCGGGAGAGCCGTTCGGGGTAGGCGATCTCGAGGTGCGCGGGGTAGTCCGCGACGTCCGCGAGCGTGAACGGCGGGTACCGGTCGGTGCCGAAGGCGCTGTTGGCGTAGTAGCTCACCCGCCAGCTCCAGCGCAGCACCCCGACGTTGAAGTCGAAGATCGACCTCGGGTAGCGGCCGGTGGCGAGGATGGCGAAGAACGCCGCCACGCTCAGCACCAGGAACGCCAGCCACCCGAACAGCAGCACGATCGCGTGCGGGATGACCAACAACCACTTCACCAGCCACAGCCAGCGGGACAGCCGTCGGTCGAGGACGGCGTCGACGCGCACGGGATAAGAGTCGGCAGCCACGGCACCTCCTGGCGGGAACAGTCTGTCCGGCGGACGCCGGGCACGTGGCAGAACTCCAGGATGTGCGTGTCAACGGCCCTTTCGGGCCAGACGATGGTCACGGTTCGCGCCCGGCGACCCCCCAGCGACCGGTCCGCTGTCGGACGTATCGCCATCACGACGCTGCCCACGGGTGGGCGCGCCGCACCTGGCGCCCGATTCTTGCGGTCATGAGAACGCATTTCGGCAGCTCTTTCGTTCGCTCCCGGGTCCTGGCGAGGGCGGGCGCCGTCCTCGCCGTGGCGGGCCTCGTGCTGGTGGGGAGTGCCGGAGTGACCGGAGTGACGGCCACGAGCTCCGCGGCCGTCCAGTCCCGCGACGCCGAGCCGTTCATGGCCGGGACCTCGCTGCGCTACCGGGACTCCCAGGGCACGACAGGGGGGTGCACCGCCGGACTGGTCCTCCAGGACAACTCGGTGCTCGGCGGGATCAGCGAGTACCGACGCAGCGTCCGCTTCATCCTCACCGCCGGCCATTGCGGGACCGTCGGGGAACGATGGACCACGACGTCCGGAGCGTTCGTCGGCAACGCCGTCTGGAAATCGCCCACCCACGACCTCATGCTCATCAGGGTCGAGCCCAGGCTCGACCGGGGCGTGGCCCCGGGCTGTGAGCCCGGCAGTTCGACGCTGCCCTGCGTCGCGATCTCCTCGCACTACTACCCTCGCGCCGTGGGCAAGGTCTTCACCGGCGGACCGTTCAACAGCGACAGCATCCCGGTGACCGGAACGGCAGCGTCCGACACCAACATCTGCATCAGCGGCGGCTACAACGGCACGACCTGCGGCCACGCGAGCACCCCCCAGCCCCCAGAGGTCCCGGCCACGCCGTCGTTCGCCCAGGGCGCGCTCTTCACCCGTGGCCCGATGGGGCTGCTCAGCGAGGGCGACTCCGGCGGGGCGGTGTTCTCGAACAACGGCAACGTCTTTGGCATCCCCATCGGGAACTGGGGGGGAAGTGATGGTGTCTCGAGAGGTGTGTGGTACACCCCGGTCGACCGGTTCTTCGCCGAGCAGAGCGGCTACGCCCTCGCCCCACCGGAGTGATGGGTGGCTCCTCACCGGGCTACCCGGTGAACCGCTGGATCAGGGCCTGGGTCTGGTGCGGACCCAGTCCGCGGACCCGGCGAGTCGCGGAGATCCCGATCTCTTCCATGATCTGCTGCGCTCGGACCGGGCCGATGCCCGGCAGGGACGACAGCAGGGCCGACACCTTCATCTTGCCGATCGCCTCGTTCGTCCGGGCCTCGGCCAGGATGTCGGCGAGGGACCCGCCCTCGTACTTCAGACGGTTCTTCACCTCGGCGCGAGCGCGGCGGGCGGCCGCGGCCTTCTCCAGCGCTGCGGCACGCTCTTCGGGGGTCAGCGGCGGTAGAGCCACGCGGGTCACCTCGGCGAACGCGGGTCGACCATCGTCGTGGTCGATCCGGGGAGATCGATGTCGACCATCTCAGCCCCTCCTCGGACGGCTGGGACGCAGCCGGCCGGCACCGGGGACCGCCGGCTCCTGCCGCTTGCGGATCAGGTACGGCGCCAGCAGGAGCGCGTGCAGGTTGGTCGCCCGGAGTGTCTGGACGGAGTGCTCCGGGGTCTCCGCGAGCGGATGCCCGGGCCCGTTCAGAGAGGTGTTGATCAGAACCGGGGATCCGGTGCGCCGGTACCAGGCCTGCAGGAGCCGGTGCAGGAAGGGGGTGTTGACCGGTTCCACGGTCTGCAGCCGGGCCGTGCCGTCGACGTGGGTGATGCCGGGCAGCAGCTCCCGGTACCCCGGGCGCACGGCCGCGGCGTACTGCATGAACGGCGCCGGTCGGTCGATATCGAAGATCTCCGCGGCGTGCTCGGCGAGAACCAGCGGGGCCAGCGGCCGGAACCACTCGCGACCCTTCACCTCGAAGTTGATGAAGTCCCGCATCTCCGGACGACGTGGGTCGCCGAGGATGCTGCGATGGCCGAGAGCCCGGGGGCCGGACTCGCTCGGCCCCTCGTGCAGGCCGACCACCCGGCCGGACTCCAGCAGGTCCACCACGGCGGCCGCGGCGTCGTCCGGCCGGACGGCGACCAGGTCGTCCGGAAGGGCCAGCACCGCGGCGTCGACCTCGGCGGGGTCGGGGCCCGGGCCGAGGAAGTCGTGGGTCCAGCGGAACTCGCTCGGCACCCCGAGGCACTCGATCAACCCGTACAGTGCGCACCCCAACGCCGTCCCGCCGTCGTGCGGGCTGGGGGGGATGAAGACCTGCCGGAACGCCGACTCGCGCAGGATCCGGCCGTTGGCCGAGCAGTTGAGCGCCGTCCCCCCGGCGAAGACCAGGTTCTCCTCCCCCGTGCGCCGGTGCAGCCAGTCGACGACCTGCAGCAGCGCGGCCTCGAACACCTGCTGCCCCGCGGCCGCCAGGTTCGCGCAGTCCCGGACGTCGCCGCGACCGTCGACGAAGAAGCTGTAGCGCTCGCGCTCGGAGAAGGTCGTCAGCCATTCCTCGGGGATGAACACCTCATGCTCGCGGACGGTCAGGCCGGGCAACCCGATCGCGTCCGGGTCACCGAACGCGGCCAGTCCCATCACCTTGCCCTCGTTGCCCTCGCCCTGCGGCCAGAGCATCCGGGTCAGCAGGGCGTAGAAGCACCCCAGGCCGGCCGGTCGAGCCCACTCGCCGTCCCACAGTTGCTTCGCCAGGCACTCGGTTCGGCCGCGCCTGCACCGGTAGAAGGAGCTGATCTCCAGCGCGTCACCGGGCGTGCCGGCCGGCAGGTCCACGGTCTCGGTGAACTGGCTCACCGGGCTGCCCTGGGCGTCGATGACCATGGCCGCGGCCCGGTCGAACGGCGAGGGCGGGAACGCGCTGTAGAGGTGGCTGAGGTGGTGGGACACCAGCACGACCCGCGCGTCCCGGGTGAGTCGGAGGGCCTGGCGCAGTTCGACCCGGTAGGCGTCCAGGTTCGCGATCTCGCGGTCCGAGGAGTACCCCTCCACCACCAGGTCGACGGGCTGGCTCAGCAGCGGGATCCGGGGCAGGTACCGCTGGGGCAGGTCCCCCAGTCGGCCCCAGTGATGCTTCCGCCGGGTGATCCGCTCCTTCTGCAGGGTGACCACCCGGGCAGGATCCTCGACGACGGCGACCGAGCCGTCCTGGGTGCGGTTGAGCCCGACGACGCGTGGGGTGTCCGCCATGCCTGTCCTCCAGCTGATCGGCTCCTCCCGTAGGTACCCCCTGATCGCGACTCCACACCTGGCCCGGTCACCCGCCTGCCGCACTTCGTCTCGCGGCGGGCGTTTGACGACGACCTCGGCGGGGCACCCGGCGGCTCATGACGCGTGTGCAGCCCTCCACGGCCGTGCTGGCCGAGACGGTCGGTCGCTGGCAGGGCCGACCGGTCGTGGTGATCGGAGACGTGGTGCTCGACGAGTGGCGCTTCACCGACCCCCACCGGCTCATCCGTGAGTCGGCCGCACCGGTGGTGAGGCTGAACCGGCGCCAGGACTCCCCCGGTGGCGCGGCCAACACCGCCGTCAACCTCGCCGCGCTCGGCGCGCGCCCGACCCTGCTCGGCCCGGTCGGCCCGGACGACGCCGGCGACCTGGTCCGTGCCGGTCTGGCGCGAGCGGGGGTGGACGACGCGACCGTGACGCTGCCGGCCGGTCGCACCCCTCGCAAGTGCCGCATCGTCGCCGGCGACCAGATCCTGCTCTGCGAGGAGGACGCTCCGCCGCCCGGCGGCGTTCCTGCCGCCGGCCCGTCCCCGCTGGTGGCCGCGCTCGAGCGCGTGCTGGCCTCGGGCGACCGGACGCCGGCGCTGGTCGTGTGCGACTACGGCACCGGCGCCCTGGACGACCGGGTGCGGTCCTGGCTGGTCGCGCACCGCCAGTCCTTCGGGGTGATCGGGCTGGACGCGCACGACCTGGGCCGCTGGACCGACCTGGCGCCGACCCTGATCACCCCCAGCTACCGGGAGGCCTGGTTCGCGCTCGGCGCGTCCTGCCGGGCCGGGGCCGCCACCGACCGACCGACCGCGGCTGTCGAGGGCGCCTGCGAGCTGCTGCGCCGGCTGGGCGCCGAGGTGGCCGCGGTGACCCTGGACGTCGACGGCTCGGTCGTCGTCGCGGCGGACGGCGCCTTCCACCGCACCCGGACGCGGCCTGCCGCCGGCTCGCGCACCGTCGGCGCCGGGGACGTCTACCTGGCCGCGATGACCCTGGCGTGGGCCGGCGGCGCCGACCTCGACGTCGCCGCCGAGCTCGCCCAGCGGGCTGCCGGCGCCAGCGTCGAGGCGCCGGGGACGTGCGTCTGCACCCGAGCGGAGCTGCTGGCGGCGCTGGACGCCGCTCCCACCCCGGACGACGGTGTGGTGGATGCCTCCCAGCTGGCCGAGCTGGTGGGGCGCCACCGCCGGCGTGGCGCCCGCATCGTGTTCACCAACGGTTGCTTCGACGTCCTGCACCACGGCCACGTCCGCTACCTCGCGCAGGCCCGGGAGCTGGGTGACGTGCTGATCGTGGCGGTGAACTCCGACGACAGCGCCCGCCGGTTGAAGGGCCCGGACCGACCCGTCAACGCGGTCGAGGACCGGGTGGCGATCCTGGCGGCCCTCGCCTGCGTGAGCCACGTGGTGGTCTTCGACGAGGACTCCCCGACGCGGTTGCTGGAGGCCGTCCGGCCCGACGTGTACGTCAAGGGCGGGGACTACCGGCCCGACCTGGTGCCGGAGGCGCCGCTGGTGGCCCGGCTCGGCGGCGAGGTACGCACCCTCGACTACGTGCCGTACCGCTCGACGTCAGCGATCATCGACCGGATCCGGGCCACGGACCGGCGGCCGCGCTCCGCCCTCCCCGGCGCCCGTCGGTGAGGTGCCGGTGAGGGGGGCCGCCACCGACGCGGCGCCCGCGAGCGCTGCTGATGAGCTCCAGCGCGCGAGCGGCGACCTCGTCGGGAGCGACGTCGAGGCACGCCATCGTCCCCGGCGGCGGCAGCGGGCAGGTCAACCGGCGGCAGGGCGTGCACCCGGTCGGCACGGTGAGCACGACGGACGGGGCGAACCGCGGAGCGTACTGCGCGGGCAGTTCGGTGCCGGCGAACAGCACGACGGACGGCGTTCCCACCGCCTCGGCGAGGTGGGCTCCGCCGCTGTTGTTGCAGATCACCACGACGCTGCTCGCGATGGTCGCGGCCAGGCCAGGAACGTCCAGTTCGCCGGCCAGGGCGACCGCCGCCGGGCTGCCGGCGGCGACCTGTTCCACCAGCGACGCCTCCCGGGCCGTCCCGGCCACCAGCACCGGCAGACCCGCCGCCCCGAGCAGGCCGACCGTGCTGGCCAGCCGCTGCGGGTCGTAGCGGCGCGAGGAGCAGGACGCTCCCGGCAGAACCAGGGCGAAGTCCCCCGCCGGCAGGCCGCGCTGCTGACGCAGGTGGTGGGCGGCGGCTCGGGCGTCATCCGCCAGCTGCACGTGCAGCCGGCGCCCGGCGGGATGGACGCCGACCCGTTCCACCAGGTGCAGCGAACGGTCGACCTGGTGCAGCTCGTCGGCGGGCGAGGGAACCCAGTGCGTCAGGGCCGCTCCCCCGAACTCCTTCGACATCCCCACCCGGACGGGGACGCCCGCCAGCCGGCACAGCGTGGCCGCCGGCCACGGCGACTGCGAGAAGGAGGTGAACATCACCGCTATCTGGTACCCGGGCTCGGCCAGCCGCTGGATCAGGGCCTGGTCCGCGGCGACGGGCAGCGCGTACGGGTCCAGCTGCTGCCAGCACACGGACGCGACCAGGACGTCGTCCACCTCCGGCAGCAAGGCCGCGGCGGCCGCTCCGGCCGGGGCGGCGAGCAGGTCGAGCCGGGCCCGCGGCGCGGCGGCGCGCAGGGCCCGGAGCGCCGGACCGAGCAGCACGACGTCCCCGAGGTTGTCCGGGCGGACCACCAGGATCCGCTCGGCCCGGTCCCAGGAGATCGCCGGGCCGGCCAGCGCGGCGGGATGCTCCCACGTCGTCACCAGCCGGGGGTGCCCGGCGACGTCCGGGGCAAACGTGTCCGGCCGGCCGGCCCGGGCAAAGGGTGAGCGGAAGCCGCCCGCCGGGCGGCCACGAGGGGAACGGGGGTGCGATGCGCGGGCGTGCGCTCCGGGTGGCGATGGTCCACGGGCCGGGCAGCACCCGGCATGACGGCGTCAGCGACTACGTCGCGCGGTTGGTCGAGACGGTGCCGAACCACGAGGTGCAGGTGCGTGCGCTCGCCGTCCGTCCCGGCCGGCGAGGCGGCTGGTGGGCCGGCGTGGCGAGGGTGGCCGGCCAGCTGCGCCGGTGGCAGCCGGACGTCGTCCATGTCCAGTTCGCCCCGTCGGCCTACCGCTTCACCCCGGCTCTGGGGACGCTGCCGCTGCTCCTGCCCCGCGGCACCACGCTGGTCACCACCGTGCACGAGTACGGCTGGTGGGCGGTGCCCGGCTGGCTGCCACCTGCCGCCTGGCGGCCGCTGGAGCGGTGGGGACGCTGGGACCGGGAAACCGGCCGGCTGGTGCCGGCCAGCGGCGCCGTCGTCGTGACCAACGCCGGGCACGGCACCCAGGTGCGGCGACGCACCGGCGTCCGGACGGTCGAGATCCCGTTGGCGCCCAACGTCACCGTGCACCCGCCCGCTCCCGACGTCAGGGCGCGGGTCCGCCGCGAGCTGCGGCTGCCGCCCCAGGCGTGCCTGCTGGTCTTCTTCGGCTTCGTCCACCCGGTCAAGGGCGTCCGGTACGCGGTGGAGGCGTTGCCCGCGGTGCGCGCCCACCGGTCCGACGTGCACCTGGTGGTGGCCGGCGGGTTCACCTCCCAGGCACTCCCCGAGCCGGCGGCGACCGCCTACCGGGAGGAGCTGGACGGGCTGGTCCGGAGACTGGGCGTGACGGACGCGGTCACCTTCACCGGGCACCTGCCCGCGGCACGGATCTCCGCGTTGCTCCACGCCGGGGACGTCGGCGTGCTGCCGTTCACCCACGGTGTCACGGTCAAGAGCGGGGCCTTGCTGGCCGCCCTCGCGCACGGCCTGCCGACCGCCGTCACCGCGGCGGACGACCCCGACCCCGCCCTGCAGGACGGCCGCACGGTGGCGGTCATCCCCGCCCGCCGGGACGCCGCCGCGGTCGCCGCGACGGTGCGCCGGTTGCTGGTCGACGACAGCCGGCGGGCGCGACTCGCCGCCGGCGGCCGCGCCGTGGCCGCCGGCCGGTCCTGGGACGGCGTGGCCGCCCGGCACCGCGCCCTCTACGCCGAGGTGCGCGGGTGCGGCGATGGCTGAACCGTCCGGCCACGGGGCCGGCTTCCGGGACATCCTGCTGGTCGAGCTGCTCGGCGGCATCGGCGACCTGCTGATGTTCCTGCCCGTGGTGCACGCCCTGGCCCGCCGCCACCGGCAGGCCCGGATCCGGGTACTGACCCACGATCCGGGAGCCGAACTGCTCCGGGACGACCCGGCCGTGAGCGACGTCCGGGCCCCCGCCCGCCGCGGCGCCGAGCGGGAGGCCGTCGCCGCCGCGCTCGCCGAGCACGCCCCGGACCTGGCCGTCACGACCACCCGCTTCGCCGGCATCCCCGACCTGCTCGCCGGCGGCGCCACCCGGGCGGTGACCGACCTCTGGCGGCGTCCACCGGGGGACGAGCTGGTCACCGCCCGCTACCTGCGCATCCTGCACGCGGAGGGCCTGATCGGTGCCGACGAGCTGCCGGCGCGCCCCCGGCTGCCGCTGGCCGCGGAGCGGGCCGGGGCCGGGCGCCGGCTGCTGGCCGGCTGTCTGCCGCCACGGCCCCGCGGAGCGCCGGTGCTCCTGGTACCGGACGCCGGCATGGCGGTCAAGCGCTGGCCCGACCGGTCCTGGACGCAGCTGGCCGCCGCGCTGACCCGACGCGGCCATCCGGTGCTCGCGACCGCTGCGCCCGGCCCGGTCCCGACCCTTCCCCGCGTCGACCTGCCGCAGCTCGCCGGAATCCTCGCCGCCGTGGCGGCGGCGGGTGGCGTCGTCGTCGGCGGGGACACCGGGCCGGTCCGGCTCGCCGCCGCCGTCGGGGCGCCGACGGTCGCCCTGTTCGGCCCGACCCTGGCCTCTCGCTACGGGCTCGGCGCGGGTCGCCAGCTGCAGGGTCTCGCCGGCTGCCCGCACCGGCGGGGGACGTCCATCACCGAGCAGGTGTGCTGGTGGGACGCCGCCTGCCCGCTACGCCCGGCCGGACCCGCCTGCATGGCGGACATCACCGTCGAGGAGGTGACGGCCGCAGTGCTCGGGGCGGTCGCCGAGCCGGGGGACGGAAGGACGATTCCATGAGCCACGCGATCGACGTCGTCATCCCCACCTGCCGCCGGCCCGGCGCGCTGGCCGTCACGCTCGCCTGTCTGATCGGCCAGACCCACCGCGACTTCCGGGTGGTGGTGTCCGACCAGACCGAGGACGGCGACCCGCTCGCCGAGCCGGAGGTGCTCGCCGCCGTCCGGGTGCTGCGATTGCGCGGCCACCCGGTGCAGCTGCACCGCCACCTGCCGCGGCGCGGCCTGGCCGAGCAGCGCCAGTTCCTGCTGGACCAGGTCCGGGCCCCGTACTGCCTCTTCCTGGACGACGACGTGATCCTCGCCCCGGACGTCCTCGCCCGCCTGCACGAGGTGATCAGCACCGAGGGCTGCGGCCTGGTGGCCTGCGGCCTGGTCGGGCCGTCGTTCGCGGACGACGTGCGGCCCCGGGAGCAGGCCTTCGAGCCGTGGGAGGGCCGGGTGACCCCCGAGGTGGTCACCCCCGGATCGCCGGCCTGGCAACGCTACCGGCTGCACAACGCGGCCAACCTGTGGCATCTGCAGCAGAGGGTGGACATCCCCACCGGTACGTCGCTGCGGTACCGCCTCGCCTGGGCGGGCGGGTGCGTGCTGTACGACACCGGCAAGCTGCGCGACGTCGGCGGCTTCTCGTTCTGGACCCAGCTGCCCACCACGCACTGCGGCGAGGACGTCCTGGCCCAACTGCGGGTGATGGCGCGGTACGGGGGGTGCGGAATCCTGCCGACGGGCGCCTTCCACCAGGAACTACCCACCACGATCCCGGACCGGACGGTCGACGCCCCCCAGGTCCTCGGCACGCCACCGGGCTAGCTGGTGACACCCCGACCGGACCGGCGCACCCGGGCCGCCGGTGCGCACGGTGTGCACGCTGCGCACCGGGGAGCCGCTCGGGCCGCCCCCGGGCACTGCGCCGCCCGGCGGTCACATGACCGGGCGCCGGGCGGGTACCGGGACCAGGGGAGCCCTGCCCGCCGAGGGCCAGGCCGAATCAGGAGGACGACCGGTGAGCAACCAGGAACCGGGGAACCAGACCTCTGGCACCCCAGAGCTGAGCGAGTCCGAGCTGCGCCGCCTCACGGTCGACGAGCTGCGCCGGCGCGCCCGGGCCGAAGGTATCTCCGCCACCTCCGGCATGCGCAAGGACGAGCTGGTCAGCGCGTTGTCCGGGGCGCACCGGAAGGATCCCGGCGGCGGCCACGGCCAGCGAGGCCGCCGCGGCGGTGAGGCGGGCCAGGGCGGTGGCGGGGGTGGCCGCGGCGACGGTGGCCAGGTGCGCCGTGGGCCCCAGTCCTCCACCTCGGTGAAGTACAGCCAGGAGGTGACCTCGCCCGACGACGAGCCCGAGCGCCCCGGTCGCAGTCTGGTCACCGTCAGCCACGAGGTGATCCGGCAGTGGGCGCAGGCCCGTGGCGGTCGCCCGGCCACCGTCGAGGGCACCGAGCACGAGGGACGCGCGGGCGTGCTGCGGTTCGACTTCGGCGAACCCAGCGACCAGTTGCGCGAGATCAGCTGGGAGGAGTGGTTCGAGACCTTCGACACGCGCGGCCTGAACTTCATCTACCAGGAACAGCGCTCCGACGGGCGGCAGAGCAACTTCTTCCGGCTGGAGAACCCCACCCGCGAGGACGCCTGACCCCCGACCGCCCCGGCGCGCTCCGCGAGCCCCCGGCCGCGAGCCCCGGTCACGGCCGCGAGCCCCGGTCACGGCCGTGGGGGCGGCGGCCGGAGCAGGGCGCTCCGAGGCCTGCCCGCGACCCGGCCCCAGAGGCGCTCGTAGGCCTCGGTCATCGTCGAGGCGGTGAACGCGGCGAGCGCGGCCTGACGGGCCTGGGCGCCCAGCCGGTCGCGGAGATCGGGATCGTCCCGGAGCCGGCGCAACGCCGCCGCCAGCGCGTCGGCGTCGTCCGTGGGCACCAGCAGGCCGGTGCGCTCCGGTGTGATCGCCGCAGGGATGCTGCCCACCGGCGTCGCGACGCACGGCAGCTCGGCCAGCATCGCCTCGACCAGCGCCAGCGGGAAGCCCTCCGAACGGCTGGGCAGCGCGAACACGTCGAACCCGGGCAGGAAGTCCGGGGGCGAGGGCAGCCACCCGGCGAAGCTCACCCGCCCGGCGATGCCGAGGTGGCGTGCCAGGCCCCGTAACGAGCCCTCCTCGGCGCCGGACCCGACCAGCACCACGTCGACGCCGTCCACCTGCGCGAGGGCGCGCAGGAGGACGTCGTGGCCCTTCATCGGGTCGAGCCGGCCGACCGCGCCGACCACCAGCGGGCCGCTCGGCCGAGCCGCCCGGCGTCGCACGCCGTGGTCGGGAACCCCGTTCGGGACGGAGTGGACGCTGCCCCGCCCCAGCGCGTAGAAGTCCTCGATCCGCCGGGCGCTCGCCGGCCCCACCGCCACCGCCGCGTCGGCGCGCAGGGTGAGGGCACGGGTGCGCCACAGCTCGACCGGGTCGACGGTGCGCAGCGGCAGCTGATCGACGGTGACCAGTCGCGCCCCCGGTGTGGCCAACGCGGCGACGATGCCGAGCGCGGCGGCCCAGGGCACGTGCCGGTTGACGTGGACGACGTCCGGCCGCAGCCGCCGGAACAGCGCCAGGTGCGCGGCCGCGGCCCGCGCCCCGGACGCCGGGACGACGACTGCCCTCATCCCCGGCCGACGTGCCGCCAGCGTGGCGACGACCTGCTGGGACGTACCGACGAGCAGCACGTCCAGTGCCGTCGAGGCGTGGGCCAGCAGGTGGCCCAGCGCGATCTCGGCACCGCCCAGCCCGGGCGAGGCCGTGTAGGCGACGACGGTGCGCACCCGAACGGGGGCCTCCTCCGCGACATCCACCCGGCTGGTCCGGCGCTCGCCCGTCCGGGGGCGGCCACCCCTCTGTCCGGGAGGTCGGCCACCGTCAGAGACCTTGCCCTGACACCCCCGGGCCGGCAACGCGAGGTGGCCCGGGACCGGAGCAGGAAGCGCTGGTCTATCGAACAAGCGTTCGACTACGCTGGTGGCGTGTCGCCGGGGCCCTGGATCCTGCACGCCGACCTGGACGCGTTCTACGCCTCGGTCGAACAACTGCTCGATCCCACCCTGCGCCGTCGCCCGATCGCGGTCGGGGGCAGTGCACAGGGTGGTGTGGTGCTGGCGGCCTCCTACGAGGCGAAGGTCCGCGGCGTCCAGGGCGGGATGCCGGGGTGGCGGGCCCGGCAGCTCTGCCCGGACATCCGCTTCGTTCGTGGGCACTTCTCCGAGTACCAGCGGCTGGCCGACCAGGTCATGGATTTCTGCGCCGACCTCACCCCCGCCGTCGAACGGATCTCGATCGACGAGGCCTTTCTCGACGTCTCGGGGGCGATCCACCTGTTCGGTCCGCCGGCCGCGATCGGCGCTGCGCTCCGCGGGCGGGTCCGGGCCGAGGTCGGGCTGCCGATCTCGGTCGGGGCGGCCCGCACCAAGCATCTGGCCAAGGTGGCCTCGCAGGTGGCGAAGCCGGACGGGCTCGTGGTGGTCGAGCCGGGTGACGAGCGCGCGTTTCTCGACCCGCTCCCCGTGCGCCTGATCTGGGGGGTCGGCCCGGTCGCCGAGCAGCGGCCGGCCGAGCGCGGGATCACAACGATCGGCCAGCTCGCCCGGGCGGCGTCCGCCGACCTGGAGCGGCTGCTCGGCCCTGCGGTGGGTGCCAGGCTCGGCGCACTGGCCCGCAACGAGGATCCGCGCCGGGTGGTGACCTCGGGCCGGGCCCGGTCCGTGGGTGCCCAGTCCGCCCTCGGCCGAACCCTGCGAATAGCTCTTCGCGCTCACCAAACCCGCTGGTCGCACAGCTCGCGTCTGGCAACCAGACGATCAAGGTTCCGGGCCCCGGTGAGGGCAGGTGGATCAAGGCCGGGAGGCGTAGCGGCATACGACGTGAGTGCAGCGCCTAGTGATCGCGTTCGGGAGCAAGATAGAGATTCGGTTACCGAATCTCGGGCGCTCGTCGGACCAGGGACGCGCGCACTGGGCCGGGTCCGCATGCTCGCAGGTCAGCGGCACGTCGCGGCCCACTTAGGGCACCTAACTCACCATCTAGCTTCCGCGCTTACCGACACCCCGCGGGTTGGGTCGGCACTCGGGCGGCACCGTGAGCCTCCCCTCTTCCCTGATGCATTGTGTGATGCACCGGAGTGAGGCAGACTCTGATGCATGACTGCCATGGCCGGTGACGAGACCAAGACCCGCAAGTCTGTGCCGCTGACCGCCCGCGACCTGGCGGACCTCGACCTGATCAGCAGGTCACCCGAAGCCCGCGAGGCCATCGGCGCAACCGCGGTGACGTCGGAGTCCGCGCTCCTGCACGCCCTCATGGCCGCCGGCCTTCGCGTGGCGCGGGAGGCTGCCGAGGCCGCTGCCTACGCCGAGTACGCGGAATGGGCGGCCACCGACCCGGAAGAGGTCGCGATCCGAGCTGCCCTCCGTGGCACCCGCAACGCTCGCGAGGCCCGCCGCGGAGACGACGCGTGAAGCTCCAACGGGGCCACGTGATCTGGTTCGAGATCCCCGGCCTGGCCGGCGCCGGCCGCAAACCCGGCCTGGTCGTGTCCAACAACCGGCGCAACGGCGCCCTGGGCACGGCCCTCGTCGCCCGGATCACCACGACCGCCAAGGCCTCGCTGCCCTCCATCGTCGAGCTGGACGCCGCGACCGATCCCCTCGTCGGGCGCGTCCTGTGCGACGACCTGATCGAGGTCTACGAAGACGAAGCGCTCGGCGAGGCCGGCGCCGTCTGCCGCAAGACCATGACGGCCGTCGAGGACGGCCTGATGCACGCCCTCGGGATCACACCGCGGTAGGAACACAAGATCACCAGGTATCTGCGCCAGCAGATACCTGCGTACTCCCGGGTGCTCAGTCCGTTCTCCCGGGTGCTCAGTCCGTTCGCGTCTGATGCGCTTCGTGATCTTTGGGGCCGGAATGCAAGAGATGTGCCTTGCGCCTGGAACTGTCAAAAATCTTGAAAGCTGGCCTCTGAAGTGGCGCCCAGCCTTGGTCCATGGCAGAGATGACCACAGGGCAGCGAGTTGCTAGAGCCCGTCGCCGCAAGGGCTGGACACAGGCAGAGCTGGCCCAGCGCGTCGGCCGCTCGGCTAGCTGGGTCGCCAAGATCGAAGGTGGCTTCGCCAGCCTCGATCGCCGAAGCGTCCTGGATCACCTGGCCGACGTGCTGGGTGTCGAGGTCGTGGAGCTGACCGGTCAACCGTTCCGTCACGAGTCGCCCGCACAGGACTCCGGTCACGCGGGCATCCCCGCTCTTCGGCTCGCCCTGCAGCGCGCCGCGCTCCCCATGCTCGCCGGTCTCGATCGACCGGTCCGGACGCTGGCAGAAATCACTGCCGACGTCGAGAGCATCGAGGCGTTGCGGCAGGCGGCCCGGTTCGACGTCGTCGCGGGACGTCTGCCAAGCGTGATCGAAGAACTGGTGATCCTGGGGCGTTCCGGTCCCCAGGACCAGGTTGGCTCCCTGATGGTCCGGGCCTGCCACGTGGCCCGGGTCATGTCCAACCTCACCGGCCACCACGACCTCGCATGGACCGCGCTTGAGCGGGAGCTGTCGGCAGCCTCGTCGATCGGTGCTCCCGTCGAGATGGCGGCGGCCCACTGGGACCTGTGCTGGGCGTGGCTGCACGCGGGGGCCGTGGTCGAAGCGCAATCGGCCGCGACATCGGCGCTCGATGCGCTCGACGCGCACGTCGGCACCGGTGACGACGTCACGGATCAGATGTGGGGTGCTCTCCACCTTCGAGCAGCCATCGCGGCGGCCCGTCGATGGAACACCGTCGAGGCACGGTCTCACCTGGAAGAGGCTCGACGCGTCATCCCGGCTGAACGCGACGCCAACGCCTGGCAGACGAACTTCTGCGCACCAGTGCACGCGGTCCACGCGGTAGAGGTGGAGGTGGAGCTCGGGCACCCGGGTGACGCCGTGCGCCTGGCCGGCGAGGTCCCCGTGGCGGACATGCACGCCGGAGAACGGCTCAGCCACTACTGGATCTTGACCGCGCGAGCCTCACAGATGAACGCACAGTCCGATCGAGCGTTGCGGGCCATCCTCGAAGCTGAGCGGATCGCCGGACCGTATGTGATCAACCGTCCCATGACACACGACCTCGTCAACGGGCTGCTGCACACGTCCCGCGGCGTTCCTGACGAGCTGCGTCGACTAGCCGACGTGATCGGTGTCGCCTGACCGTTCCATCAACAGGCGCACTGTCGCCTCAAGTGCAGCGATCCGGGCTTCGTGCTCGGCCACGACATCAGGAAGGGGTCTGCTCGGCTCGGGGATCGACTCCGCGACGTAACTCCCTGCACCAGGCACGGCAACGAGTAGGCCATGGGCCGCCAGCTCGCGGTAGGCGCGCGACACGGTGGCCTGTGAGTACCCTTCGGCGGCGAGATCCACGTACGAGGGGAGCTGCGATCCCGGCTCGCGTCGTCCGGATCGGATCTCCTGCTCAAGGTCTGTAGCGAGACGTCGCCACAGCGGCGCAGTCACTGCGTCGTCCTGCTCGTAGACCTCACCAGGCAAGTCTCTCTCACCGTCACTTGTGGCCGCTGACCCCGTCCGCGACCATAGATACGGACAGCCCACCCCCGAACTCGTCCGTGAGGTGCTCGGCCACCTGGCCGACCGGGTCGCGGCACGGATGCGGGCCAAGGATCGGGCCGGGCGCACCGTCACCGTCCGGGTCCGGTTCGCCGGGATGTGCTCGGCCACCCGGTCGCTGACCCTGCCCGCCCCGATCGCGACCACGCTCACCCTCACCGAGGTCGCCGAGGAGCTCGCCTGGCACGCCATCCGGGAGCGGGCCGAGCCTCGCGTCCGCTGGGCGGTGGACCGCTCCATGGACGCCGTCCGGGCACGGTTCGGCCGCGACGCCGTGGGGTACCTGCCGGCCGCGCTGAAGCGCTCCGGCGGGGTGCCCGACGACTTCCGCGAGCTGGCCGAGCGGGAGCTGTGACGTCGTCGCCGTGAGCCGGCAGCCGGCCGTCAGCTGCCGGTCCGCACGGCGTGTTCGATCCGTTCGCCGATCTCCTTGTCGATGTTCTTCCAGTACTCCAGGGCGCGCAGCAGCACCGGTTCGGAGACGCCGTTGCGCAGGTGACCAGCCACGTTCGAGACCAGCCGCGCCCGCTGCTCGTCGTCCATCACCTGGCGCACCAGGGCGCCGGCCTGGCTCCAGTCGTCGTCGTCCGGGCGGAGGGTGTACGCCGACCGCACCATGTCCCCGTCGACCGCCCACAGCCCCGCCCGGTCCGTCAGGCTCGGGTCGGCCTTCGGGCCGCCGTAGGAGTTGGGGGCGTACACCGGGTCGGTGGCGTTGACGACGCGCATGGCGCCGTCCCGGGAGTAGCTGTTCACCGGTGACGTGGGTGCGTTCACCGGGATCTGCTTGTAGTTCACCCCGAGCCGAGCCCGGTGTGCGTCGGCGTAGGCGAACCCGCGGGCCAGCAGCATCCGGTCCGGCGACAGCCCGGTCCCGGGAACCAGGTTGCTCGGCTCGAAGGCGGCCTGCTCCATCTCGGTGTGGTAGTCGGAGACGTTGCGGTTCAGCGTCATCCGACCGACCTCGACGAGCGGGTAGTCCTCGTGCGGCCACACCTTCGTGAGGTCGAACGGGTTGAGCCGGTAGGTCTTGGCGTCGTCGAACGGCATGATCTGGACCGACAGCGTCCAGCTCGGGAAGTTCCCGCTGTCGATCGCGGCGAACAGGTCGCGCTGGTGGTAGTCGGCGTCGATGCCGGCCAGCCGGTCGGCCTCCTCCTGGGGGAGGAAGTCGAGGCCCTGGTCGCTCCTGAAGTGGTACTTCACCCAGAACGTCTCGCCCGCGGCGCTCACCCACGAGTACGCGTGCCCGGAGTACCCGTTCATGTGCCGCCAGGACTTCGGGATGCCCCGGTCGCCCATCAGCCAGGTCACCTGGTGCGCGGATTCCGGTGACAGCGTCCAGAAGTCCCACTGCATGTCGTTGTCGCGCAGGTTGCTCGACTGTCGACGCTTCTGGGACCGGATGAAGTGCTGGAATTTCATCGGGTCGCGGATGAAGAACACCGGCGTGTTGTTGCCGACGATGTCGAGGTTGCCGTGCTGGGTGTAGAACTTGACGGCGAACCCGCGGGGGTCGCGCCAGGTGTCCGGGCTGCCCCGCTCGCCGGCCACGCTGGAGAACCGGACCAACACGTCGGTCCGGGTGCCCGGCTGGAAGACCGCGGCCCTGGTGTACGCGCTGACGTCGTTGGCCACCACGAACGTCCCGAACGCCCCGCCGCCCTTGGCGTGCGGCTGCCGCTCGGGGATCCGTTCCCGGTTGAAGTTCGCCATCTGCTCCAGGAGGTAATGGTCGTGCAGCAGGAGCGGGCCGTCCGGGCCGAGAGTGAGCGAGTACTCGTCGCTGGTGACGGGGTTGCCGGCGTCCGTGGTCGTCGGCCGCGGATCGGCTGTTGTCATCGGGGCTCCTTCGAGTGTCATCGGGCTCTTCGAGGCCATCGCGGTCACCACACCGCGTCCGTTCCCGCCTCAGCCCAGCAGGCCGGAACGAACAAAATCAACCCTTGACACGATCGCCCGCGCGTCCTGCGCCGCGACCCGGGGCAGCGCGGCGGGCGCGACCCGACCTAACGGTGCACCTGGAAGTCCAGGCCGCGCACCCACAGCCGGTGCCCGTCGTAGTGGACGTCGCTACGCGGGCGGGCGGTCAGCCGGGCCAGATCGCTGTCCTGCAGCCCGATCAAACACGGGCTGATCAAGCAGGCTCGGCTGCAGAGGCCGGCGCGATCTGCCTCCTGGCGGATCGCGTCCATGACGTCGCGGATGTTGAGGCAACCCACGGCCACGGTAGGCATCCCCACCTCCTCCGATCCGGGTGGGTGGGCCCCGACGAACCCCTGCCGGCACGGCGTGCCGGTCAGCACGCCGGTACCCCGGCCCGGGACCGCCATGTCCGCCACGCCCAGTACGTGTCCGCCACGCCCAGGGCGTCCGACCAGTACGACGTCGTCCATCACCGCGACCAGGGGATGTCCTCCGACGGGATCCGGGTCCGACCTGGTACTCTGCAGCCCGCTGAGGTGCGGGAGCGTACGAGGTACTCGGTGACGCCACCTTGCGTGGGGGGACGGGCGTCCGGGATGGGACTGAGGCAGCAGGCGTCGACCGCCGCGATAACGCTCGGCCGCGCCCTCTTCGCCGACACGCCGGTGCAGCGCTGGCCCGTCACCACCCGCCTCTACCGGGCCATGTTCCGGTTCGGGCACAGTGGGCATGAGGTGGTCGTCCCCTTCCGGGGGCTCCGGCTGACGGCGCCGAACCGCGACGTGACGATCGTGCCGGGTCTGGTCGGCGGCTTCTACGAGACGATCGAGCTGGACATCTTCGAGCAGCTCGCGGCCCGCAGCCGCACGATCATCGACGTCGGGGCCAACATCGGGCTCTACTCCTGCCTCGCCGCCCAGCACGGCCCGACGGGCTCCCGGGTGGTGGCCTTCGAGCCGGTCCCCGACAACGTCGCCTACCTCCGTCGGAACCTGGCCGAGAACGGGCACGGGGTGCGGGTGCGGGTCGAGGCCGTCGCGGTGGGCGACCGGTCCGGCGACGTCACGATCTACCAGGTGGAGGGTGACGTCAGCATCGGCACCCACTCGGTGTCGGCGCGCAACGCCTCGGATTCGGCGACGTCCCTCCGGGTGCCGATGGCCTGCCTGGACGAGTACGTGGCGCACCACGGGATCACCGACGTCGACGTCGTCAAGGTGGACGTCGAGGGGTTCGAGGCGGCCGTGCTGGCGGGAGCCGCCCGCCTGCTGCGGGCTCAGCGCCCCACCCTGCTGATCGAGTACATCGCCGAACACCTGCGGAACTGCCAGGCCGATCCGGAGGAGGTGGTCAGGACGATCTTCAGCACGTACGACGCGGTGTACGCGATCGACGAGCTCGGCCGGTCCGTCGTCCGCTGCGCGCCGGAGGACCTGCTGCACCCACGCCCGGGCGTTCGCGTCGGCGCGAACCTCGTCGCCGTCCATGGCGGCACCCGTCCGGATCATCAGCAGGTGGTCGAGTCCGCGGCCGCCGTGGCGGGGTCACCTCGACCGGGACCTGCCGCCCGGGCGGGCGGCCGCGGTCCGGTGACCGGCGGTGGCCGGTGACGGACGTGACCCCGGCGGGCGCACCCCTCGGGGACCTCTCCACCTACGACGCGTGGTCCTTCACGTCCCGGGGCGTGAGCCATCCGGTCTATCGCAGGGGCGATGGTCCGGCCGTCATCGTGATCAGTGAATTGCCGGGGATCAGCCGACAACTGCTCGGGTTCGCCGACCGGCTGGTCGCACTCGGGTGCTCCGTCGCGCTCCCCGACCTGTTCGGTGGGGCCGGGTCCGATCCGCTCCGGGCCGGGCTCGCCGAGCACGTCGGCGGGCTGGGCAGGATCGCGCGGGCCTGCATCAGCCGGGAGTTCACCGTCCTGGCCACCGGGCGCAGCTCTCCCATCACCGGTTGGCTGCGCGACCTGGCGCGCCACGAGCACCAGCGCTGCGGCGGACCGGGCGTGGGGGTGGTGGGGATGTGCTTCTCCGGCGGCTTCGCCCTGGCGATGGCGGTGGATCCGGTCGTGGTGGCACCCGTGCTGGCCCAGCCGTCGCTGCCCTTCGCGGTCACGGGCGCGCGTCGGCGGAGCATCGACTGCGGCGACGCGGACCTGGACGCCGTGGCGGAGCGGTGCGCCGGCGGCCTGCGCGTCCTCGGGGTGCGATTCGAGGGCGACCCGCTGGCGCCGGCCGAACGGTTCGCGTTCCTGCGGGAGCGGCTGGGGGACGCGTTCCTCGCGGTGGAGCTGAGCCAGCAGGACGGCCATCCGGGTGAGCCGCTGCCCCGCCACCACTCGGTCCTCACGCTCGGGTTGATCGACGAACCGGGTGAGCCCACCCGGGCCGCGCTGGACCAGGTCCTGGAGTTCCTCGCCGCGCGGCTCGAGCCGCGCTGATCGCCCGCCTCAGCGCAGCAGGTCCTCCTCCTTGAGCAGCCGGGTGACCGCCTCCGTCCGCGATCGGCAGCCGAGCTTGGCCAGCAGGTTGAGCACGTGGCCCTCCACCGTGCGCCGGGAGACGACCAACTGCTCGGCGATCTGCGGGTTGCTGAGCCCGTGGACGAGCAGGGCGGCGACGTCCCGCTCCCGGGGGGTGAGCACCGAGGGGCGGGAAACCCCGGCGTCCCCGGACGGCGCGGGGGCCTCCGGCTCCCCGCTGACCAGGCGCAGGGCGTCGTCCGCGGCCAGGGCCAGGCCCTGGGCGAACGCCGCCCCGAAGCGCGGCTCGCCCAGGGTTCGCCGGGCCTTCTCCTCGGCCATCGCGTGGTAGGTGAGCAGGTCGGGCCACAGCGCGGCGCGGGTTCCCATCCGGCGGGCGAGGGCCTCGGCGGCGCCCAGCAGGGTGGCGCCGCGACCCGCGGCGCCCTGGTCGCCGGCGATCCAGGCCGACACCTCGAGGCACCAGGAGGCCACCAGGATGTCCCGGCTGCGCCGGATGAGCTGGCCGGCGCGCGTCATCGTCGTCGCGGCCTGCTCCAGGTCGCCGGCTCGCCACTGGCCGATCGCGAGCGACAGGGCGGCGAAGCCGGACGTCCACGACTCCCCGCGCGGCTCGGCCAGGACGGTGATGCTCCGGTAGGAGTCGACGGCGCCGGCGGTGTCGCCGAGGAGCACCTGGGTGAGGACCAACTGGCAGAGCATGATGAGCTGCCAGTACGGGTCGCCCTCGAGCCGGAACCCGCGCAGCGCCTGGCGGGCGCGCTCCACCGCGTCCGTCAGATCCCCGCGTGCCAGTGCGGCCGACGAGGCGGCGCCTGCTGCCAGGCCGTGGCTGTGGCCGTCACCGAGCGCGGCGGCCAGAGCGGCGGCCTCGCGGCTGCGCGCCTGGGCCGGGGCGACGTCGCCGAGCCCGGCGGGAACCGTGGTGGCGACGTAGAGCGCGGCGGCGCGGTCGGGGCTCGGGTCCGTCGGCAGGGCCAGGACGCGATCCAGCCACCGTCGCGCCTCATCCTGCAGCCCCCGCAGGAGCCAGAACATGAGCAGATCCGTCACCATGGCGGTGGCGGCCGGGTGGTCCTGCTGCTCGCCGAGGCTGAACTCCAGCGCGGCGCGCAGGTCCGGTAGCTCGCGGTCGATCCGCTGCAGCCAGTCGGCCTGCCGGGGGCCGACCCAGTCGGTCCGGAAGTCGCGGGCCAGGCGCCGGTACCAGTCGAGGTGGCGGCGCCGGATCACGGGCCCTTCGCCCGCGCCGTCGAGCCGGTCCCGGCCGAGGGCGCGGATGCCGTCGAGCATCCGGTACCGCACCGGGTCGGTGCCCGGCTGGGCGGTCAGCACGGACTTGGCCGCGAGCGAGGTCAGCAGCGCGGGTACCTCCTCGGCGGCCAGCAGGCCGTCGGTGCACACCGCGGTGACCGCTGCGGGGTCGATGTCGCCGGCGAAGACCGACACCCGCTCCCAGAGCCGGCGCTCCAGCGTGGTGGACAGCTGGTAGCTCCAGTCCACGCAGCCGCGCAGGGTCTGCTGCCGGGTGGGCGCCGTCCGGCTGCCGCCGGAGAGCAGGGCCAGGTGGCTGCCGAGGCGGTCGCGGATCTGCCCCGGGGACAGTGCCCGAAGCCGCGCCGCGACCAGCTCCACCGCCAGTGGCAGGCCGTCCAGCCGAGTGCAGATCTCGGCGACCGCCTCCCGGTTGGCGTCGGTCAGGGTGAAGTCCGGCGCGACCCCCCGGGCCCGGTCGACGAACAGCGCCACCGCCTCGTACCGGCCCAGCTCCGCGGTGGCCAGGGCGACCCCCGGTTCGGGGAGGGCCAGCGGTGGGACGTCGAGCACCGCCTCCCCCTCGATGTCCAGGGGTTCGCGGCTGGTGGCCAGCATCCGGACGGTGTCGGTGTCCCGCAGCAGCGCGGCCGCCAGCTTCGCGACCCCGGCCACCAGATGCTCACAGTTGTCCAGCACCAGCAGCAGGCGCCGTCCGGACACGGCGTTGATCAGCGCGTCGAGGACCGGTCCCTGGTGCCTCAGCCCGAGGGCGGTGGCCACCGCCTGCGGGACCCCCGCCTCGTCCTGGAGCAGGTCGAACTCCACCAGCCAGGTGCCGGCCGGGAAGCTGCGGCGACCGTCCGCGGCGGCGCGCACCGCGAGCCGGGTCTTGCCCACGCCGCCGGGGCCGACCAGGGTCACCAGCCGGGAGCCGGCAAGAGCCGCGCGAACGTCGGCCAGCTGCTGCCGGCGGCCGACGAAGCTGGTCACCGTGTGCGGGAGGTTGCCCGCCCGGTTCTCGCCCCTCATCTCCGCAGCTATACTACACAATGTAGTCAGATGATTACAGAATCAGCGTCCGATCAGGACGACGAGCGGCGGCCGCCCGCCGCCGGTCCCGCTGCGGGCCGTGGCGACAGGAATCCCTTCGGCAGCGTGACGTCCCGCCCGGCCAGGTGGATCCGCAGGGCGTCCGGTAGGACCTCCACCCCGAGATACCGCAGGTTGGCCGGGAGCGGCTCCAGCGCGTACCTGGTCTCGGGGACCTTGAGCTCGGCGAGCACGCTGGCGGCGGGGAACAGGACCCCGAAGATGTCGAACGCCAGCGGCACGATGTCCAGGGTGCTCCCCTTGATCGTCGGTCGGGCGACCAGCACGATCGGAGCGGGCGCGCCGGTGCCGAGCGCGCCGGTGCTGGTCGCGGTGAGCAGGCCGTCCTCGGCGCCGAACACGACCCCCCGCGCCGTGCCGTTCGCCAGCTCCGAGAACGGCCGGACCGTGGCGCCGTTCACGGCGACCGTGACCCCGGTGCCGTCGACGCGCACCGACCGGTACGCCACCCCTCGCGGCAGCGCGGGGAGTCGGCGGGTGAGCTCCTGCGGCTTCACCTGGCTGAGCACCACCCGGGCGATCGGATCGGTCGGTGGCCGGTCGGCCCCCAGCACTCGGACCGACCTCGGGACCAGCATGAGGGTACCGCCGCTGAGCCGGGGAGCCGTGAAGATCGTCAGTGGCACGTCGACGACGGGTGGGACCCTCACCGTCGTCCTGAGTCCGAGCAGCCCGTTCTCGCCCAGGTAGGAGACGGTTCGGCCGCCGACGGTGGTCGGCAGCGCGGAGAGCGGCGTGGTCACCACGCCGGCCAGGGCCACGTGGAGCCCGTCCTTCTCCGGGGTGACGGATCGGTAGCTGAGCCCGCGGGGAAGTGGGGGCAGCTGCTGGGTCCGGGCGCCGCCGCCGGGCAGCGAGACGCCCTTGTCCGCCGGCAACGTCTTCCCGAAGAGCCGCAACCGTTGCGGGATCGCCACCACCGTGGACCCGCGCGGCTGGAGCGTGAAGAAGACCGTGGCGCGCACGGCCGCGGCCTGGTCCGGCGTCGCCGGGACGGTCACGGTGAGCGCGCCGTTCGGCGCGCGTCCGTAGGTCCGCCGCGGTTGGTCGGCCGGCGGGGGCGGCAGGTCCGCGAATCGGGTCGTGACCGTGGCGGTCATCAGGTCGGCGTGCGCCGCTCCCCCGGCCGCCTGCCCGAGGCCGTGCATGACGGCGTCGACGTCCGCGTGCGGGACGCCACCGATCGTGGTGTCGGGCAGGGCCACCTCGACCTCCGACAGCCGCCCGGCCAGGATCTGCGGCACCAACGGACCGCCCCGGACGGCGATCTCCGCCGGCGGGGCGGGATTGCCCGGCCCGTTCACCTGACGGGCGATCTCCTGGGTGACCATGCCCGCCAGGTACCCGTCCAGGATCGGGACGGGCATCATCACCGCGACCATGACGAGGAAGATCATCAGTGCGGATCCCCCCATCGTCGCCCGGTAGAGCGACAACGGTCGCCGACGCGGCGGACGCAGCGGCGTCCCGCGCCGGGGCGGCGGTCGGTGTCGCCAGGCGACCGGCGCGCGGAGGGTCACCGGCCGGTTCACGGTACGCATCGTCATCCCGCCGGGTCCTCCCCCGTGGATCACACCTCCCTGCCCTCGTCGGAAGCGTTCGGCAGCCCCCGGCAGGAAGACTTCTCACCACGGCGATTACGACCCGATCGGAACACCCGTTCCGGTTCACCCTCAAGGCCCGGCATAGCGGGGGCAAAGGCGCGGCGAACACCGCCGTCCAGGGGCGCTCCCCACGACGCCGCCGCCCGGGGGCCGCCCCTCACCAGCGCCGGCGAGAGGCATCGCGCTACGGCGATCCCGCCGAGATCGGCGACGAGACGGCAGCGGCCTCCGGACCAGCGCTCACTCCAGCGCGGCGTCCAGACCGATCTCGACGCCGGCCAGGGCCTTGCTGATCGGGCATGCCGCCTTCGCCTGCTCGGCGAGTTTCAGGAAGGTCCCCTCGTCGAGACCCTGCACCTCACCAC
The DNA here is from genome assembly GCA_036518955.1 of Kineosporiaceae bacterium. GTDB lineage: Bacteria > Actinomycetota > Actinomycetes > Actinomycetales > Kineosporiaceae > DATDMG01. The sequence continues at coordinate 9,083 of DATDMG010000109.1, read as the reverse complement.
GCACGGTCAGCTGGATGCCGGTCAGCCGGAAGCCACCAGCCGGGTCCGGCCCGAGCGAGACGTCGGCCCGGACGTCGAGGCTCTCGGGCGTGCCGCCGGCTTCGCCGATCAGTGCCGAGAACTGCATCGCGTAGCAGGAGGAGTGGGCGGCCGCCACCAGCTCCTCGGGGCTGGTGGCACCACCGGCGTCGTCCGCCGCTCGGCGCGGGAACGAGACGTCATAGGTGCCGACTCCCGAGCTGGTGAGCTCGACCTGCCCACCACCCTCGGTGAGGGAACCGTTCCAGGCAGTGCGCGCGGTACGAGTCGGCATGAGATCTCCTCTGCTCGGGACCAGGTGGTGGAGTGGACGCTCAGGTGGGTCTTCTGAATCTTGAGCTACTGAATCTTGCGCAATCTCATCGTACACGATTCATTGCTCGAACGCCAACGTCACCCCACCCGTGATCAGGCGCCACGGCCGTGATCTGCAGCTCGGGCGTCAGCCGGGCGCCCGGAGACCCGGGAACTGCTCGTCTCGCCATTCGAGACCGTTGCCCTCCCCGGTTCCCGCCAGCAGGGTCTCGCGCTCGCGCAGCTCGACCCTCCTGATCTTGCCGGAGATGGTCTTCGGCAACTCACGGAACTCGATCCGGCGCACTCGCTGGTACGGGGGGAGGTGCTCGCGAGCGTACGTGAGGATCGAGAAGGCGGTCTCCTCGTTCGGCTCGTGACCCGGCGCGAGAGCGATGTACGCCTTCGGGACGGCGAGCCGCATCGGGTCGGGCGCCGGCACGACGGCCGCCTCGGCGACGGCCGGGTGCTCGATCAGGACCGACTCCAGCTCAAAGGGGCTGATCTTGTAGTCGGACGCCTTGAAGACGTCGTCCGTGCGCCCGACGTACGTGATGTAGCCGTCCGTGTCGACACTCGCGACGTCCCCGGTGTGGTAGTAGCCGCCCGACATCGCCTCGGCGTCCCGCCCGGGATCGCCCTGGTAGCCCGTCATCAGCGGCAGCGGGTGCCGCGACAGGTCGAGACAGATCTCGCCCTCGCCGACGCCCTCCACGGGGACGCCCTTGACGGGGTCGACGAGCACCACCGGGACGCCGGGCAGCGGGCGGCCCATCGACCCCGGCTTGACGTGCGCTCCCGGCGTGTTACCGATCTGGGCTGTGCTCTCGGTCTGTCCGTAGCCGTCCCGGATCGTCAGGCCCCAGGCCCGCCGGACCTGCTCGATCACCTCCGGGTTCAGCGGCTCCCCCGCGGCGACGACCTCGCGCAGGGCCCCCGGCCCGGCGGACAGGTCGGCATGGACGAGCATCCGCCACACGGTCGGAGGCGCACAGAACGACGTGACGCCGCGGCCGTGCAACTGGTCGAGCAAGGCCGCCGGATCGAACCGCGAGTAGTTGTGGACGACGACGGTCGCCTCCGCGATCCACGGCGCGAAGAAGCAGGACCAGGCGTGCTTGGCCCAGCCCGGGGAGGAGATGTTGAGGTGGACGTCGCCCGGCCGCAGTCCCAGCCAGTACACCGTCGACAAGTGCCCGACCGGGTAGGAGACCTGGGTGTGCCGCACGAGCTTGGGCCGGGAGGTCGTGCCGGAGGTGAAGTAGAGCAGCAACGGGTCGCCGGGCGCGGTCCCGGGATGCCCGGCCGGGCCGGCCACGACGGCGTCGGCCCCGGCCAGGTCGAGCCAACCGTCGGCGGGCCCGACGCTCGTCCGGGTGTAGTCACCGGGTACCTGGTCGAACCGTGCGGTGTCGGCGGCGTTGCAGATCACGTGCCGGACGCCGGCACGGGCGACCCGGTCCGCGAGGTCCGCCCGCCCGGCGGCGGTGGCGGTCGGAACGATGACGGCGCCGAGCTTCATCACGGCGAGCATCGACTCCCACAGCTCGACCTGGTTCCCGAGCATCAACACGACCGGGTCGCCCCTGGTCACCCCACGTCCGGCGAGCCACACCGCGAGCCGGTCAGAGCTTCGCGCCAGGTCGGCGAACGTCCGCTCGCGAACGGACCCGTCCTCCTCGGCGACCACGAGGGCCACCTGGTCGTTGTCCCGAGCCATCACGTCGAACCAGTCGACGGCCCAGTTGAATCGCTCCCCGAGCTCCGGCCAGCGGAATTCCGCCACTGCCCGGGCATGGTCGCCGCGCAGGGCCAGCAGTGCGTCCCGACTCGCCCGGTAGCTCTCCGACGCACGCACGGTCATGGCTCCCGACCTCCCGGTGGTTCGACGGTGGACCACGTGGAGGACAGGCTCCCACGGCGCCCCTGCCCGCGGGCCGGCGGTCCTCTCACCGGAAGTCATCCTCGTCCACCAGTTGCTGATCGTCGAGGCGGCGGTAGAAGGGATAGCAGCCGGAGTCCTCGGGGACAGGCAGGGTCAGGTGGCGCTGCACCCGAAGATCGACCGGTCGCTCGTGACCCGGCCGCTCCCGGAAGAGCTCGATGATGTGCAGGACGAACTCCACGATCTTCGTCAACGCACGCCTCGCCGCGCTAGCTCGAGTCGGTCATGACGGTGGACCGGTGGGGCCGGTCCGAGGTCATCCTCGGCGGACCGCGGCATCGGCGACCGGTGCCCGCCGGTCCCGGTTCCGCCCGGTCGATACCCGACCGGGCCCCGGGCAAACGGCGCAGCAGCCCGGGACGGCGTCCCGATGCGCCCGTGCCCACCGGCCGGTGGCCCGCTCAGGGCCGGCCACCAGCCGGTGGGCACGGGTCAGCCGGCCACCGGCCGGTGGGCACGGGTCAGCCGGTCACCTGGTACCGAGTGACCATCCCGGCGGTGAGGTGGTCGTTGACGTGGCAGTGGAACAGCCAGGTCCCCGCGTTGTCGGCGACCATGTCCGCGACCACCATGCTCGCCGGGAGCAGGCTCACGACGTCCATCCGCATGCCGCCGACGACGACGTCGTTGCCGTGCCAGTGCGGCGTGTGCAGGTCGACCTCGGTGCCCATGCTCATGACGTACCAGCGCACGCGCGCGCCCTTCGTCAGGCTGGGCATCGGCTGGTTGCCGAAGACGTAGCCGTTGATGGAGTGCATCAGGTTCGACTCGGTGAACTCGTCGTCCGCGTCCGGGTGGACGGGATACGGACGGGAGGCGAACCGGCGGAGATTCGTCGCCAGGTACGGGCTCTTGTTCTCGTTCATCACCGAGAACAGCTCCACGATCTCGCGATCGACGTCCTTGGGCGACCCGTCGGCCTTCGCCTGCCCGGCTGCCGTAATGATCATCGGACCCATCAGCCCGGCGTAGGTGTCCCCCACCTCCTCGACGTGCGAGTGGTACATCCACATCACCGAGGAACCGTCGTGCGGGCCGGGCCCGGCCCGATCCGGGACGAGCCAGCTGTAGGTGTGGGTGCCGCCGCGCCGGATGCCGTCGTCCGCCTTGTCGGCGCCCGAGGTGCCGTCGGCGTAGGGGGCCCCCTCGGAGTCCTTGCGGTAGAAGACCCCGTGCGGGTGCACGCTCGCCGGGATGCCGCAGTTGTTCCTGAACACCACCTTGATCGTGTCGCCGACGGCGGCGCGGACGGTCGGGCCGAGGAAGCCCAGGTAGGCGTCGGCGGCGGGGCGCTGCTGCAGGGTCTTGAAGGTGGCGTCGGTGTAGCCGCGGTACAGGCACTTGAGGTACCTGGAACCGATCCGGCCACGACCGGCCTTGACGTAGGTGTCCGCGACCTCGTCGAACGCCCGCCCCGTGATCTGGTTCTTGCCGCTCGGTGCGTAGTCCCAGACCACCTCGTCCGCCGCGATGTAGTACGTGCGGGTGGTCCCGGAAGGCTGGAAGGCCGCCCCGCCCACCGCGGCCCAGTACGCCGAGGTGTCCGCCGAGCCGGCCTTCGCGCTCATCCCCGCCATCGGTCCGGCGGAGGCTGCGCGGGTGTCCGCCACCGGGGTGGTGGCGGTCGCGGGACCCTCGTCCGCCTGGCCGCACGCGGCCAACGTGGTGACGACGACGGCGATCGCAGCCAACGCGAGGCGGCCCGACGGGGAATGCAGCACCCGGGCGGAACGCCCAGGACGACGGGACGGTGTCGCGAGGTGCGGCGGCGTCCCGGGCCGGGTCGCCGACGGCACGGCTGTGCCGTCGTGCGCCGACGTCGCAGGGTGCGCCGTGTCGTGCTGCATCGTACCTCCGGATCGTCGATGCCCCAGCCGCGCGGGGTCGGACAGCGTTGACTCGCGCGTAACCCTAGGGATGATCCACGGCTCCGGAGTGAGGTTTACCTAAGCAGCACACACGAGGGTCAAGATTGGCCGGAACTCTCACTCCAGGTGAGAAGCTTTGGGCGCTGCGTGTCCGTCCAGGAGGTCACGATGGACGTCGCCCGGTCCACCAGACGCTCGATCCGGTCCGCGATCAGCGCGCTGAGGCCGTAACCGAGCCGCAGGTCCGCGGGGACCATCCCGGCGACCGCGACCAACGGAGGGCGGCAGCCGGCCAGGGCGACCGACCCGGCCGTTTCACGGTCGCCGACCTGGGTAGGACACGCCGGTGACCATGACTGAACCCGGAGGCACGCAGCCGGCGGCCGGCGCGCCGCACTCCACCGGCACCCCGTCCTGGCAGCAGGGACCGCCCTGGCAGGTGCGGTCCCAGCTGATCGACGGCGTCCCCCGGGAGGCCGAAGGCGCCGAGGTGATCCAGAGCGTCGACCCCGCGACAGGTCAGTCGGTCGGCTCCGCGGTGGCGGCCACCGGAGCCGAGGTCGAGCGGGCCGTGGCCGCCGCGCGGGCGGCCGGCCCCGGCTGGCGCGCCCGGTCGGCCGGGGAACGTGCGGCGACCCTGCGGGCGGCGGCCGCGGCGGTACGGGCGGACGCCGAGCGCCTGGCCCGCCTGCACACCCGCGACACCGGACGGCTGCTGCGGGACGCCAGGGCCGCCGTCGACGCCGCGGCGGGCCTGCTGTGCGAGGCGGCGGAGCACGGCCCGCTCGACGCCGGCCGCGCTCTCGGCGGTGGGCCGGGCGCGGTGGACCTCGTCCGCCGGGAGCCACGCGGCGTGGTCGCCCTGATCACGCCCTGGAACGATCCCTACCCGGCGGCCGCCGGCCTGCTCGCCGCGGCCCTGGTGACCGGAAACACGGTCGTCCACAAGCCGTCGGAGCGCAGCCCGCTCGCCGGGCGGGCGTTCGCGGAGCTGGTCGCGACGGCGGTTCCACCCGGCGTGCTGAACGTCCTGTCCGGTGGCGCGGCCACCGGCGCCCTGATCGTCGCGCATCCGGACGTCGACGTGGTCGCCCACGTCGGGTCGAGCGCCGCCGGCGAGGCGATCGCGACGGCGGCGGGGCCGCGCGCCGTCCGGCTGTTGCTGGAGAACGGGGGCAAGGATGCGCTGATCGTCGACCGGGACGTGGACGTGGCGTGGGCGGCCGGGCAGGCGGCACGCGGTGCCTTCACCAACGCGGGGCAGTTGTGCGTGTCGGTCGAACGGATGCTGGTGCACCGGGACGTCGCCGCCGCCTTCCTCGACGCCTTGGTCCTGATGGCGTCCGCCTGGGCGGTGGGTGATCCGGCGGACGACGCGACCCGGCTCGGCCCGCTGGTGGACGAGCGGGCGGTGGCGGGGGTGCTGGCTCAGCTGGACGACGCGGTGCGCCGCGGTGCCACGGTGCTCTGCGGGGGCGGCCGGGCGGACCGCCGCGGCTGTTACCTCAACGCCACGGTCGTCAGCGACTGTACCGAGGAGATGTCGCTGTGGACCGAGGAGACGTTCGGACCGGTGGCCGCCGTCCGCAGGGTGAGCTCGTTCGAGCAGGCGCTCGAGGAGGCCGGCAGGAGCGGTTACGGCCTGGCCGCCACGGTCCTCACCGGGTCGATGGCGCACGCGCTGGCGGCCGTGGACGCTCTCGAGGTAGGCACGGTGAAGGTCAACGACGTGTTCGGTGGCGCCCCCGGAGGGTCCGCCGACCCACGCCGGCGCAGCGGTACCGGACGGGGCTACGGGCCCGACCTGATCGGTGAGCTGACCACGTTGAAGACCGTGCACCTGGCGGCGCCGGCGCGGTGACGCCGGCGTCGCCTGCCGACCGGTTGCCTCACAACTCCTTGCAGCCGACATCACCAACCCCCAGACTTGTGCTCGTGTCGCGAGCACCCGCCCGGAGATCCTTCGGTTCACGGAGTTCGATCAGGTCATGACCACCGGCGCCGCTGGGGTGGGGGGCGATCCGGCTGCCCTGCTCGGCCCCGCCCGGCTCGCCTGGGAGCTGTCGCCGGCGGCCACCTGCGCGACCCAGGGCCCCGAGCACGTGCTGGTGTTCCAGAACCGCGCCTCCCTGGCCCTGTTCGGCACGCGTCCACGGGGGGTGCCGATCCTGACGGCCTTTCCCGGGACGACCGTGCTGACCCGGGCGGACATGGACGCCGTGCTGAGGACGGGCGAGCCGATCACTCAGGACCGCCGTCTGATGGGCCTGCGCGACCCGGACGGCCGGGAGATGTTCATGCGGTCGGTGATCGCCCCCTACGGGCCCCCCGGACGGCCGCCGGTCGGATTGGTGATCTCCGGCGTGGACCTGTCGGGGGAGGCCCGGGCCGAGGTGGCGGCGAACCGCGCGGCCGTGCTCGCCGAGGTGACGCACGCGATGAACGTCGCCTCGGATCCCGGGGCCGCGCTCCACGCGCTGACGGACCTGCTGGTCCCCCGGCTCGCCGATGTCGCGGCGGTCTACGTGCTCCCGGACCCGCGTGGTGCCCACGACCTGGCCGCCCGCCCGCACGCGCCGGAGTCCCTGAGCCTCGCCCCCCACCTGCACCCGCTGGGCCCGCCGCCACCCTGGACGACGCCACGGTCGCAGCCCGTCCCGTGGCAGGAGGCGCTGGCCGCCGGTGTTCCGGTGTTGATCCCCTTCGGGGATCGCGATCCGGCGCGGACCGTGCCGGATCCCCGGGCGCGGGCCTGGCTGGCGGGCGCCCAAGCCCGCGCCCTCGCCGCGGTCCCGCTGACGGCGGCCGGGTCCCTGCTCGGGGTCCTGCTGCTCGTGGCCGCCGGCGAGCGGCAGCCGTACACCGAACGGATCCTGCCGTTCCTGACCGACCTGGCCAACCGCGCGGGGATCGCCATCGCGCAGGTGCGCCAGCATCAGGCCGAGTTGCGGGTGTCCCACCAGCTCCAGCAGGCGTTCCTGCCGGTCGCGCCGCCGCAGCCGGCCGGGCTGCACGTCGCCGCCCGGTACCTGGCCGGCGCGCCGGACGTCGGCGTCGGCGGGGACTGGTGGGACGTCGTCCCCCTCGACGGCAACCGCCTGGCCGTCGGGGTCGGCGACGCCTCCGGCCACGGCACGGACGCCGCGGTGCTGATGGGCCAGGCCAGGGCAGCCGCCCGGGCGGCCACCCTGGCAGGGCTGTCCCCCGGCGACGTCCTCGGCCTGGTCGACCAGCACCTCGTGTCCGCGATCGCCGACCTGGGCGCGGGCGACGACACGGTGGGTGACGTCCCGCAGTTCGCCACCGCGGTCCACGCCGTGATCGATCCGTCCGCCGGCCAGGCCCGGATCGCCAACGCCGGGCATGTGCCGATGGTCGCGCTCCACCACCCGAGCCGCCGGAGCCGGCTGGTCCAGATTCCGCCCGGTCCGCCGCTGGGCCTCGGCCACGGCGGATACCCCGAGGTGGTGGTCGACCTGCCGGCAGCCACCTCTCTCCTGCTGTTCACCGACGGCCTGGTCGAGGACCGCGCCCGGGACCTGGACCTGGGGCTGGAGGCACTGTGCCGGCAACTGGAGGCACACGCCCACCACGACGTCGAGACCTGCTTGGACGCCGTCCTGGCCGGGATGGGCGCCGGCTGCGCGGAGCGGTCGGACGACGTCGCGGCGCTTCTCCTGCGGCTCGATCCACCGCACCTCCACGCCCCGCCGTGATCACGCACCCCCATTGTGATCACGCGGCCCGGTTGATCGTCGGGGACGGTGCGGTCAGTGGCTGGCCGTCGCGGCGGACGGGAGTGCCGGTTCGGGTGGGCCGGGCGGGGTCACCCGGCTCAACGGGGAGGGCCACCAGTTCCAGCGGCCGAGGAGGATGGCCGTCGAGGGCACCAGCAGTGTCCGGACCAGGAACGTGTCCATCAGGATGCCGAACGTCAGGCCGAGGCCGATGTTGCGCACCTGGCTACCTCCGGACCCGCTGCCGGCGACCAGGACGAGGACGACGAACGAGCCGGCGAGGACGAGCCCGGCGGACGTGATCGTCGTCCCGGTGGTGCGCAGCGCCTTGGCGACCGCCTCCGGCAGCGACAGGCTCTGCGCCTCCTCCCGGATCCTGGTCATGATCAGAATGTTGTAGTCCTCCCCGAGCGCGAGGAGGAAGATGAACATCAGGAACGGCATGAAGAACACCAGGCCGCCGTCACCAGCGATCGTGATGAACACCAGGACGGCCAGACCCAGCGCCGCCAGGTAGGAGATGCCGACCGAGGCGATCAGGTAGAGCGGTGCCACCACGCTGCGCAGGACCAGGGCGAGCAGCAACCCGATCGCCAGGATCGCCACTGGGATGATCTTCGTGAGGTCGTCGGCGGAGATGCTGCTGATGTCGTACAGGGCCGGCGCCTGGCCCGCGACCCCGTGGTCGGTGGCGCCGATCGCGCGCGCCACCGTGGCGGCTTCGGCGCGGATCGAGGGGACGGCGTTGATCGCCGCCGTGGTGCTCGCATCGCCGGCGGTGAGCCCTGCGGCGAGCTGAACGGTGCGCCCGTCCGGGCTGATGAGGTTCGCGGTGGCGCGGTACTCCTGGTACTCGGCCGGCGGCACCGTACTGCCGGCGGCCGGCACCGGCGGCAACGCACCGGCTGGGCCGAGCTGGGAGTGCAGCTGGGTGAACCGTTCCGGGCTGAGCGCGGCACCGGTCGGGTTGAGCGGCCCGTGGACGCCGGTGAACAGCGGGCTGGCGGACAGCTGCCGGGTCGCCTCGGCCACCGGCGCCGGGTTCTCCCACACCGGGGTCGCGAACGTGAACAGCACGGCGGTCGGGTTGGCGGAGGTGTGCGGGAAGTGCTGGTCCGTCAGCGCCTGTCCCCGTGCGGAGTCGCTGCCGGACGGCGGGGAGGTGTCACCGCCGAATCCGCCGGACGCGTAGCCGAGGAC
>DATDMG010000108.1:0-14923 GCA_036518955.1 Kineosporiaceae bacterium | reverse complement strand
CGTAGCCCCACACCTCCTGCAGCAGCTGCGCCCGGGTGAACACCCGGCCCGCGTGCTGCGCCAGATACTTCAGCAGCTCGAACTCCTTGTAGGTGAGGTCGAGCGGCCGGCCGCGCAGCTTCGCGGAGTAGCTGTGCTCGTCGATGACGAGCTCGCCGGCCTTGGTCAGGCCGCCGTCCGGACCGTCGGTGGGAGCGGTGGCGGCCGACTGGGGCGCCGACGACGCACTCCTCGACTCGGCCGGCCCCGCGGAGGTGGAGGCGCGGCTGCGCCTCGCCGCCGGACGCAACCGGATGGCCGAAGCCGCCCGCGAGCCGGAGACGTGCGAGATCCGGGCCGGCGACGTCGTCGTCGACGAGGTGACGTACAGCGCGAAGGTGCGCGGCCGCACCCTGGACCTGACGTACAAGGAGTTCGAGCTTCTCAAGTTCCTCGCCCAGCACCCGGGGCGGGTCTTCACCCGCGCCCAGCTCCTGCAGGAGGTGTGGGGGTACGACTACTTCGGCGGCACCCGGACCGTCGACGTCCACGTCCGCCGGCTGCGCGCCAAGCTCGGCGTCGAGCACGAGGCGCTCATCGGCACCGTGCGCAACGTGGGCTACCGCTTCGTGCCGCCGGGCCGCGAGCGCGTGCCGACCGAGGAGACGGTCGACGCCTGACCGCCGCACGCCCCGCGTCCTGCCCCGACAGCCCCGCCTGACCGACTGGCTATGGTGAGCGGATGAGTGCTCACGCCACCGGTTCCGTGCCCGTCGGCGACGACCCGGGCGACGTGCAGATCGCGGCGGTCCTACCGGCCCAGCTGGTCGCCGCCGTCCACCACCTGGTCGACGCAGCCACCGCCGCGGACGGCGTTCCCCCGCTCTCCGAACACGTCACCCTGCACCTGCGGCACGGCGGCGAGGGGCCGGACCGACACCTGCTGGTCGCACTTCCCGGCGGCGGCCTGGCCGGCTACGCCCACCTGGACCCGACGGACCAGGTTGCGGGCGCCGCCGCGGAGCTCGTCGTGCACCCCGCCCACCGCGGGCGCGGGCTCGGACGCCGGCTCGTCGCGGCCGCCGAGCGGCTCAGCCCCGCCGGGCGGTTGCGGCTGTGGGCCCACGGCGACCATCGGGCGGCCCGGCGGCTGGCGTTGGCCCTGGGGTACCACGAGATCCGACGGCTGGAGCAGTGGCGGCGCTCGCTGTTCCCGCCGCTGCCCGCCGCCCAGGTGCCCGCCGGCGTCACCCTGCGGCCCTTCCGGCCCGGCACGGACGACTCGGCCTGGCTGGCGCTGAACGCCCGGGCGTTCGCCGGCCACCCCGAGCAGGGCGGCTGGACCGAGCGCGACCTGCACGCCCGGACGGCGGAAGGCTGGTTCGACCCGGACGGCTTCCTGCTCGCCGAGGAGGACGGCGAGCTGATCGGCTTCCACTGGACCAAGGTCCACGGCGGCACCACGCAGGGTGACGGAGCCGCCGGGCATGCCCACGACCCCATCGGCGAGGTCTACGTCGTCGGCGTCGACCCGCGGCAACAGGGGCGCGGGCTCGGGCGCGCGCTCACCGTCGCGGGACTCGCCCGTCTCCGGAGCCAAGGACTGGCTCAGGCGATGCTCTACGTGGAAAGCGACAACACCCCGGCCCGGGCCACGTACACGTCCCTCGGCTTCACCCACTGGGACACGGACGTGATGTTCTCCCGCGAGCTTCATGATCACACTGGGTGATCAAGCCCGGGTCGGGGAGGCCCGCGATCCTCTCGCCGCCGGCAACGCCCCCATGACACCATTCCCATATGACCACCCCCGCGACGCGTTCCTCCAGCCTCCGGGCAGGTGGCGCCTCCACGCGTCCCCTCCGGCATCCGTCGGGCCGGGTGGCCACCGCACTGCCTCCGGTGCTCGAACCCGTGGAGGGGGTGCGGCCCGGCGAGGAGCCAGCACTGCCCGGCGGGCGATTCCTCGACCGGGAGCTGTCGTGGCTGGCCTTCAACGAGCGCGTGCTGGCGCTCGCCCGCGACGAGACCTTGCCGTTGCTGGAACGGGCCCGGTTCCTGGCGATCTTCGCCAGCAACCTCGACGAATTCTTCATGGTCCGGGTCGCCGGGCTGAAACGCCGCATCGCCACCGGGCTGGCCGTCACCGCCGCGAGCGGGCTCGAACCCCGGCAGGTGCTGGACCGGATCAGCGAGAAGGCGCACGAGCTCCAGGCGGCGCATGCGGCGGTGTACCACGAGCTGGTGGCCCCGGCGCTGGCCGAGGCGGGCATCGTGCTGGTGCACTGGAACGCCCTGGCGGAGTCCGAACAGGAGCAGCTGCACCAGTTCTTCCGCGATCAGGTCTTCCCGGTGCTCACACCGCTGGCGGTCGACCCGGCGCACCCGTTCCCCTACATCTCCGGGCTGTCGCTCAACCTGGCGGTCATCCTGCGCAACCCGGTCACCGACAAGGAGCACTTCGCCCGGGTCAAGGTGCCGCCGCTGCTGCCCCGCTTCATCGCCGTCGGCGGCGACAGCGACCACCACGCCCGGTTCGTCCCGCTCGAGGACGTCATCGCCGTCCACCTCGACCAACTCTTCCCCGGGATGGAGGTGCTGCAGCACCACACCTTCCGGGTGACCCGCAACGAGGACCTCGAGGTCGAGGAGGACGACGCCGAGAACCTGCTGCAGGCACTGGAGAAGGAGCTGCTGCGGCGCCGGTTCGGGCCGCCCGTCCGGCTGGAGCTCGCCGCGGACGTCGACCCGCACGTGCGCGACCTGCTGGTGCGCGAGTTGGGCGTCAGCAAGGCGGAGGTCTACACCCTGCCCGAGCCGCTGGACCTGCGCGGGCTGAACCTGGTCGCCGACCTGGACCTGCCGGACCTGCACTACCCCAAGTTCGTGCCCAAGACGCACCGGCACCTGAACGAGGTCGAAACGGCCAAGCCCAGCGACGTCTTCGCCGCGATCCGGGACCGCGACGTGCTGCTCCACCACCCGTACGACTCGTTCTCCACCAGCGTGCAGACGTTCCTGGAGCAGGCCGCGGCCGACCCGAAAGTGCTGGCGATCAAGCAGACGCTGTACCGGACGAGCGGCGACTCCCCGATCGTCGACGCGCTCATCGACGCCGCCGAGGCCGGCAAGCAGGTGCTCGCCCTGGTCGAGATCAAGGCCCGGTTCGACGAGCAGGCGAACATCACCTGGGCCCGGAAGCTGGAGCAGGCCGGGGTCCACGTGGTGTACGGCATCGTCGGGCTGAAGACGCACGCGAAGCTCAGCCTGGTCGTCCGCCAGGAGTCCGACGGGCTGCGCCGGTACTGCCACGTCGGCACCGGCAACTACAACCCGAAGACCGCTCGCCTCTACGAGGACCTCGGCGTGCTCACCTGTGACCCGAAGGTCGGCGAGGATCTCACCCGGCTGTTCAACCAGCTGTCCGGCTACGCACCCAAGACGGCGTACGCGCGGCTGCTGGTCGCGCCGCGGTCACTGCGCAGCGGCCTCGTCGACCGAGTCCACCGGGAGATCGACCACCATGCGGCGGGCCGCCCGGCCGGGATCCGGTTCAAGCTCAACTCGATCGTCGACGAGGTCCTCATCGACGCGCTGTACCGGGCCAGCCAGGCCGGGGTGCCGGTGGATGTCGTCGTCCGCGGGATCTGCGCGATCCGGCCGGGGGTCGACGGGCTGAGCGAGAACATCCGGGTGCGCAGCATTCTCGGGCGCTTCCTGGAGCACTCCCGGATCTTCTGGTTCGCCGGCGGTGGCGAGCCGGTGGTGTACATCGGCAGCGCGGACATGATGCACCGCAACCTCGATCGCCGGGTGGAGGCGCTGCTGCGCCTGCGGGACCCCGAGCACCTCGCCGAGCTCGACGAACTGCTGACCCTGTCGATGGATCCGCAGACCATCTCCTGGCACCTCGGCTCCGACGGTGTCTGGACCCGGCACCCCACCCCGGAGGAGGGGCCCGGGCGCGACCTGCAGGCCCACCTGATCGCCGCCCGCCCCCGCCGGCGCGGCACCCGGCGGCGATGACCTCGCCGCGCCCGGCGGCGGGGCTGCGCGCCGGCGCGAACCCGCCGGCGGCGGCCGACGCCCCGGGGACCGACCCCCGGACCCCGGCGACCGGCCCGGGGGGCCGGCCGGTCCCGCCGGCACCGGCCGGCCCCCCGGACGTGGTGGCCGCCGGCGTGATCTGCTGGCGCCCGGCCCGGGACGGCCGGCTGGAGGTGCTGATGGTGCACCGGGCCGGACCGGACGAATGGGGGTGGCCCTCGGGCGTGCCGGAGCGCCGCGAGAGCCTGGCCGAGTGCGCCGTCCGGCAGGCGACCGAGAAGGCCGGGACGGACGTCGTCCTCGGCCGCCCGCTGACGCCGGTGCGCTGCCTGCCGGAGGACGGCGGGCGCGAGGACGTGACGTACTGGGCAGCCCGGCCGGGCCGCCCGGGGCCACCGGCGAAGGCCACCTCGCAGGCGGTGGACGACGTCCGCTGGGTGCCGTTCGAGGCGGCCGCCGACCAGCTGGCCCGGACCGCGGACAACGCGCCGTTGCAGTCGCTGGCCGGCTACGCCGGCGACGGCACCCTGGCCACGACGGCGACCCTGGTGGTGCGACACGCCACCGCCCGGCCACGGGACGCCTGGGCTCGCGCCGACGCCGACCGCCCGCTGGTGGCGTCGGGCAAGCGACAGGCCCTGGCGCTCGGGGCCCTGCTGCAGTGCTGGCGGCCGGAGCAGGTGATCTCCTCACCCTGGCGCCGGTGCCTGGACACCATGGCCCCCTACCTCGCCCTGTCCGGCGCCCGGCTCCGCACCAAGAGCGGGCTGTCCGAGGCGGGGCACCGGCGCTCCCCGGCCAAGGCGACCAGGCACCTGCGCCAGCTCCTGGAGAGCCCCCGCGGCGGGGCTCTGTGCACGCACCGGCCGGTGCTCGGCGACGTGCTGGCCGCCGTCCGGGACTGGTGCACGCCGGAGGCGGCACCACTCGTCCCGAGGACGAACCCCTACCTGCATCCGGGGGACGTCCTCGTCGCGCACGCGACCCGGAGACCGGGTAGCCACCCGCTGGTCGTCGCGGTCGAGCGACACGGCACCCGCTGACTCGCTCTTGACGTTCACCAGACGCGGCGATGACACGGCGTCCCGTTGGCTGGTCTTCGCATCGGCACACGTGGGCAGGACCAGGACTGATGCCCGATTAGGATGGCGGCGTCACGAAGCTGCCATTCTGCGTTCCGGGGAACGTCATCTCTGCGAACCGTCGGATTCACGATGCGTTCATCGGCGGCCGGGGACCCCTTCACCTGCCATGCCTAGCGTCAGCAGTGGCGCCGAAGGGTGCCCGGCGGTGGCCCGACGTGGGCCGTGCCCGCCGCCATCCTCGAGACAGGGGCTTGCGGCAGTGAAGCTTTCTCGGTCGGGTCGAGCGCTCGGAGTCGCCGTGGTGGGCGCTCTGGCCCTGGCAGCCTGTGGCTCCGACAACAACTCCTCCACCCCCTCCTCGGGCAACAGCTCCGCGGCGGCCGGAGGGTCGTCGTCGGCCTCGGCCGCGGCGGGTGCGGAGGCCGCCGGCACCCTGAACGGTGAGGGCTCGACGGCCCAGAAGAACGCGATCCAGCAGGTGATCGCCGACTTCCAGACGACCAACCCGAAGGCGACGGTCAACTACAACGCCACCGGCTCCGGCGCCGGGATCAAGCAGTTCAACGGCGGCCAGGTGGACTTCGCCGGCTCCGACTCGGCCCTGAAGACCGACGCCTCCGGCGGCGGTCAGAGCGAGGCGGCCGCCGCCAAGGCCCGCTGCAGCGGCAACGACGCGTGGAACCTGCCCATGGTGGCCGGCCCGATCGCGATCTCCTACAACGTCAAGGGCGTCAGCAAGCTGGTGCTGACCCCGGAGGTCGCCGCGAAGGTCTTCAAGGGCGACATCAAGACCTGGGACGACGCCGCGATCAAGGCCATCAACAGCGGCGCCGCCCTACCGGGCGAGCCGATCAAGGTCTTCTACCGCTCGGACGAGTCGGGCACCACGGAGAACTTCCAGAAGTACCTCCACGGCGCCGCGCCGGCCGTGTGGACCGACACCCCGGCCAAGAAGTGGTCCGGAAAGGTCGGCGAGGGCAAGCCGAAGTCGGACGGCGTGGCCGCGGCGGTGAAAGGGGCCGAGGGCGGCATCTCCTACGTCGAGTGGTCGTTCGCGACGAAGAACAACCTCGGCATCGCGCAGGTCGACAACGGGGCCGGCGCCGTCGAGCTGACCGGCGAATCGGCGGGCAAGGCCGTGGCCGCCGCCACCGTCACCGGAACCGGCAACGACCTGCGGCTGAAGCTGGACTACGCGACCAAGGCGCCGGGTGCTTACCCGATCGTCCTGGTCACCTACGAGATCGCCTGTTCCAAGGGTCTGGCTGCCGACAAGACCGCTCTGGTGAAGTCTTTCCTGAAGTTCTTCGCCGACCCCGCCGAGCAGACCAAGCTCACCAGCGCGGGCTACGCCCCGCTCCCGGCCGAGGTACAGGCGAAGGTGGTGGCCGCCATCAACGCGATCAGCTGACGCCGGACCACAGCCACGGGTTTCGTCGTGGTGCCCTGCTCCCGACGTGAGCAGGGCACCACGCGTTCCACGAGACGCCCCGTCCCGACCGGCCGACCGCGCGCCGACCGCCCCACCCCGCTCCGACCGACGCCCCACCCGTGAGGACCTGCCGATGGCGACCATCACCGGACACTCCGAGCTCGACTCCCGGCCCTCCGGAGACGTCGGATCGACCAGCCGCTTCGGGGACCGACTGTTCAGCGGCCTGGCGACCGGTTCCGGCGTCCTGGTCGTCGCCGTCATCGCGGCGGTCGCGGTCTTTCTGATCGCGCAGGCGATCCCCGCGCTGACCAAGGACGACGCCAACTTCCTCACCGACCGTGTCTGGGACGTCGACGCGACGCCGCTGAGGTTCGGCATCCCGGACCTGCTCTGGGTGACCGTCATCTCGTCCGTGATCGCAATGATCATCGCCGTACCGATCGCGCTCGGGGTCGCCCTGTTCCTCACCGAGTACGCACCGAGCCGGCTCGCCCGGCCCTTCGCCCACCTGGTGGACCTGTTGGCCGCCGTCCCCTCGATCGTGTACGGCCTGTGGGGCGCCGCGATCCTCCAGCCGTACGTCAAGCCCCTTCAGGAGGCGGCCGGCTACGCCCTGGGCTGGTTCCCGATGTTCGACAACACCGCCGGGGTAGGGGGAACCGTCTTCCTGGCGTCGATCGTCCTGGCGATCATGATCCTTCCGATCGTGACCGCGATCAGCCGCGAGGTGTTCGCACAGACCCCCCGTGCGCACAAGGAGGGGGCCCTCGCCCTCGGGTCCACCCGCTGGGAGATGATCCGGACGGCG
Organism: Kineosporiaceae bacterium; assembly: GCA_036518955.1. Taxonomy (GTDB): domain Bacteria; phylum Actinomycetota; class Actinomycetes; order Actinomycetales; family Kineosporiaceae; genus DATDMG01. The sequence goes on along the minus strand of DATDMG010000108.1, from coordinate 7,569 downwards.
GTCCTCCCCTACGGCACGCCGGGTGTGGTGTCCGCGGCGATGCTGGGCCTCGGCCGCGCGCTCGGCGAGACGATCGCCGTCAGCATGATCCTCAGCACGGTGTCCACCTTCACCTGGTCGATCTTCTCCGGCGGGGAGACGTTCGCCTCGAAGATCGCCAACAACGCGCAGGAGTTCGACTCACCCGCCAAGGCCGGCGCGTTCATCGCCGCCGGCCTGGTGCTGTTCGTCCTGACGTTCGTCGTGAACGCGATCGCCCGTGTGGTGATCGAGCGCAGGAAGGCCTTCACGGAGTGACCACCGCCGACCCCACCGTCACCCGCCCCACCGGCTCGGCCGCGCCGGGCCTCGACCTCCTCTCCCCGGGCCGCGTCCTGCGCGACCGGATCGCCACCCTGCTGGTCTGCGCCGCCTTCGGACTGGCGATGATCCCGCTGGCCTGGATCCTCTGGAGCGTCGTCTCCAACGGCTGGCACCTGCTCGTCGAGTCGCAGTGGTGGACCCACTCCCAGCGAAGCATCACCCAGGACAGGCCCGGCGGCGGCGCCTATCACGCGATCTTCGGTACCCTCGTCCAAGCGATCATCTGCTCGCTCATCGCCGTCCCGCTCGCGGTCTTCACCGCCATCTACCTCGTCGAGTACGGCCGGGGCCGGCTGGCCCGGGTGGTCAGCTTCATGGTGGACATCCTCACCGGCATCCCGTCGATCGTCGCGGCGCTGTTCATCTACGCGGTCTGGGTGACCACGTTCCACGCCCAGCGGGTCGGTTTCGCGGTGTCGCTCTCGCTGGTGCTGCTGATGATCCCGGTCGTCGTGCGGTCCACCGAGGAGATGCTCAAGCTGGTGCCGAACGAGCTGCGGGAGGCCTCGTACGCCCTCGGCGTGCCGAAGTGGAAGACCATCGCCCGGATCGTGGTCCCCACCGCGCTCGGCGGGATCGTGACCGGCATCATGCTGGGCCTGGCGCGCGTGATGGGCGAGACGGCGCCGCTGCTGATCCTCGGGCCCTACGCCGCGGGGATCAACACCAACCTGTTCAGCGGCTTCATGGCGGCCCTGCCCACGATGATCCGGGAGAACTTCGGGACAGGCGATGCGGCCGCGACGGAGCGGATGTGGGCCGCGGCCCTCACCCTGATCATCGTCGTGCTGCTGCTCAACCTCGCCGGACGCTTCGTGGCCCGCTTCAGCGGCGTCAAGAAGTGACCCCGGCCGCCCCTCGTCCACCGACGACTCGCGAGAAGGATCTCTCGATGGCCCAGCGCATCGACGTCAAGGACCTGAATATCTACTACGGCGCGTTCAAGGCCGTCGAGGATGTCTCGATGACCGTCGAGGCACGGTCGGTGACGGCGTTCATCGGCCCGTCAGGGTGCGGCAAGTCGACGGTGCTGCGGACGCTCAACCGGATGCACGAGGTCCTTCCGGGCGCTCGGGTCGAGGGTGTGGTCGAGATGAGCGGCCGCAACCTCTACGGCAAGGACGTCGACCCGGTGGCGGTGCGTCGCACGATCGGCATGGTGTTCCAGCGACCCAACCCCTTCCCGACCATGTCGATCTTCGATAACGTGGCGGCGGGGCTGAGGCTCAACGGCGAACGCAACAAGAAGAAGCTCACCGAGGCGGTCGAGCGGTCGCTGCGTGGGGCGAACCTCTGGAACGAGGTCAAGGATCGGCTCGACAAGCCGGGAGCCGGCCTGTCCGGCGGCCAGCAGCAGCGCCTGTGCATCGCGCGGGCGATCGCCGTGGAACCCCAGGTGCTGCTCATGGACGAACCCTGCTCGGCGCTCGACCCCATCTCGACTCTCGCGATCGAGGATCTGATCGAGGAGATCAAGTCCCACTACACGATCGTCATCGTCACCCACAACATGCAGCAGGCGGCCCGGGTCAGCGACCGGACGGCGTTCTTCAACCTCGCGGCGACCGGCAAGCCGGGCAAGCTCATCGAGATGGCGGACACCGCGAAGATCTTCAGCAACCCCTCCGAGAAGGCCACCGAGGACTACATCAGCGGCCGCTTCGGCTGATCACAGCGGGGGTGTGAGCTGGGGTGTGAGGTGGCAGAGGGCGGCCGCCAGCAGGCCGGTGGCGAGGGGGGTCACCACGAAGGCGAGCACGATCCAGCGGACATGGCGCCAACGGATCGATCGCAGCCCACGGGTCGCCCCGCCGCCCATGATCGACGCGACGAGCACGTGCGTGCTCGACACCGGGGCCGCGAAGGCGCCGGCCGCCGTGTACAGGGCGCCCGCGGCCACCGCCTCCGCCGCGAACCCGGTCAGCGGGTCGATCGGGGCGATCCGCCGGCCCAGGCTGCGGATGATCCGCCAGCCGCCGAACGCGGTTCCGGCGCCGAGCGCCACGGCCACGGCCACCCGAGCCCAGAGCGGGACGCCGTCCTCACCCTGCGCCTCCCCGCTCGCGACGAGTGCCACCAGCATGACGGCGGTCGTCTTCTGGGCGTCCTGCAACCCGTGCCCGAGTGCCATCGCCGCGGCGGACACGGTCTGCGCCAGCCGGAAGCGTCGCATCGCCACAGCGTGCGCGGCGTCCCCGACGACGCGGAGCAGGACAGCGGTCAGCACCCAGGCGGCGCCGAACCCGAGGACCGGTGACACGACCATCGGCAGCAGCACATCGTGACCGATCGCTCCCCAGCTGACCGGGATTCCGGCGGTCAGGCTGGCGCCTGCCAACCCCCCGAACAGGGCTTGCGACGACGACGAGGGCAGGCCCAGCCGCCAGGTGACGACGTTCCAGGCGATCGCCGCCGCCAAGGCCGCCGTGATCAGGCTCACCCCGAGTTGATCCATCGGGACGTCGAGCAGGCTGCGCCGGACCGTCTGGGCGATCGAGACGCCGAACAGGCCACCCACCACGTTGAGCAGCGCCGCCAGGCCCAGCGCGACCTGCGGCGTGAGAGCTCCGGTGGCCAGAGACGTCGCCACGCTGTTCGACGCGTCGTGGAACCCGTTCGTCCAGGCGAAGATCAGCGCAACCAGGACGACCACGACGACGGCTGCCCCCAACGCCGTCATCCTTCCTTGACGGCCACGGTCTGCAGCGCGTTCGCGATCTCCTCGAACGCCTCCACCACCCGGCGGAGCGATTGGGCCACCGTCACCAGCCGGATCAGCGTGGCCGGGTCGGTCGGGGTGGCGGTGACGTCGGCCAACAGCCGCCGATGGCTCTGGCCGGCCTGCTTGCCCATCCTGCTGAGCTCGATCCACGAGTCGGAGAGCTCGGACGCGTGGGTCAGCCTCGGCAGCGCCTGCACGGTGACGTCCGCTGCCCGGACGACCAGGAACACCAGTTCGATCACCCCGGTCGGCACCGGTCCCACCGCGAACAGCGCGATGTCGTCGGCGGCCGCCTCCATCCAGCCGACGCAGGCGCGCATCGCCCAGCTGACCCGGTACACGTCGGCCCGGTCGAACGGCGTGACGAAGGCCGCGGACAGCAGCCGCATCACCCCGTGCCCTGCCGCCTCCGCGGCATGGTCCACCTCACGCAGCCGGGACGCCGTCGACGCCCGCTCGGTCTGCTCGGCGGTGAGCACCTCGGACAGCAACTGGGCCCCCGCCACCAGGTAGCCGCCCAACTCGACGAGCAGGTCGCCGAGCTGGGCGTCGCGGCGACGCACGCGGAACACCGTTGACCCCCTCCGACCAGATGCCCGGGCACTCATCGGCCCGGCTGCGGACTCTACGCGACCCAGGTGACGCCCTCGCCGGCACGTCGGCGTCGGCACACTCCGGCAGGACGGCGGCGGGTCCGGATCAGGGACTGGCCGAAGGACAGGACGACGACCCCACCGACGGACGCCCGGACCCAGCCACGGCAGAGGCCGACGGGGGCCGCGAGGACCCGGTCGCCACCGTGGGACCCGGCGACGCCGTGGACGGCGACGTCGGGCACACCAACGGTCCCCGCAGCTTTCCGGGGGCGAGCTGGGCCTGGTCGGGCCGCAACACGGTCCGCTCCAGCGACACCGAGGCCAGCCCGAAACCGCCGACGGTCACCTCGTCGTACGCCAGCAGCTGGCCCGCCCTGGCTCCGGACCGGGCGAAGTACAGGACGGTGGCGGACAGCGGGACGGGCTGCCCCTCGGACGGCTTGAGGCTGTCGAACCCGGCACCACCGGTCGATCCCTCCACCATCAACCGGGTACCCAGGGGGTAGGTCCTGACCATCCGGTGGTGTACGTGTCCGGCGAGCGCCAGCGGCACCAGCCCGTCGACCGGTGGGGTACCGGCGGGCTCGTGGAACGCGGCGATGTCGACGGGCCGGTCGTGGTGCGCGGCGTCCCAGGAACGGATCAGCTGGGCCAGCCGGCGGCCCTCGACGAGTTCCGGGTCCTCCCCCCGGACGACGGCCTGGGCCGCGGTGGAGGGCCAAGGGCTGGGCGCGGCGGTACCGGACGGCGCGGCGGTACCGGACGGCGCGGCGGTACCGGCACCCGAGCCGCCGCCGGCTCCCGACCCCATGGACGAGCCACCGCTGCCCGACACCCGGGACGGCGAAGGCAGGGCCACCGAGGAGTCCGGCGTGAACCTCGGGTCGCCGAGGCCGGCGATGACCAGGCCGCCGACCTCGGCGACGCCGCCGTCCAGGACGACGGCGTTCGGGTTGGCGGCGACCGCTCGTTGGGTGCGCAACGAGTCGTGGTTCCCGCGGACGAACACGTACGGGACGCCGAGCTGACGGATCCGCGACAGCGTGGCCGACTCGACCTCGGTGCCCCAGGTCGTGATGTCACCAGTGTCGATCACCAGGTTGACCCCGAACTGCTTGACCAGCCGGTCGGTGAGATCGTGACCGAGCGGGTTGAGGTGCAGGTCCGAGATGTGCAGAACCGTGATCAGGTCGTCCGGGCGGGTCTCGGGGATCACCGGCAGGTCGCCGCTCTTGCCGTACAGGGTGGTGACGCTCTCGACGATGGCGGCGAGACCGGTGCGGTAGGACTCCAGGCGCTTGACCAGAGACGACGTCTGGTTGGCGACGTACGGGGCCTGGCTGAGCAAACCTTCGAACCGGGGCTGGGCGAACCGGTCGGAGTCGAAGGTGCCACTCACCGCTGCGGCGGTCACCACCAGAGCGCCGGTCACCGTGGCGGCGACCTGCGCCGTGCGGCGCCAGTGCGCACGGTAGACCAGGAGCCCCAGGCCGAGCGCGCCGACGAGCGTGCACGCGGCGGCCAGCCCGGCAGCCTCGATGGTGGCCGTGCGCAGCTCGTCCGGGGCGGTGCTCTCCAGGCGGCCCAGCTGGTGCGGGGAGTTGATCAGCGCCCGCGCCTTCTCCAGGTCGACCTCGCTGATCGCGGCGTCGACCGCGACGGGCGCCAGGTGGGTGCCGAACCGCACCTGACCGGCGGGCGGCAACAGCAGGTTGACCCCGGGTCGCAGACTCGGGGTGACCCGCACGTCGAAGCTCAGCGGCCCGACGGTCGCCGGCACCGAGGGCGTCATCGCGGCGCCCAGCCCGGCTCCGACGATGACGACGGCCAGCACGCCCGCCGCGCGGCCGAGCGGCCGCACCCAGGTCGGCCACCGGATCGCACGCCACCGACCGGACGCACGCGCCCAGGCCTCGCGGGCCGAGCGGGGCGTCCGGAGCCGGGAGGGCGCCGGGTCGGCGGGAGGAATGGTCATGGTCGCGCGGGTGCGGGGACACTCCCCAGGTCGAGGTTTGCCGGCGGAAGGGACAGGTCCAGGCGTCGGGCCGGGAGCGCCTCACGGCGCAACTGCCGCTCGTAGCGGCTTTTCATGGGACCCGGGGCTACCGCGGCCCGACGCCAGGTGAGACCCGAAGGTGTCACCGATGGGGGCCAACGCGGCACCCACTGCCCATGTTCCCGGTCCGCCTGAGGTTTTTCCAATCCGCCGTCCGTGCCACCCCAGGCACCCGCCGGACACCAGGTCCTATCGCCATGAGTAGCCGCCGGTGAGTGCCGCGTTCTGAGTGCCGCGTTCAGTACAGGGTCCCGGCCCGCCAGCGCCGGGCCGCCGCCTCCAGCTGGGTACCGGTCCGAAGCAGGTCGGAGGCGCGGTGCGTGAGCGCGGCGGCGGCATCGCCACCCGCGGCCCCACCGGCGTCCTCCCCGGAGCCAGCGCCGACCACGGGGGTGCCCGACGCAGGTGCGCGGACGGCGTCCGGACAATCGGCCAGCACCGCCCAACCGGTCGAGACGACCCGGCAGAACGCCGCGGCTCGCTCCAGCGCGACGTCCAGGTCGCCGATGAACGCCCCGGCGAGGACGGCGTCGGCCAGATCGCGGACCTCGACCGGCCCAGGCGGCTCGGCCACGCCCGCCACCGCCTCATGGACGGGAGCCCGGTGCCGCCCGGCCTCGAAGGCCCAGGCCATCAGCTCGCTCTGCCGCCTGATGCCGGCGCGCAGCGCGTACAGCCGCCAGAGCGCGCCGGGCAGCGAGTCCGGGGGCCGGCTCGCCCAGAGCATCGCCACCTCGTCGATCCCGTACTCGTCGGTGAGGGCGACCAGCCGCGCGGTGACGCTGTCGTCGCCGCTGCGCCCGTGCCGCACCAGCGCCTCCGCCGTGGCATGGGCGGCCTGCACCAGCTCGGCCGGGTCCGCCCCGCCCACGTGCAGGTCGGCCGCTCCGGGCTCGACGAAGGCGGGCCGGCGCGGCCGCCCACCCCGGTGCTGCGGCATGCTCATGGCCCCATGGTCGCATCCTCGGTGCCGCGCTCCCAGCGGTGCGGGGCCCCAGGCCCTGGCCGGAAGGCAGCCGGACGCCCGGGGCGGGCCGCGCACCAGCCGGGCTCTGGGCGCTACGCTCCCGTCCTGGCCTGCCCGGATCGGTTCCGGCCGGCCGCCCCACTCCGCGAGAGCGAGGCGTCATGGGCACGTACTGGCATCCCTTCGCCGACATGTCCGCGATAGAGACCGGCAGCGAGCTGGTGATCGCCGCGGGTGACGGCGCCCATGTCGTCGACGAGCAGGGCCGCCGCTATCTCGACGCCACCGCGGCGCTGTGGTACTGCAACGTCGGGCACGGGCGGGCGGAACTCGCGGACGCGGCCGCGGCCCAGATGCGCCGGCTGGCGGCGTACACCACGTTCGGTGACCTGGCCGCCCGGCCGACCCTGGAGCTCGCCGAGCGGCTGGCGGCCATCGCTCCCGTCCGGGGCAGCAAGGTGTTCCTCACCAGCGGCGGGTCGGACTCGGTGGACAGCGCACTGAAACTGGTCCGACGCTATTGGCAGGTACTCGGCCGGGCGGACAAGACGATCGTCGTCAGCCGCCGGCACGCCTACCACGGCATGCACGCCGGCGGCACCAGCCTCTCCGGCATCCCGGTCAACCGGCTCGGCTACGGACCGCTCGTCGACGAGACCGTGCAGGTGTCGTGGGACAGCGCGCAGGCACTGGCCACCGCCCTGGACGCCATCGGGCCGGACCGGGTGGCCGCGTTCTTCGTCGAGCCGGTCATCGGGGCCGGTGGGGTCTTCCCCCCACCGGAGGGATACCTGGAGTCTGCCGAGAAGATCTGCCGCGACCGCGACGTCCTGCTCGTCGTCGACGAGGTGATCACAGGCTACGG